>NZ_JBFIGP010000157.1:0-8849 GCF_041602235.1 Paraconexibacter sp.
GTGATGTCCGACGGGACGACCATCCGTCTCGGGGATCGAGGAACACGCCCCCGACGGTCAGGGTCTTGGTGTGTCGTTTCTCCTCGACACCCAAGGTGGGCCAGACGGCCCTCGGTCCGCGACATCCGCGTACCACCGGGCGTCACGTCCGCTGCGACCGGTCGCGCTCGCGGTCCTCATCGCGGTCGCGCTACTGGGCCTCGTGGCGGAGGCCGGAGCGGCGAGCCGCTACGGGTCGGCGTGGGCCCTGCGGTCCGCCGGGGTGCCCAAGACCGTGTCGCCCGTTCCGCAAGGTCCCGTGGTCGCGGTGGTGGACAGCGGTGTGGATCTGGGGCACCCGGCGTTGGCGGATGCGCTGTGGCAGAACCCCGGCGAGGTGGTCAACGGGCTGGACGACGACGGCAACGGCTTCGTCGACGACGTCCACGGGGTCAACCTGGTGGAGCCGGGTGCGCCGGTCGACGACCGCTCGGGGCACGGCACCGCGGTCGCCGGCATCCTCGCCGCCAAGCCACGGTGGAAGCGACGCTCGGGTGTCGCGCCCCACGCGCGGATCATGGCCGTCAAGGTCCTGGGCGACCACATGGACGGCACGACCGCCGACGTCGCGCGCGGCATGCGCTACGCGCTGCAGGAGGGCGCGCAGATCATCAACGTCAGCCTGACGACGCCGGACGACGATCCCGCTATCGAGCGCGTCCTGCGCGAGGCGGGCGCTCGCGGGGTGCTCGTCGTCGCCGCGGCAGGCAACTCCGGCGCGGACCTCGGGTCCGACAAGCTCTTCCCGGCGGCCTACCACCTGCCGACCATGCTCACGGTCGGTGCGACGGACCGCTACGGCTCGTTGATCGAAGCCTCCGCCTACGGCGATCTCGTCGACCTCGCGGCACCCGGCCTGAGCGTCCCGTCGATCCGGCCTCGAGCGCGGGTGCGGTCGTTCACGGGCACGAGCGCCGCGACGCCGTTCGTCGCGGGCGGCGCCGCGCTGCTCTGGGCCCGCCGTCCGAACGCCACGCTGGCGCAGGTCCGGCGCGCCCTGCTTCGTGGGGGTCGGCGCGGGGCGGATCTGCGCGACCAGGTCCGGTTCGGCGGACTCGACGTCCGCCGCGCCATGCGGTCGCTGGACCGCACGCTCCGCGCGAGCGCGCGGGCACGCTGACCCGCCGGCGCCGCCGACCTACGCCGCCGGCGGTCCGTTGACGCCCTTGATCGACTGCTGGCCGCGCTGCACGCGATAGCGCCACCCGGCGCTCGGCAGGGTCCGGCGGGAGCGCTGCTTGATCGTCTCCACGCGGACCATCTGGACGTCGAAGGCGCTCGGGGTGGCAACGACCTTCGCGAAGCCGTGGTGGTCGAAGTCCGCCTGGTCGACCCACGGGTTCACGCCGCGCAGGGCCTCGATGATGCCCGGGTCGGTGTTCGGGTTCGCGTCGTTGCCCGGCAGGATGACCCCTCCGCCCGCGTCGAGGGTCGTCTCGCCCAGCGACTGCGAGGTCATCGAGCCGCCGACGAACTCCAGCGCGACGGTCTCGCCGTCCCCGAGGTCGGTGCGCACGTCGCCCGCGATGAACGTGTGGAGGTCGCCGGTGATGAACACCGTGTCCTTGATGCCGCGATCGCGCAGGAAGGCCAGGAGCTCCTCGCGCTCCCGGGGGTACCCGGTCCACGTGTCGTACGTGTAGTTGGCGCCGCCGAGGACGCGCGTCGGCATGATCGGGACCTCGTTGGCCAGCACCTTCCACGCCGCCTTGGAGGCGGCGAGCTTGCCCTTGACGTAGTTCATCTGCCGCCGACCGAGGAAGTCGCGCGGCGCGTCGTACCCGTCACACGGGGGCACGACGGCGTCGCGGCACGGCTGGTTCTCCCGGTAGCTGCGCTGGTCCATGACGATGAGGTCCACGACGTTGCCGAACCGCAGCGACCGGAAGAGGCGCTGGCGGTTCTTGCCCGCGAAGGCCGGCATGCTCTCGAAGAACGCGCGGTTCGCCACCTTCTTGCGATGCGGGCCGAAGCGCTTGCTGGGGCCGAGACCGCCGTACCGCTCCGCGCCGGCGTAGTTGTCCTGCACCTCGTGGTCGTCCCAGAGCATGACCATCGGGAACTCCGCGTGGACCGCGCGCAAGGCCGGGTCCGACCGGTACAGCGAGTACTTCTTGCGGTAGTCCGAGAGCGTCCGCGCCTCGCGGACGATGCTCTTGTTCGGCCCGCTGCGACCGATGCGGTCATCGCGGACGGCGGTCTTCGTCCCCTTCACCGAGTGGTAGGTCTCGGAGTAGATGTAGTCGCCGAGGCAGACCACGAAGTCGTAGTCCCCGGCGGCCATGACCTCGTGGGCGTTGTAGTAGCCGTGCGTGTAGTCCTGGCAGGAGAAGAACGCGAACCGCACCGGCTGGTTGGAGCCCGGCGGAAGCGCCGTACGGATCTTCCCCACCCGCGATTCGCCGGTCCGCGTGCTGAAGCGGTAGTAGTACTCCTCGTAGGGGTCGAGCTTCGTGACCCGTGCCTTGACCGCGTGGTTGACGAGGCCGCGCGTGGCGATCTGCTTGCGCTGGACGACCCGCCTGAACGCCCGGTCGCGAGCGATCTCGAGCTCGACGCGGCCCGCGCCCTCGACGCCGTTGACGCGCGTCCACAGCGTGATGCCGGTCGGCGTGGGGTCGCCGGACATGACGCCGTCGCTGAAGCGCCCGCCCCGGAACATCGGGGCCCGTCTGGCGCTCGCCAGGCCGAGGGCGAAGGACTGCGGAGCGAGCACGACGGCGCCCGCGCCGGCCGCTGCTCCGGAAACGAAGCGCCGGCGGGTGATCGGCGACTGGGACATGGGGGATGCCTCCTGCAGTGGGACGGAACCTGGGTGGGAACAGCGACGCTACCCGCTGCGACACCGGTCGTGTGACGGAGACGCGGTGCTCGACGGATGTGCGAGGCCGGACGCGCCGTCCCGGCGCGCCCGCGTTCAGCAGTTCCGCAGGACCTGCAGCCGCGCGTTGCGCGCCGTCAGCCGGACGCGGAGCACGCCCGTCTTCTCGTCGTAGGACCACGACTTGCGCTTCAGCGGGACCCGTCCGGTCCGGCCCCCGAGGATGCGGCATGGCGTGAACGCCCCGTCGCGCAGGGTCGACAGCGTCGCCTGGACCTCGACCTTGCGCGTGCGTCCCTGGCGGAGCCTGAGGACCCAGCCGCGGCGCGTGTCGGCGCTGGTGGCGGTGTCCCGGCGGTCCGGGCCGATCGACGTGGTGCGCGTGCCTCGCGGCCACGCCAGCAGGCGCAGGCGGGTCTTGCGGTCGGCGAGGCGCACGGTGGCGCCCTTGCCGTAGGCGGTCAGGGTCTCGACCGACGGATCGAGCAGCGGGAGCACCGCGCCCGCCCGGACGAACAGCGGCAGCTCGTCGAGCGGCGCCTGCACCGCGACCTCGGTGCGGCCCTCCAGCAGCTTCGGCTTGGAGAGCTGCGGGGCGACCTGGTCGTCGAGGTCGACGGAGCGCCACCACTCGACCCAGTCGCCCTGCGGCAGGTAGGCGCGGCGGCTCGTCGCGCCCTTGGTGATGACCGGCGCGACGAGCAGGTCGTCACCGAGCAGGTACTGGTCCTCGCGGCCGGTCGCCCGGGCGTCGTCCGGGTAGGCGAGCACGAGGTGTCGCATGAGCGGCAGGCCGGTGCGGTCGTAGTCCCGCTGCGCCGACGCGAGGTACGGGTACAGCTGCGTGCGCAGCCGTGCGTAGCGACGCCAGATCGGCAGCGTGTCCTTGTCGAAGATCTGCGCGCGCTTGCGGCTCTGGAGATCGAACCCGTTGGCCTGGGTGCGCATCACGCCGCTGGCGAAGCCCACCTCGATCCACCGCGCGAGCAGCTCGGGCGTCGTCTGGGGCGCGCTCAGCGCGAAGAACCCGCCGATGTCCGATCCCCACAGCGAGACGCCGCTGAGGCCCATGCTCACGCCGCTCTGGACGGTCGACCGCAGGCCGTCGAAGCCCCAGTCGGTGGTCGGGTCCCCGCCCCACACGATCTGGCTCTCCTTCGCGCTGCCGGTCCAGCCCGAGCGGTTGAAGCGCGCGAGCGGTCGCTTCGTCCGCGTCCTCGCGTAGAGCCGGGCGGCTGCGTGGTACTGACGCACGTACGCGTTGTGGCCCGCCTCGCCGGTCCCGCCGTCGTGCGCGACCGCGTCCAGCGGCGTGTACTCGCCGAAGTCCTCCATCCAGCCGTCGTGACCGTCCTCGACGGCTTCCTCGAGCAGGTCGCCGTAGAACGCGGGGCCGTCGGGATGCGTGAAGTCGACCTGGCCGACCTTGAAGCGATCGGAACCCTGGTAGTCGTAGATGTAGTCGCTGCCGTCGGCGCGCTTGGTCAGCACGCCCCGCTTCACGGCCTCGTCGAACCGCTCACCGTAGGACTCGCACACCATCGGGTTGAAGTACGTGGTGACCGCGAGTCCGGCCGCGTGGAAGCGCGCGTTGCGGTCCCGCTCGCGGTGGCGCTTGCCGCGCTGGTCACCGCACGGGAGGTAGTGCGTGTAGGTCTGCAGCACCGACCCGGCCGCGCCCACCGCTCGGAGCTGCTCGAGGTTGGCGTAGGCGTCGCCCTTCGCCTGCCACCAGGGACCGAAGAAGAATGGCGCGGCGGCCGGGGGTTGACGGCCGACGTGCGCGGTGAAGCGCTCCAGCGCCTTGGCCGGGGTCGGGCCGGCGACGACCAGCAGGCGCATCTCCGTGGCGTTGACCGCGACCGACCACGCGCCCTCGTCGTCGTTCGCCAGCCGGAAGGTGGAGGTCTCGTCGTTCTCGACCAGCGCGCCGATGCCGCGGCTCGAGAGCAGCCACGGGATCGGGAAGTACGTGGCGTCCGCGCGCGGGCGGTATCCCGGCCCCGGCACGAACACCTGGATGAACGGATCCTCGATCGGCTGGTAGGGGCCGTCGGCGACGTAGTTCTCGACCTCGTTGCCCCGCTGGTCGATCGCGTTGGCGCGCTCGCCGAAGCCGAGGTGGTGCTCCCCGGCCGGAGCGACGAACGAGCCGCCGACCGCCTGGACGTCGGAGACCTCGCCCCCCGCGACCCGGGCCGTGAGGCGGACGAGGCCGTCGCCCGCTGGGGCGATCCGCACCGTGAGCGTGCGACCGCCGGGGTCCGTCGTGGCGAGGGTCGCCGTGAACGCGTCGCCGTCGCGGGCCTGGTCGATGATCCGGGTCGCGCGTCGCCATCCGCCGCTCGTGCGGAAGCCGAGAGCGCCCACGGGGCCGGCGGTCGTGCCCGGGGCCGAGTCGAGCGGGGACTGCGGTGCGGGTCCGTCGAAGCGCACGGACCACGGGTCGGCCGTGACCGAGGCCCTGAGCGTGCCCGCGTCGGCGGCGGCGGTCTGGTCGGCCAGGGCGGGGGCGGAGGGCACGATCACGCCGAGCCCGGTGACGAGCGCGGCGAGCGCGACGCCACCCGCCCGCGTCCTCTTCCAAACGGTCACGTTCACGCGGCGGATGGTGCCAGAAGCGCGCGAGGACGGTGCCGGTCGCGGGAGGCGCGGGCGGCCGGGCCGGCGGCGCAACTCGGACGCGGCGCCGCGCCGCGGTGGCCGTGCAGGTCGAGTGCGGGTTGGCGACGCCCCCCGCGCGCCTACAGCGGGATGTTGCCGTGCTTGCGCTGCGGGCCCGGGTCGCGCTTGGTCGAGAGGGTCTCGAGCGCGGTGATCAGCTTGGGGCGGGTCTCGTGAGGGACGATCACGTCGTCGATGTAGCCGCGCTCGGCCGCCGAGTAGGGGTTGGCGAAGCGGGCCTTGTAGTCGTCCATCAGGGCCTGCCGCCGCTCGTCCGGGGTCGGCGAGCCGGCGATGTCCCGCCGGTAGATGATGTTGACGGCGCCCTCCGCGCCCATGACCGCGACCTCGGCGGTCGGCCACGCGAAGTTGAAGTCGGCGAGCAGGTGCTTGGACGCCATGACGTCGTAGGCGCCGCCGTAGGCCTTGCGCGTGATGACCGTGATCTTCGGGACGGTCGCCTCGGTGAACGCGTAGAGCAGCTTGGCGCCGTGGCGGATGATGCCGCCCCACTCCTGCGTGGTGCCCGGCAGGAAGCCCGGCACGTCCGTGAACGTGATGATCGGGATGTTGAACGCGTCGCACGTGCGCACGAAGCGCGCGGCCTTCGCCGAGGCGTCGATGTCCAGGACGCCGGCCAGCGCCGCGGGCTGGTTGCCGACGATGCCGACCGCGTGCCCGTTCAGGCGCGAGAAGCCCATGATGATGTTCTTCGCGAAGTGCTCCTGCACCTCGAAGAACTCGCCGTCGTCGACGATGAGCTTGATGACGTTGCGCATGTCGTACGGCTTGTTCGGGTTGTCCGGCACGACGTGGTCGAGCTCCGGATCCATGCGGTCCGGGTCGTCGGTCGGCTGGACGCGCGGCGGCGTCTCGAGGTTGTTCTGCGGCAGGAAGGAGAAGAGGAAGCGCGTCTCCTCCAGCGCGTGGTCCTCGTCCTCGAACGCGAAGTGCGCCACGCCGGACTTGGAGTTGTGCGCCATCGCGCCGCCGAGCTCCTCGAAGCCGACCTCCTCGCCGGTCACCGACTTGATGACGTCGGGGCCGGTGATGAACATGTGCGAGGTCTCCTTGACCATCAGGATGAAGTCCGTGATGGCCGGGGAGTAGACGGCGCCGCCCGCGCACGGGCCCATGATCAGGGAGATCTGCGGGATGACGCCGGAGCACTTGACGTTGCGCACGAACACGTCGCCGTAGGCGCCGAGCGACACGACGCCCTCCTGGATGCGCGCGCCACCCGAGTCGTTGATGCCGATCACGGGGCAGCCGATCTTGGCCGCGAGATCCATGATCTTGCACATCTTCTCGCCCATGACCTCGCCGAGCGAGCCACCGAACACGGTGAAGTCCTGGGAGAAGACGCAGACGCGGCGACCGTCGATCGTGCCGTGCCCGGTGACCACCGCGTCGGACCACGGACGCACCTTCTGCATCTCGAAGTCATAGGTGCGGTGGCGGACGAAGGTGTCCACCTCCTGGAAGGACCCCGGATCGAGGAGCTTCTCGATCCGCTCCCGCGCGGTGTACTTGCCCTTCGCGTGCTGCTTCTCGACGGCCGGCCCCTCGGCGTGGATCGCCTCGGCGCGCAGCTCCTGCAGCTGGGCGAGCTTCTCTTCGAACGTCTCCGGTGGCTTCTTGCGCATAGCGGCGCCGGAGTCTAGTGCGCCTCGGTCCGGCGCAGCCTGTACGTCACACGGGCATCGCGCGCCGCGGGTGCGACGCGGGGCCCGCCGCGCGGTTCAGGAGCGCGAGAACGGCCGGTGGTGCGCCGCGCCGAGGTCGTCGAGGACGACCGTGAGGATCTCGGTCGCGCGCTCGGTGTCGAGTGGCTCCGGAGCGGGCTCCTCGTCCGCGGCGGCCTCGGCGGTGGCCTCGGGGCCTGCGCTCGCGTTGGCGTCCGGCTCGACGGTCGGCTCGGCCGGCTCCGCGGCGGGAGCGGGCGGCTCGACCTGCGCCGTGGACGCCTCGGAAGCGCGTTCCTCGGGCTCGACGGGGGGAGCGGGTGCGTCGGCCACCACGTCGGCCGGCGGGGCAGGCTCGACGGGGGGCGCCGCGGCTGCGCTGTGGGTCTCGTCGTGGACCGTCGGAGCGGCCGCGGGAACGACCGGCGCCAGGACCTCACGAACGGCGGGGGCGACGGGCGCGGAGGGCCGGACGGCTTCCGCGGCCGGGGTCGCCACGACGGGAGCGGGCTTGCGGCCGAACAGGCGCGCCAGGAACCCCCGCTTCGGGGGGGTCGACGGCGCAGGCTCGGCGGGGACCCTCGGGGCCGCAGCCTCCTCGACCGTCGCGAGCGGGGCGACGGGCCCTGCGACCAGCTGCTCGGTGGCGACGGGTTCTGCGACCTCGGGGGCGACCTCAGGGGCGACCTCAGGGGCGACCTCAGGGGCGACCTCGGCGGCTTCCGGCGCAGCGGGCGGTCCCACCTCGGCGGCAGCGGGCGCGACGGCCTCGTCGGCCGCCGGTAGGGCCTCCGGGCCGGTCTCCGGGACGGCCTCCGGCACCGGCGTCGCGACCGCGACCGGGGCCTCGGGAACCGGCACTGCGACCGCGGCATCGTCTGCCGCGGCCCTGTCCGCCACCGGTTCGGCGGTCAGGGTGACCTTGGTCCCCCAGCCCGACGCCTCGATCTCCACCGTGCCGCGTGCGCGGTCGCCCTCCCAGGCTACGGTGGTCTCGGGCTTGGTCCGGGTGATGCGGATCTCGCCGAACGCGCCCAGATGTCGGGCGAGCGACTCCGCGTCGCTGATCTCCGCCCACAGTTCGGGCGGGCTCTTCACCAGGGTTCGCTTGACGGTCGCTTCGGGCATCGCACGTCGGGTTTCCACCACGGACGTCGGGTTCCTTCCAAGCCGGTGCGGTTACGGAGCCTGAACGGCCCGTTGCGTCACGTGCGTAGCATCTGGCACATGTCGACCCGCAAACGGGCGTTCCTGCTGGCGATCGGGCTCGCGGGCGCCGTGGCTGCGCTGAGCGGCGCACTGCTCGCAGGCTGCGTGGCGATCGGCTTCGCGGTGGAGGCCTACGTGGTGTGCCACGCGTACTGCGCCCCTGCGACCGGGAGCGGTCCGTCCGCGGACGACGAGCCGGGTGGCGGGGATGACGACGGCGGCTGGCGGCCACCCGACGCGCCCCCGGATCCGTGGCCGCCGATGGACCCCGCGGCTCGCGACGTGCGCCGCGAGCCGGTCGCCCTCTGACCGGGGGGCGCCGCGAGCGCCCCGCGTGGGTCAGAACTTCGGCTGGTACTTCCCGAAGACGTCCTGCATCGCCCCGCAGACCTCGCCCATCGAGGCGCGGTCGCGCAGCGCCTCGCGGATGA
>NZ_JBFIGP010000158.1:0-8846 GCF_041602235.1 Paraconexibacter sp.
CAGCACGACGACGACTGATGGGTGCCGAGGGCTCGCCGGATCCGGCCGCGCAGGAGCGGCTGATCCGCCTCGTCCACGACCTCCGCACCCCGCTCACCCTGGTGCTCGGCTTCTCCGACCTGCTGCGCAAGCGCGGCGACCAGTTGTCCGCGCAGGAGCGAGCGGACTACGTCGAGCGCATCGATGCCGCGGCCAAGGACCTGCGGCGCATCCTGGACGAGGAGCGCGCCGATCGCAGCGGGGCCCCCGGGGCGTCAGGCGGCGGCGACGTCGCTTGAGTCGCCTGGCCCGGTGCCCTCGCGGTGCGGGAAGTACGCGCTGCCGCTGAGCGCCCGGTCGAACCCCGACCACTCCGCCCCGGGAGGCAGTTCCTTCTCCAGCCGGTCGAAGGACCCGAGGCGGCCGCCCAGGTTGTCGATCATGTGGACGAGCGTCGCCTCACGGGTGCAGGGCACCACCGGGCTGCCGTGCTCCAGCGTGCCGTGGTGGCTGAGGATGATGTGCAGGATCGCCTCGGCCGTCGCGGCCGGGAACCCGGGGAGGTCCTCGATGAGCCGCCGGATCCGGTAGTAGCCCAGCGGGATCTCGCCCTGCAGGCGACCGAGGTCGGTCATGTCCGGAGCGTCCGGATCGAGCGTGTACGCCTCGAGCTTGCCGATGTCGTGCAGCAGCGCGCCCGTCACGGCGACCTCGCGGTCGATCCCTGGGAAGGTCGCGCTGATCGCGCTGACCGACTGCGCGACCGACAGGGAGTGCTCGAGCAGTCCGTGCTGGTAGGCCTGATGGAACCGCTTCGCGGCAGGCGCGATCCGGAAGGCGGCGCCCGTCTCGGTGTCGGCGCCCAGGACGGCGTCCAGCAGCGCCCGCAGGTGCGGGTCCTGCACGGTGTCCAGGAGGTCCTCGAGATCGGACTCCATCCGCTCGAACGGGCGGGGCGGGCCGTCGCGCAGGTCCGCCGGGTCGTAGCTGCCGGCCGGGGCGGGCGCCCATGCCTCGACCTTGAGCTGCCGGCCGTACCGCGGGCTGTCCTCGAGCGTTCCGCGGGCGCGCACGACCGCCCCGGGCGTGAGCTGCTCGGCGAGCTCCTCGGCGTGGTCCCACACCATCGCGGCGACGGTGCCGGTGCGGTCCCCGACGGTCACGCGCAGGAAGGTCGAACCGTCCTTCTTGCGCCTGCGCTCGGCACCGCGTACCAGGACGACCTGGTCGATCGGGCCGGGAGCGAGGTCACGGAGCAGCACGGGAGGAACGGTAGGGGTGGCGCCGGACGCATCGGGTCGGGCTTCGGGCGGAAACACCTGCATATGAGCAGGTCGGCGGCCACCTCGCGGATCTGACGATCCGCGAGGAACGCCGCCCCGGTACTAGTTGAGACCGCCCGCCGCGACCAGCGACCCGCCGTCCTGCCCGATGAGGTTGCCCGCCCCGGCCGCGACGATGTGGGCGGGAGCGATCGCGATCGCGTTGCCGCCCCCCGCCGCCACGAGATCGCCGCCCGCCGCCACGACCGATGCACCGTCCATGCCCACGAGCGTTCCGCCGTCGGGCCCGATGAGGGTCGATCCGTCGTGTCCGATCAGCGACCCCCCGTCGAGTCCGATCAGGTTCCCCGCACCGGCCGCCACGAGGTTCCCCGCACCGGCCGCCACGATGTTCCCCGCGCCCGCCGCGACGAGCCCGTTCCCGCCGAGGCGGGTGCCGACCACGGCCGTTCCGTTCACGGCCTGCAGCTGCGGGCACGTGAGCGGCCGGATGGCTCCCTTGGCATCGACGGCCGCGCAGGGGCCGTTGCGGATCGTCGGGGCCGCCGGGTCCGACGAGAGCCGGCCGTCAAGGCTGATCTGCGCGGCGCCGTACTTCGGGCCGGCGTACGTGTCGACGAGGCGCTGGCGCTTCTCCTCGGCCGTTCCGCCCCCGGCCGCCGCGATGCTCCGGCTGCGCCCGCCGAACAGGCCGACGATCAGGTCCCAGATCTCCGCCAGGCCGGCGCTGCGCGCGACCGGCCGGGACGCCGGTTTCGCGAGGACCGGGCCGTCGGCGGTGATCTTCAGCCGGCGACCGCTCGTCGTCTCCCAGATCGAGCCGTTGGCCGGACGCTTGACCACCGTGATCTCGATGGCGCCGGTGAGGACCTTGTCGCTCCCGGTCGTCTGGACCACGCACAGGCGGATCTTCCCTGCGCCCTTGTACGGGTCCAGCGCGATCTGCACGCGACCGTTCGAGGTCCGCTTCGGCGGCGTCTTCAGGTAGGAGACGGCGTCCGCGTCGGTGTAGACGGTCGCCTCGGGGAAGTGCAGCGCCCGGTCGATGACCGTCACCTCGATGAAGGAGCGATGCTCCGCCGGGAGGGTCCACCCGCCGGGACCGCTGGCCCGCAGCCCGAGCGCCCGGCGATCCGGCGTGTAGCCGTCGGCCACCGCGATGCGCAGGTCGCCCGGCACCGGGCAGTTCAGGCCGAGCCGCAGCTCGGCGTCGCGCTTGCCCGGCTGCTTCGCGAGCCGCGTGCCTTCCGCGTCGCGGCGCGTCTCCTCCTTCTGGGCCGCGAGCCGGACGCTCGCCTCCTCCGCCGCCTTCTGCAGGCGGATGTCGTAGTCGACCTTGCACCGGCCCACGGTCCTGGCGAGCGCGAGGCCGAGCTCGGCGTCCAGCGACGCCTTCGGCAGCTTGCGGATGTCGGACCTCAGGTCGGCCAGGTCGCAGTCCCGCAGGAAGTCGCGCTCGGCCAGGCACGCGACCAGCCTGACCGCGACGGGCGCACGTGCGGTGTTCGGGATCGACGCTCCGGTCAGCGGCCGCTGCTGGACGATCTCGAGGTCCGAGCTCGCGCGGCACCCCTTCCGGAAGTCGAGGTCGATCTCGGCGTTCGCGAGCTTCCGCAGGACCAGCGCGTGCGCGGACGCGAACGAGCGGCCCGTGACGCGCGGCATGCGCGAGATCGCGGCCGTGGACACCGGCGCTCCGAGCACCGGTCCCGAGGGACCCGCGCCGGATCCGGACGGCGGAGCAGGGGCCGGTCCCGGCGCGGGGCCCGGGCCGGCGCCGGGCGGTGGCGGGTCTCCCGGCGAGGGCGGAGGCTGGACCGCAGGGCCGTGGACCGTCTCGCAGCCCTGGGGCGTCGGATCCCCCTCGTCGACGTGGGCGACGTCCGCCGTTCCGGCCGGCGGGGCGTCCGAGACCGAGTCGCACAGCACCGCGACGTCCACGTCGCCGGCGACCGCGTTCACGGTGTCGTTCCCGCGGTTGCCCTCCAGCCGGTCGGCGCCGGCCCCGCCGGAGATCGAGTCGTCCCCGTCGGAGCCGAAGATCTGCTCGGCCGCGGGACCGCCGCTGATCGTGTCGTTGAAGCCGGTGCCGCGCAGCCGCTCGAAGCCCGCCAGGACGTTGTCGCCCTCGCCGTCGGCACCGTCGTTGGGCTGCCCGTCGATGAAGATCTGGACCCCGACCGTCTGGGGGCCGTAGTTCACCATGTCGGTGCCGGAGGTCCCGCTGTCGGTGTAGGTGTCGGCGCCGTCGCGGTCGGTGATGCCGAACACGTCGTCGTACCCGTTGTCGACCAGGTCGCTGCCCTCGCGGCCGTCCACGTCGTCGTTCCCGGTCCCGCCTCCGAGACGGTCGGCCCCGGGGCCGCCCAGCAGGACGTCGTCGCCCGCCCGGCCGTACAGCTCGGCGCGCAGCGGGACCGTGCTCTGCACATCGACGCTGTCCCCGGCGGGGCTGCCGTAGAAGAACAGCGTCTTCGGCGACGTGAACCCGGTGCACTCGACCGTCTCGGGCGTCGGTTCCGTGCATGCGTCCTGCCCCGGTGCCGACGCTCCCGGCTGGAGGTCGTCGTCGACGCTCGCGTCGACCACCCTGATGGTCCCGGGGGCGGGACCGCTGATGTCCAGGTCCGCGCCGTGCGTGTCGCCCAGGACCTGCAGATTGCCGTCGCTGTCGACGAAGACGGTCGTCGCGTGGGCCACCGTCGCGTGCGCGGCAAGCGCTATGACGGTCAACGTGAGACAGGCATAGAGCTTGAGCATGCATGCGACAGTACGCTTTCCTGGCGAACGCGGGGCTCGTACGTTCGTCGAGGCCCGTCAGGAGTGCCGTCCGCCCCGTCGGTCGCGGGCCCGCAGATCGTCGGAGGCCTCGTCCGGCCAGACGCCGTGGCGGTCGAAGAACGCGCGGGCCTGTTCCTCCTCGGCGCGGTCGCCCTCGTTGGTGAATCCGACCCGCATGAGCACGTTCAGCAGCCAGATCGACAGGCCGGCACCGATGATCCCCGCACCGCCCTCCAGGCCGATGTCGTCACGGCGGACGAGGATCAGGACGACGCCCCCGGCGACGACGATCGCGGGAAGCCACGTCCGGATGAAGCTCACGAGCACGCGTCCCGTCATCCACCCAGGCTAGAGGGTCACCCGCCGTAGAACGTGATCGCCCGGTCGGCGAGCGCCCGGGTCTCGCGCTCGTTGCCCACCGCGTTGACGACCGACGCGACGCCCGGGACCAGCCGGCCGGCGACACGCCCGCCGACCCGCTTGCCCACCATGCGCAGGAGCGTGGTCGTGAGCGCGCGCTCCCGGCCACCCGCCAGCTTGCTGCCGACGTACGCGGACGCCATCGGGGTGCCGATGCCGTCGAGCGCCGCGCGTGCCTCCTCGGGCGTGTCGTAGAGCTCCTGGAGCACGAGCAGCTCGGCGGGGCGCATCGGGTGGAGGGGATCGAAGCCGTAGGACCCGGCCACGTGGAAGACCATGCGCGACTGGATCCAGGCCAGGGCGACGAGATCGGGCACGACCGTCACCCAGCCGCCGACACCGGTGGCGGCCCCACCCAGCCGGGCGAGGTTCGCGTGCTTCCTCTTGGTCCGCTGGGCCAGGTCGTGCGGCCCGAGCCGGTACCGGTCGCGCATCTCCTCCAGCCACGCCGCGGCGGTCGGGCCGTGGCGGTCGGCGGCCGCCAGGGCGATGATCTCGGGGGCCCGGACCGGGTCGGCGCGCAGCCGGTCGAGAACGCCCTCCGGGAGTCTCGGAGTCCATCCGCCACGCTCGTCACGGGCCTGCCCGGAGGTCGACACGCCGGCAATGATCCCAGGCCGGGAGTGCGACCCGGCGTCTGGGAGGCACGCAACAATGGCCCGGTGAAGCAGCCGTTGATCGAATACCGGCTGGACCTGGGCGGCGTGCGCACCCGGGTCCTGGAGCTCGAGGGACAGGGCCCGCCGGTCCTGCTGTTCCACGGCTACTCGGACAGCGCGGACACCTGGAGGTTGGCGCTGGACCTGCTGGCGCACCACGACCGCCGGGTCCTGGCCTTCGACCTCCCGGGGTTCGGGCAGGCGTCCCGGCTGGCGCGCGACGAGCAGGTCCTTCCCCAGCTCGACGCGTTCGGCGCGGCCGCGGTGCTGCACGTCGCGCGGGAGCACGGGCCGGTCGTCGTGGGCGGCAACTCGCTCGGCGGGTGCCTGGCGCTCCGGCTGGCGCAGGATCCGGACCTGCCCATCGTCGCCGCGGTGCCGGTCGCGCCGGCCGGGTTCGACCACCCAGGGTGGTTCCGCGCCGTGCAGAGCGACCGCCTGGTCCGTCTGCTGCTGCAGGCGCCGCTCCCGGCCCCCGTCTTCCGGACGGTCGTGGGGGAGGCCTTCCGCCAGTTGGCGTTCGCGGCGCCGCGCGCGGCGCGTGGAGAGGTCGTCGCCGCGTTCGCGCAGCACCTGACGACCCGGCGCGACCTGCGTCGGATCCTCGCGACCGGCAGTCGCATGCTGCCGGAGCTCTCGATGCCGTTCCGCCTCGAGCGGATCGAGGTCCCGGTCCTGCTGATCTGGGGGGACCGCGACCGCATGGTCAGCCACACGGGCGCGCGGCACCTGCTCGAGGCGCTGCCGGACACCCGCTACGAGCTGCTCGAGCACGTCGGGCACTGCCCGCAGCTCGAGGTGCCCGACCGGTTCGTCGACCTCCTGCTCGAGTTCGCGCCTGCAACGGAGCTTGCCGCCACGCGCTGAGCGGTGAGGCCGACCCGGCGGGATCGCTACCCTCGACGGGTGACGACCCGCCCTCTCGCCCTCCTGTGCGCCCTCGCCGGCGTCGCAGCCACGCTGCCCGCTGCTCCGGCCGCCGCCCAGTCCCCGACGGGCCCCGCCGGTCCGGCCACGCCGGACGAACGGCGGATCGCCCCCGGCATCTCGGCGGGGGGCGTCGACGTCGGCGGCCTGACGGTCACCGAGGCATCCGCCAAGCTCGAGCGGCTGATCGGCGCCAAGGTGCGGCGTGACGTCGTGCTCAAGGTCGCGGGGCGGCGCTTCCGTCTCGACGCCGAGACGGTGCGGATGAACTTCGACACCCTGACGTCCGCCAAGCGCGCGCTGTACGCCAAGGCGCCGGACGCGGCCGCGGGCGGTGGGTCCGCCGCCGGCATCGACGTGCCGCTCAAGGTCACGTTCTCGACGCTGGCGATCCGCTCCTGGGCGCGCGGGGTGGCCCGCTCGGTCGCGCGCAGCCCGCGCAACGCGACGGTCCGCATCGGCCTGCGCAAGCTCAAGGTGCGCGGCTCGCGCAACGGACGCAAGCTCGACACCAGGGGCACCGAGAAGATCGTGAAGGCCGCGCTGCAGAACCCGCGACAGACGCGCTGGATCACGCAGCGCGTGAGCTCGGTCAAGCCGAAGGTGACCTACAAGGTCCTCAAGCGCACCTACGGCACCGTGGTCACGGTCTCCAAGCGCGAGTTCAAGCTCCGGGTCTTCAAGCGGCTGCGGCTCTCGAAGACCTACGGCGTCGCGGTGGGCCAGCCCGCCTACCCGACCCCGAGCGGCCTGTTCCGCATCCAGAACAAGCAGGTCAACCCGGCCTGGTCGGTCCCCAACTCGCCGTGGGCGGGTGAGCTGCAGGGGACGACCGTCGCCGGCGGCTCTGCCTCCAACCCCCTCAAGGCCCGCTGGATGGGGATCGTCAACGGCGTCGGCATCCACGGCACGGGCCAGGAGTACTCGATCGGCACCCGGGCCTCCCACGGCTGCATCCGCATGCGGGTCGCCGACGTGAAGGACCTGTACCCGCGCGTGCCGGTGGGCACGCCGGTCCGCATCGGCTGAGCCCGCGTCGGTCGCGGGCGCCGTCCGCGGTGCCGTGTTGCTGCGTCAGGCGGCGGCGGCGCGCGGCGTGGGCACGTACTCGGGTCCGCTGCCGAAGTGCCCGCGGTCGATCTGGCGCCGGCGCCACTTCAGGTAGGCGGGCCCCATCGCGCGGGCGGAGCGCGGCATGACCGGGGTGGTCGCGCGCGCCACGGCGCCCAGGATCGCCAGCTCGCGCTCCTGGCTCGGCGTGAGGTGCAGGTCGAGCCGCGAGCGCGCGGCCTCCGGGAGCAGCCCGACGGTGGCGAGCTGCAGGGTGCGGACGGCGGGGCGCCGCAGGGTGCCCCACGTCCGCGGGCCGAGGCCGGGAATGGGAGGCGCGGCCGGCTCCACGATCGTCTGCAGCACGAGGTCGACGACGTCGTTGCGCTCCAGCCGGGTGTCGATGATCTCGGCGACGTAGGCCTGGAAGGCGCCCCAGCTCTCGGGGAGGTCGCGCTCGCGGATGCCCAGCAGGCGGCCGAGGCCGCGCCACTCCGACCAGAAGACGCGGGTCTGCTCGGGGGTCATCGGGCGCCCGAAGCGCTGGTGCGCGGCGACGATCGAGACGGCCAGGGTCGCGTGGACCCAGGCGTAGGCCTCGGGCTCCAGGGCGTGGTAGCGGCGGCCCTGGGGGTCGACGCCCTTGATCTTTGTGTGCATCGCCCGCATCCGGCGACCGGTCTGCGCGGCACGCTCGGGCCCCCCGTAGACGAGCAGGTTCACGTAGTCGAGCGTGCGGAAGAGCCGGCCCCACGGGTCGCCGACGAAATCCGAGTAGTCCCGGACCCCGCCCGCCACCGTCGGATGGGCGACCTGGAGCATCAGCGCGGTGCCGGCGCCGGTCATGGCGCGGGCGTCGCCGGCGCGACGCCAGGTGATCGAGGAGGGGTCGACCGCGAAGCGGTGCGCCTCGCTGGGGTCGGGCAGGACCGAGGACATGTGGCGATGGTACTCCTGATCGCGGTCGAGTACCACCCCCGATCGGGGATCGGTCCGCGCGGGGGCCGTACGATGCTCGCGATGGCCCGAACGCCCCCGACCTCCCTGACGTCGCTGCTCGCGCGGGCCGTCGCCGAGACGGGGCACCTCGACGGGGCGGCCGGTGACGACACCGACGACCGGATCCTCGACGCGGCACTCGCCGAGGTGGCGGTGGGCGGGACGCGGATGACCACGATGGACGGCGTCGCCGCACGCGCCGGCGTCGCGCGGATGACCGTGTTCCGGCGGTTCACGTCGAAGTCCGCGCTGCTCGAGCGGCTGATCCTGCGCGAGCTGCGGCGGTTCCTGGCGGACGTCGACGCCACCCTGGAGGCCGTCGACGATCCGGTCGAGCGGGTGGCGGAGGCCTTCGTCGCGTGCGTGCGTGCCGGGGCCGAGCACCCGCTCATCGTCCGGATGGCGCAACTCGAGCCCGGGATCGCGCTCGAGCGACTGACCGCGGGCAGCCCCTCACCCCTGGATCTCGGACGGGAGTACGTGGCCGCGCGGATCCGCGCCGACACCGCGGCCCCCCGGGTCAAGCAGAACGCCGACGCGGTCGCGGACGTGCTCGTCCGCCTGGCGACGACCTACGTGCTGGTGCCCAGCCCGGTGGTGGATGTCCGGGACGAGGACGCTGCGCGCAGGTTCGCGCGGCGTGTGCTGGGCCCGCTCGTCGCCTGACCCGGTTCAGGCCGGGAGGGTCCGGTTCGCGGCGGCCAGCGCACGGACCGTCGCCAGCGGATCCCCGCACGGAATCGCGATG
>NZ_JBFIGP010000159.1:0-8810 GCF_041602235.1 Paraconexibacter sp.
CACGCTGGGGGTCCGGCCGGCGATCGTCTGCTCGCCGATCTCGGTCCAGATGACCTGGTCGCGGCCGGGGCCGACGCTGATCTGCGCGATCGGCACGCCGGTCTCCTCGGCGATGAACGCGAGGTAGTCGCGCGCGGCCTGCGGCAGTTCGTCCTCGCTGCGGCAGCCCGTGATGTCCTCGGTCCAGCCGGGCAGGTCCACGTACCGCGCCTTCGCGTGGTGGAGCACCGTCTGGTGGTAGGGGAACGTGTCGAAGACCGCGTCCTCCTCGCCCTGGTAGCTGGTGCACACGCGGATGGTGTCCAGACCGCTGAGCACGTCGATCTTGGTGACGCAGAGGTGCGTGAGCGAGTTGATGCGCGCGGCGTACTTCAGGGCCACGAGGTCGAGCCAGCCGGCGCGGCGGCGGCGCCCGGTGGTGGTGCCGTACTCGTGGCCACGGTCGATGATGCCGTCGCCGACCTCGTCCCCCTCGAACAGCTCGGAGGGGAAGGGCCCGGCGCCGACGCGGGTCGCGTAGGCCTTGGTGACGCCCCAGACCTCGTCGATGTCGCGCGGGCCGACACCGGAGCCGATGCAGGCGGACGCGCTGACGGGGTTCGACGAGGTCACGAACGGATAGGTGCCGTGGTCGATGTCGAGCAGGGCACCCTGCGCGCCCTCGAAGAGCACGAGCTTCCCGTCGTCCAGCGCGCGCCACGCGAGGGCGCTGGTGTCGGCGATGTGCTGTTCGAGCCGGTGCCCGTAGGTCATGAGGTCCAGCGTCATCTGCTGGAGGTCGAGCTGCTCGGCGAACTCGCCGTCGCGCTCGAAGGGGCGCAGCATGAGCTTCTTGGGCTCGAGCGCGGCCATGATCTTCTTCTTCAGGATCTTCTCGTCGAGCAGGTCCTGGATCCGGATGCCGAGGCGGGCGGCCTTGTCCGCGTAGGCGGGGCCGATACCGCGCTTGGTGGTGCCGATCTCGTTCTTGCCCAGGCGATCCTCGCCGGCCCGGTCGAGGATGCGGTGGTACGGCGTGATCACGTGGGCGTTGGCGCTGATCTTCAGGCCGCTCACGTCGACGCCGCGCTTGCGCAGGCCGTCGATCTCGTCGGTGAGCACGGCCGGGTCGATGACCACCCCGTTGCCGATGATGCAGGTCTTCCCCGGATAGAGGATCCCGGACGGGACGAGGTGGAACTTCCACGTCTCCCCGCCGGAGACGATCGTGTGACCTGCGTTGTTGCCGCCCTGGAAGCGGATGACGGCGTCGGCGCGCGAGGCCAGCAGATCGATGATCTTGCCCTTCCCCTCGTCACCCCATTGCGCGCCGACGATGACGGTGCCTGGCATGAGGGAGCGAAGTCTACGGAGCGCGTCGGTCCGGCGGGCTGGCGAGGAGCCGTGGGGCTCTCAGCTGCCGCTCTGCAGCCAGTCGGCGACGGAGGCGGCCGGTGCGTCCGGGCCCGTCGGGTCCAGGTGATCGGGAACCGCGGCCTCGGGACGCCGCTGGTCGGGCCCGAAGATCGGCAGCACCTCGCACATCTCCTCGAGCCGGCTGACCGTGCGCTCGGTGATCTGCTCCGCGAGCGCGTCCCGGTCGAGGTTCGTGGTCAGGACGATCGCCCGCTCCTCCTCGTACCGGGCGTTGACGATCGCGTAGAGCTGCTCGAGCACCCAGGCGCTCGTCTTCTCCGCGCCGACGTCGTCGATGTGCAGCAGATCGACCTCGGTGAGCCGGTCGAGCAGGTCGGTGTAGGAGTGCTCGGTGTCCTCGTCGAAGGTGGTGCGGATCTCGGCCAGCAGGCGCGGCAGCGAGTAGATCGCCACCGACCGCCCGCGCTCGAGCGCCGTCTGCGAGACGAGCATCGCCAGCGTGGTCTTGCCGGTGCCGACGTCCCCGTAGAGCCACAGGCCACGCCCGGCGTCGAGCTCCTCGTCGATCTCGCGGACGTAGCGCTGGACCGCCCGGATGATCGACGGGGCCATGCCGGACACCGGCGGCCGGTCGAACGACACGCCGCGATAGCGCTTGGGGATCGTCCGCGACAGGGACCGCGCGCGCCGCGCGCTGATGCGCTGCGGACGGCACCGGCACGGCGCCGCCGTCCGGGTCGCCTCGTCCACCACGAAGCCGCTCCCGTCGCAGGCGTCGTACGGGCACTCGCCGTCCCGCAGGCGAGCCATCAGCCGTGCTCCCGGGCCTGGCCGAGGAAGCGCGGGTACTCGCCCTGGAAGTTCAGGTGGACGGTGCCCAGGCCGCCGTTGCGGTGCTTGGCGATGATCAGCTCACCCTCCCCGGGGGTCTCGGTGGTCTCCGGGTAGTAGTACTCGTCGCGGTAGATGAACATCACGAGGTCCGCGTCCTGCTCGATGCCGCCGGACTCGCGCAGGTCCGAGAGCATCGGCCGCTTGTCGGTCCGCGACTCGACGCCACGGGAGAGCTGGGACAGGGCGATGACCGGCACCTCGAGCTCACGCGCGAGGATCTTCAGGCCACGGCTCATCGCCGAGACCTGCTGCACGCGGTTCTCGATCCGGCCGTCCGCCCGCATGAGCTGGAGGTAGTCGACGATGATCAGGCCCAGCGGCTTCTGCTGGTGCAGCCGCCGTGCCTTCGCGCGGATCTCCAGCAGGCCGATGTCTGAGGAGTCGTCGATGTAGAGGTCGGCCGCGTCGTAGCGGGCGGCGTGCTCCAGCACGCGCTGCCAGTCGCGCTCCTTCTTCAGGCGGCCCTTGCGCAGGTCGTCGCCCTTGATCGAGGCCTGCGAGGCGATGAAGCGCTGGGCGAGCTCGCCCTCGGACATCTCGAGGCTGAACAGCGCGACCGGCTTGGCGTGCTTGGGGTGCAGCGCGACGTTCTCGGCGATGTTCGTGACCAGCGCGGACTTCCCCATCGACGGGCGCGCCGCGAGGATGATCAGGTTGCCGGGCTGGAAGCCGCCGGTCATCTCGTCGAGGTCGTCGAACCCCGACGGCGTGCCGGTCATCGAGATGCCCTCGAGCGCGAGCTTCTGCCACACGTCGATCTCGTCGTGCAGCACCTCGCCGACCGGCCGGAAGTCCTTGGCGCGGTCGTCGTGGGCGACCTCGAGGATCTGGGTCTCCGCGCGTTCCACGAGCTCGCGCGCCTCGCCGTCGTTGCCGTGGACGGCGGCCTGGATCTCGTAGGTCGTCGTCAGCAGGCGCCGCAGGAGCGCGTGCTCCTTCACGATCGAGCCGTACCGCCGGATGTTGCCGACGGCGGGCACCGCCCCGGCGAGGGCGTCGATCTCCGCGGGGCCTCCGGCCGCGTCGAGCTTGCCGCGCGAGCGCAGGTGCTCGGTCACGGTGAGCACGTCGATCGGCTCGTTCTCCTCGTAGAGCGCGTACATCGTCTCGAAGACGATGCGGTGTCGCTCGCGGTAGAAGTCCTCGGGCGTCAGCGCGGTCTGGACGAGGTACTCGTAGTGCGTCTTGTCCGACAGCAGGATCGCGCCCAGGACCCCCTGCTCCGCCTCGATCGAGTGGGGAGGGGCCAGCGCCTGCGTGACGTTCGAGGACTCCTGGTAGGGCTCGTACTGGTCGTCGGTGAAGGCGCTCATGCGGAGCGTGTGACCGTAGCAACGGCCGCCGCCGTCTCGCACCAGAAGTTGCCGCTATGAGCGAGGTGTTCTGCCCGGCGCGGCGGGGTTGGGCGGGGTTGGGACCGAATCGGTCACCCAGGTGCCGGCCCGGTTCGCGAATCGCCCGGGGCCGGGGGCGCCTGGCGCCGCGCGACGACGACCCCGGCGTCCCAGCCGGGCGCCCGGCCACCCGCCGGGGGCCGGATGGTCGCCGCCTCCAGGCCCGAGCGCACGACGAGCCAGGAGACCACCGAGTTGGAGTTCCACATGTCGCCCGTCCGCAGCTCGTCACGCCCCCACACGGGGGTGGGCACGCGCGCCACGAGCTCGAGCATGCGTCGCGCCCGCCCGGGCTCGTCGCTCAGCCGTACGGGGCTCTCCACGGCCTCGTCGAGGTCGGGGATGGCGCCGCCCGGCCAGCAGCGGACCTCGTAGCGGAACAGGCGCCAGCGCCCGGCCCAGCGCGCGCCGACCGGGCCGCTCGCGACAACGCCCCGCCGGTCTCGGCCGTGGTCGTCCGGGACCGGCGCGACCTCGATGACGTAGGCCGCCGCTCCGGTGCGGATCTCCAGCGCCGCGTGGTACAGGTCCCGCGGCGGGCGCCCCTGCCGTCGTGCGAGCAGCGCCTCGTAGACGCGGCCGTTGAGCCTGACGGAGTGCCCCCCGGCCCCGAGCGGCAGCCAGGAGAGGTCGATCGCGGCGGGGCTCGTCACGACGACATTCTCGCGCCGACCGCCCAGGGTGCGGAAGGTGCGGCCCGGGAACGACGACGGGCGCCCTTGCGGACGCCCGTGCGGTACTGCGAAGCGGGTACCGGGCTAGCGCTCGGTGACGATCGTCTTGACGACGGCCTTGACGCCCTCGGCGACCTCGACGCTCACCTGGTAGGTGCCAATCGACTTGATCGCGTCCTCGAGCAGGATCTTGCGCTTGTCGACCGTGACCCCGCGCGCCTCCTTGATGGCGTCCGCGATGTCCTGGTTGGTGACCGATCCGAAGAGGCGGCCATCCTCGCCGGCCTGCTGGGAGATCGTCAGCACGGTCTTGTTCAGCAGCGAGGCGTACTCGTTGGCCCGGTTCTCCGCGTCGATGCGGGCGCGCTCCTCGTCCTCGACCTTCTTGCGCGCGGCCTCGACGAGGCCCTTCGTGGCCGGGGCGGCCAGCTTGCGCGGGATCAGGAAGTTGCGAAGGTACCCCTTGGACACGGTGACGACCGCGCCCTTCTCGCCGACCGACTCGACGTCCTGCAGCAGGATTGCCTCGGGCATGTCGGCCTACCGCTCGCGGTCGCGGTCGCCGCGGCCGCCGCGCTCGCGCGGGTCCGTGGCGTTCTCGTTGACGTACGGCAGCAGGGCCAGCTCGCGGGCGCGCTTGACGGCGCGAGCGACCTGGCTCTGGTGGCGGCGGCAGGCGCCGGTGATGCGACGGGAACGGATCTTGCCGCGCTCGGAGACGAACTTGCGCAGGGTCGCGAGGTCGCGGTAGTCGACCTGCTCGATCTTCTCCTTGCAATGCAGGCACGGCTTGCGACGACCGCTGCCGGCACCGCCCTTCTTGTCCCGTCGGCGGGGAGCTGCCTTCCCGCTGTTGCGCTGCTTGGCCAAAACGAAGTCCTTGAGAAGTCCTGTGACAGAGAGCGCGCGCCCGGGGTCGGGGCGCGCCGAACGGTGATTGTGACACGTCGCGCCGGACGGCGGCGTGCCGTAGCACGTCGGTCGGCTGGAAACGCGGACGGCCCGGGTGTCGCGGAAGACGCCCGGGCCGTCCACGGCGCCCCGGTCGGATCGCCGGGCGCCGAAGTCCGCAGGGACTAGAACGGGATGTCGTCGTCCCCGGTCGGGGCCGAGCCGCCACCGACGGGCGCGGCCTGGAACTCGTTGGTGTTGACCGGGACGTCGGTCTGGCTGCTGAAGCCGCCACCCTGCTGCTCGCCCTGGCCGCCCGAACGCTGGCCACCGAAGCCGCCCCCCTGGCCGCCCTCGCCACCGCCGAGGAACTGCACGCTGTCGGCGACGATCTCCACCGACTGGCGCTTGTTGCCCTGCTGGTCCTGCCACTCGCGCCACTCGAGGCGTCCGTCGATCGCGACGCCGCGGCCCTTGGACAGGTAGCGGGCGCAGTTCTCGCCCTGGGCGCCCCACACGGTGACGTCGAAGTAGTTGGGCTTGTCGACCCACTCACCGCTGGCGTCCTTGCGCCGGGTGTTGCTGGCGATGCGCAGCTTGCAGACCGATGAGCCGCTCTGCAGGGAGCGAAGCTCAGGATCGAAGGTCAGGTTCCCGGTCAGCACGACCCGGTTGATGTTGCTCGCGGCCATTCCGCGATCTCCTTTCGGGGGCGAACGATGCGTTCTAGCTCTCCATCGAGCATAGACCCGCCCTCGGCGGCCGCTCTCGGACTTACCGCACCTTCCGCTGTTTTGTTGCGGAGTCGTACGCAGCCCACGACATCTGACAGGCCCGGCGAAGGTGGTGGCGACCGGGTGGCCGCCGGCCGGGGCGAGGCCCGGCGAGCGGTCTAGCGCTCGTCGTAGTCGGTGTCGTCGTCCGAGGACGGGGTGTCCTCGACGGCGCCGACGGTGAGGTCCGGCACGGAACCGACGCCGAGCTTCTGCTTGATGATCCGGTAGCGCAGGACGCCGTCCGTGATCGGCAGGGTGCGGTCGAGCTCCTCGAGCAGCGGCCGGGGGGCCGGCGAGGTGAACTGGATCAGGTGGTACTCGGCCGCCGCCTGCTTGTCGATCTCGTAGGTCGTCGGGCGGACTCCCCAGTCGTGGGTGCCGGCGACCGCGCCGTGCTGGCCGATGAGGGCCTGGGCGTCCGCGAGGATCTTCTTGCGGCGATCCGCGTCGGCGGTGCTGTCGAGCAGCAGCGTGAGGTCGTACGTCGGGGAGGAAGCAGCCATAGCGACGGGCAACGGTAGCAGCGGTCGTGCCGTCCGCGCGTTGCGGTAAGCGATCGCCGGAGGGGGCGAGACCGCGCCGGCCCGGCCTAGTGCGGGCATGGAGCCCTCGGACCTCTCCGACCGCGTGGCCGGCCAGCGCCGCGGCGCCCGGACCGTCATCGGCCTGGTGCTCGCAGCCGCCACGCTCATCGTGCTGTGGCCGCGGCTGGCGAGCGACCCGCCGACGCTGCCCGATGCCCGCCCGGTGGCGATCGGGTACGCGCGGACCGCCACGACGGAGGACATCGCCGTCCCGTCGGCCACGGTGGCGTCGGCCTCCACCGCCGCGCCCCGTGACCCGGCGGCCGCTGCTGCCCGCGCACCGTCCCCGGGCGGGGTGATGGACCTCCACGCCGATCGCCGCGAGGCGCCCGCGGCCACCCGACGGCGCGGACGGCGCGCGAAGCGGTCGCGCGAGGCGTCCCGGCCTCGGACGCGGCGGCCCGCCGCACGCCGCGGACGGCAGCGGACGGGTCCGCCGAGCCCCGCCCCGGGACCGCAGGTCCGGCCGCGACCACGGGCGCCCGGCCCGATGTGGTCGCCTCGGGCCCGGGGTCGCAGCCGGGACGTGTCCCTGCTCCCGTGAGCCCTCAGGCGGGATCCAGCGGCGGCGGCGAGAGCTCGAGCTCCAGCCCGGCCTTCTGGCGGATGTCCGCGAGCTGATCGTCGATCCAGTCGCCCGGGTCGCGCTCCGTCACCTTCGCCTTCAGGCCCTCGAGCCGCTCCGCGCGCCGCGTCTCGGACATCGTCAGCGCGCTGTGGATGGCGTCGGCGAGCTCCTGGATGTCGAACGGGTTGACGCTGAGCGCGTACTCGCCGAGCTCCTCGTGGGCCCCGGTGTTCTCCGACAGGATCGACACGCCCGCGCGCTCGTTGACGAGCGGCCCCTCCTTGGCGACGAGGTTCATGCCGTCGAACATCGCGTTGACCAGCAGGACGTCGTAGTGCTTGTAGGCCGCGACGGCCTCCTCGAGATCGTCGCGGAGCTTCAGCTGGATCGGCATCCAGTCGGGGGTCCCGTGACGGTGGTTGACCACCGCGACCAGGGCCTCGATGCGCTCGAGGTACTCCGCGTACTCCGGCACGTCGGTCCGCGAGGGCATCAGCTGCGCCACGAACGTCACGTGCTCGCGGAACTCCGGGTGCTGCTCGAGGAACAGGTCGAACGCGCTGAAGCCGCGCAGGACGTTCTTCGAGAGGTCGGCGCGGTCGACACGCAGGATGAGATGGTCGCGGCGCCGGCGCAGCAACTCGGTCTCGAACTGCCGCACGCGCGCCGAGCGCGCGACCTGGAGCGTGGCGCCGGCGTCGATCGGCAGGGGGTAGCTGCGCACCCAGACCTCGCGGTCCTCGTACCGCACGATCCCGGCGGCGTGATCCACCTCGAGCCCCATGAGGTCCTCGCAGCACTGGAGGAAGTTGCGCCGGTAGGAGGTGGTGTGGAACCCGATGATGTCGTTGGCGAGGATGCCGCGGAACACCTCGTCGCGCAGGCGGCCCGGGAGCACGCGCCAGGCGTCGGACTGCGTCCACGGGATGTGGACGAAGTGGTGCAGGAACGCGTCGGGCCGGGCGGCCCGCACCATCGCCGGGAGCAGGTACAGGTGGTAGTCGTGCACCATCACGACCGGGTGCTCGAGCCCGTCGATCTGCTTGATGACCGCCCGGGCGAGGTCCTCGTTGACCACGCGGTAGCCGTAGTCGAAGGCCTCGATCTCGTGCTGGCGGATGTCCGGGGCGTTGCTGAGGTCCCACAGGTAGTGCTGGATGAACCACAGCATCGGGTTGGCCACGATGTTGTAGAAGCCGTCGTAGGCCTCCGGGTCCGAGGCGACCAGGGTCACCTGGTACTCGCCGCCGTTCGGGGTCAGGACGTGGATGGGCTCGTCGCCCGCCTCCTTCGCGCGCTTCGCGTCGGCGGTGGTCATGGCGGATGCGATCCACACCGCGTCGCGGTGGGACGCGAGCCCCGTCAGCGCGGTGACGAGCCCGCCGGTGCCCCGGGACATCGACCCGTCCTCCTCGAACGTGACGGGGCCACGGTTCGAGACGAGGACGAGGGGTGCGCCGGAGTCCACGGACATGCACCAACGGTACCGCGCGGGAGCGGCAGCCAAACCGCCGTCCCCGCGCGTGCGGCCCCTGGCCGCGCCCCGGCCGGCCGGCCCGCGGGCCCTGACCCGCTCAGCCGCGGGGGTCGGGGGCGACCGCGGGACGGTTGCCGAGCTTGACGTCGACGTCCTGGCGACGTCCGTCGCGGTAGAGCGTCAGCGTCACGGTCTC
>NZ_JBFIGP010000160.1:0-8802 GCF_041602235.1 Paraconexibacter sp.
CAGCTTGCCGGTGAGCCCCTCGAGCTTGATCTGCTTGCGCAGCCAGTCCACCGCGACCTCCTGGGCCTCGGCGATCCGCTTCTCATAGGCGGTGCCGCTGGTCCGGATCCGGATGGCGGGCGGCGGGTCGGCGGGGATCGAACGCAGGTCCGGCGGCTCCTGGGTCTCGCACGGGACGTCCGGGCGCAGCGGGCTCTCCTTGGTGCGGCCGGGCGGGTTGACGCCCTTCAGCGGCGAGCTCGTGAGCATGAACCGTCCGGCGCCGAGCGAGTAGGCGAAGTTCGCCCCGCCCTTGGCGGTGGTCTTGATGTACTGCCCGTTGGCGTCGAACCCGCGGCTCTCGCCGGCGATGCCCGGCAGCCACTTCACGCCCTCCTGGTAGACCTTGCCGGAGGTCGGGAAGTTCGGGTCGTCGATCTTGCTCTCGGCGGTCGGCTGGATGACCGTGAGCTGGCAGCTCGAGAGCAGGCGTGCCTCCTCCTGGAACGGCACGCCGCCGACGTTGAGCTCCACGAGGTCCGGGACGAGCTTGCGCAGGTCCTTCGAGAACCCACCGAGCTCGCCGGCCGCGAAGAGCCTGCGCGCCTGCTTGACGAACGGCAGCGTCGCGTCGAGGGCTGGGCCGGACGAGCGCACGGCGGGCCGCAGGTCGGCCGCCAGACGGCGCAGCGGCGGAAGCGCGGTGTTCAGCTCACCCAGCGCCCGACGTCCGGTCGAGAGGGTGTCGTCGAGCAGGCCGATCGCGGTGCGGAGGTTGTCCTGCTCGGCCTGGAACGCCCCGGCGGTCGTGGCGAAGTTCGTGATCAGGTCCTTGAGCGCGGCCGGATCACGGTCGAGGGCCTCGGCCACGACGCCGGCCGACTTCACGTAGTTGGAGAGGTCGTGGGCGAGGATCCCGCGCGTGGCGTCGGCGACGATCGCGCCGTCGCGGTAGGCGGGCTCCCACCACCGCATGGACCGGCGGTACCCGCGCGCACCGGAGCCGCGCAGGGCCGAGCCGTACTCCTCCAGCAGGATCTGCAGATCCTCACGGGTGTCGCTCTGCAGGGTCTCCAGCACCTGTCCGAGCTGGACCGGGGCGGCGGTCTGGTTGACCGGGATGGTGTCGCCGTCGCCGAGCACCGGCTCGCTCGGGGATCCGGGTGCGATGTCGACGAAGAAGTTGCCTTCGAGGAAGATGCGCGGCCGGACCTTGACGGTGGCGTCGCGGTGCAGCGGCAGGCCCTTCTCCTCGATGTTCATCGTGACGAGGGCGCCGGGACGGTCGCCGGGCAGGCGCTCGACCTTGGTGACCGTGCCGATGTTCACGCCGGCGACGCGCACAGGGGACTTCGGCTTGATGTCGCCCGCCTGCGAGAAGGCGGCCTTCAGCTCGAACGGGTTCGCGAACGGGTTGGCCTTCGTGAATCCGAAGTAGGTGCCGACCGCGATCGCCAGGAGCGTCACGAGTCCGACCGCGAACGGGCTGCGGGTCTTCACGCCACGTCTCATGGATCGAGCTCCGGCGGCATGAGCGGTCCGCTCTGGGGTGCGCGCGTGAACGTCTGGCCCTCGGGCACCCGCGGGCGACCGGTGAAGGTCGGGCCCTGGCTGCCCGGGATGTGGGGATCGACGACGGTGTTCAACTCGGGCTTGCCGTACGTGTTCAGGCGCTTGAGGTACCCACGCTGGCCGGACTCGCAGTCGGCGGTGCCGTCGCGGTTGATCGCGGCCGAGTACAGGTTGTTGTGCAGGTTGACCGGCGACCCGGAGACCACGGGCTCCCCGTTGGCGGGCGCCGCGGCACCGAGCGAGCCGATGCTCGGGGACGCCGGGTTCTGGTTGCGCGGGGTCTGGTTGAGCAGCGTGCGCTGGGCGGTACCGGTCGGGTCCGGCTCCGTCAGGTGCTCACCGGCATGCGTCCAGGAGTAGTTGAAGTAGTTGCACACCGTGATGTACGGCCCGAGGAACCGCAGGAACGGGTTCAGGATCCCGGTGGTCCGCGTCAGCCCGCGCAGGGCGATGCCCGTCCCGGGGTCGTTGCTCAGGCGCTCCAGCGCGCTGAGGGTGCGACCGAGCTCCCGGTTCAGCGTCACCGCCCGGCGCTGCACGCGGCTGCCGGTCTCGAGCGCCGGGATGATGCGCGGCAGGTTGCGCGGCAGGCGTGTCGCGACCTTCTCCAGCGACCCGCTGAACGCGGCGAAGTCGCGGAGGAAGGGCCGCTGGACGCGCAGCGACCGGATGCCGGTGTCGAGCGTCGGGACGGACTTGGTGATGGTCGCCTTCAGGGCTTCCGGATCGCGCGACCATGCCTCGAACGTGTCGGCCCCGGCGCTGAACGAGTTGGCGTACCGGTCGGCCACCGGCGACACGATGCGGGCGGCGTCGCCGAGCTCGCGGAAGAAGCGCCGCAGGTTGGTGTCGTCGTCCGACAGCACGCGGGCGACCGGCTCGAGGTCCTTCAGGAACTCCGGCAGGCCGGCGATCGCGCGGTTGATGCTGGCTCCGCGCTGGCTGAGGGCGTCCCCGAACCCCTCCAGGTTGTCCCGCGAGGCCCGGCGGGTCGGCTCGTCGAAGATCGAGTAGAGGTCATCGAGCTCGACGGGGAAGCGCGCCTGCTTGGCGGGCAGCGTCGCGCCGTCGGCGAGCAGCCGCTTCGAGGTGCCGCGCGTGATCTCCACGTACTTGAGGCCCAGCACGGAGCGGGGGCGCAGATCCACGGTCGAGTCGCTGGGCAGCCTGCCGGCCTTCTCGTCGAGCTTCAGCGTGATCTCGGCGCCGGACGATCCGTCGGGCAGGCGGACGGGCACCATGTCGTCGACGATGCCGATGCGATAGCCGCCCTCACGGACCTCGTTCCCCGGGAGGAGGTTCGCGCCGCTGGAGATCTGCACCTTCAGCGTGGTGGTCGGGACGAACGGCAGGCCGGAGTTCGCGTTGTAGGCGAGGAACACGGCGACCACGACGATGAGCGTGGTGACCGCCCCGACGAGGACCGGGTTCGCGATGATGCTGGTGGAGCCGCGGCGACGCATCACGATCGCATCACCCGCCCAGGAGGTAGTCGAGGAGGGGCTCGGTGTCGCGCTGCCCGAGGGCACCGCTCGTGCCTCGCAGGGCCTCGCCGGCGGCGTCGAGCGGCTGGCTCAGGACCGGCGGCAGACCGTCGGGCAGCAGGCCACCGAGCACGTCGCCGAGGAAGCCGTCCGGAGTCGCGGGAGCCGGTGCGGCGGGAGCGCCCGGGGCGGGCGAGGGCGTCGCCGCCGGAGCGGGCGTGGCGTCCTTGTCCTGCTTCGCCGCCGGGGCGCGGGTCTTCCGGGTCGCGGCGTCGGTGTCGGTCGGATCCGGCTGGTTGATGCCGGGACGGTTCGGTCCCAGGACCGCGGCGCACCGCTCGCTCTGCGGGTCTTCCTTGGCCCGCTTGGCGTCCCAGTAGAAGGAGCACGCGCTGTCGAGGAACGCCGCGACCTTCAGCATGTGGCCGTCGCCGTCGAAGACGTTGGTCGCCTGGCTCTGGAAGAACACGTAGCGCAGCAGCGCCTCGAGGCCCGTGTAGCCGCTGCCGCCACGGGGGCTGCGCGGGTCCTTCTCGACCGCGAACTTCGGGTCGTCGAGGTGCTCGAGCGTGATCGCGAGGTTGTTGGAGACCTCCGGCAGCGGCTCGACGGCCTTCGTGAGCTCCTGGACCTGCGGTCGCAGCGCGGTCACGGCGGGCCGGCCCTTGCGGGACGCATCGGCCAGGGTCCGGAAGGCCGGCCGGGATGCCTCGGAGAACGTGCCCAGCGCGTCGAGGAAGCGCCGCAGGCGTCCGGCCTCGCTGTTGAGCGCCGAGAGGGCCGGGGTCTGGCGGTCGGCGGCCTGACCGAGGAGCTTCATGGTCGGCTGCAGCTCGGCGAGGAAGGTCGGGAACTTGCGGAACTGGGCGCGCAGGTCGCTCTCGCGCTCGGCGCTCGCCACCGAGGTGTCACGTGCCTCGCGGACGAACCGCACGACGTCGTCGCCGTTGTCGGCGAGCCGGGTCAGCACGGTCTCGGCGTCGTCGTAGAGATCCCGGATCGTGCGCCGCTGCTCGGCGAGCAGGGCGAGGACCTCGTCGGTCTCGCGCAGCGCGGGAACCGCGCGGCGAATCGTCTCGTCGAGGTCGTCGCCGCGGGCGGCGAGGGCGGCACCCAGCTCCGACAGCAGGATGCTGAACCGCTCTCGGTAGGGACGGCGCATGATGTTGTTGACGAGGTCGACCGGGATCGTCGACTTCGTGCGCTCAACTGGGATCGTCGACCCCTGCGGCAGCTCCTTCGAGGCGGTGCCCGGCGAGCAGTCCACGAAGTACTCGCCGATCAGCGACTGCGGACGGGTCTCGCACGTGGTGTCGGTGCGCAGCGACCCGAAGCCGTCCTTCGTGATGTTGAGCTTGATCAGCGCCCGGAACGTCCGGCGGTCGAGCTTCATCTCCGCGATGTCGCCTGCGCGGACCCCGCTCACCTTGACGTCGGCTCCCTCGATCAGGCCGAACGCGTTGTCGAGCTCGACCCAGTAGGTGCTCCCGCCCGTCTTCTCGCCGTCCGATGCGCCGGTGGCCAGGGTCCATCCGCCGACGAGGCCGGCCAGGACGAGGAGTGTCGCGATCGCCCGTCTCATTTGCCGGGCGGGACCTGGGTGCGGTCGCACTCCAGATCGTCGGGGACGTAGGGGTTCGAGCCGTCGGCGGCGGGCCGCTCGATCGAGCCGGGGCACCGGTTGCGCTGGCCGATCACGGCCGTCTGGCGGAAGAGCTGCTCGCGCAGCGCCTGCGGCACCGGCTGCAGGAGCCCGTTGGTGACCGCGAACGCGTTCACGGTGAGGGCGTTGCGGCTCGCCGAGCCGTTGGCGTCGTAGATGCCGGAGTGGCTGAAGTCGTCGAACCAGCCGGTCAGATCGACGCTGTACGGGCGCAGGAACGCGAAGTGCGGACGGGAGCCCTTGAAGGACGCGGCCGACGTCGCGAAGGAGCCGGGCCGCTGCTTGCCGTTGCGGTTGAGCGGACCGATGGCCTGGTCACGGAACGGCAACGTCGCCTCGCCGAGCTCGATCAGGTCGTTGTCCTTGCCGTCGCGACGGATCGTCTTCGACAGGTCGGCGACCACCGGCTTGGCGCTGACGGCGAACGGGCGCAGCTCCGCGAGGACGCGCCGGAGCTTCGGCGTGACGGGCCGCGACTCGTCGAGCAGCGGGTCGAGATCGTCGAGGGCGGACCGCAGGTTGACGAACGTCGTGTTCGCGCGGCGCATGAACGGGGGCAGCTCGGCGATCGCCCGTGAGAGGGAGCCCTCCTCCGCGGCGATCGCGCCGGTGGTGTCGGCGAGGCCGTCGACGAGCGCGCTCAGGTCGTTGTCGCGCTCGGCGACGTCGGTCACCAGGCGCGAGCTCGCCACCAGGAACCGCTCGAAGAGCGCGGTGTCGCGGTTGAGCTCGTCGAAGAGCCGCCGCGAGGCCACGAACGACGGGTTCAGGTAGCGCCACCCGGCGTTGGCCTGCTTGCCGGCCCCGTCGTACTGGTTGGCGCTGCCGCGGATGACGTCCTGCAGGCCCTTCTTGGCGTCGTCGTCGAAGAGGGCGAAGAGCTGATCGAGGTCGACGGCCGACGTCGTCTGCGAGCTGGCGATGACGCCGCCCTCGGGGATCGTGGCCCTGCTGCCGTCGGGCCCGTCGCTCGGGATCTGCAGGTCGACGTAGCGGTTGACGATGCCGGACAGCGACGCGGTCCGCAGCGTGGCCCGCGTGCCCTGGCGCAGCGGCGCGATCTCGTCGTCGAGCTCGAGGGTCAGCTCGGCCTGGCCGTCACGCGTCAGCTCGATCTTCTTGACCAGCCCGACCTTGCGGCCACCGCTCTGCACGAGGTTGCCCTCGACCATCTGGGTCGCGGCGACGAAACGGGCCTTGACGGAGTACTTGTCGCCGCCGCTGACGATGAGCAGCACGAACACGAGTGCGAGCAGCAGGGAACCCGCGATCGCAACGCGACCGATCGCGCCCATCCCCTGTCGTGTGTTCTCCGCTCTCTCCACCGGGTCTCCGCCGTCTCCGACGGGTGTGCACTAACCCCAGTCGTGTTCTGCGGCGAGGACCATATACCGGAGTCCGGTCGCGTGCGCCGGTCGTGAAACGCAGCCGTTCATCCGGGGGTGGTCCGGGCACCCTCCGCGGGGGTCACGAAGGACGCAGCGACGCGACCGCCAGCGTCGAGGTGAAGGGCACGCACCAGAAGACCACCGTGCGATAGCGCGCGAGATCGACGCCGCCCGGGATCCGGTACTGCTGGTCCCCCTTGGAGCCCTTCAGCCCTCCGAGATCGACGTGGTCCGACACGTCGCTGCCGTCCCCCGCGACGAGGTAGACCCGCACCTTGGGTCCCGGGTCGATCCGGAAGCGGTCCGACAGCGTCAGGACGCGCTCGCCGTCCGGCAGGCGGACGACCGCGGCACGCCCACGAGCCGAGTGGCCACGGGTCTCGACGCGGCCGGCGCGTTCCTGCACGGGCTGGGCGGGGGTCGGTGTCGCGGCCGGGGCCGCGCCGTCCGATCGCGGAGCATCCCGGGGGACGTCGGCCGCGCCGTCCTCGCGGGACACGGAGGCCTCCTCCGCCGCGACCTCGTCGGCGGCCGCCTGCTCCGCAGGGCTGAGGCCCGAGCCACCGCTGCCCGTCGACCGGTCGGCGAGATCGCTGGCGGCCACGCCGACGACGATGTCCTCGTCGACCGTCGTCTCGCGGATCGAGGTCCAGTAGAAGCCTCCGATCGCCAGCAACGAGCAGGCGATCAGCGTCCCGCGCGTGGCGACGCGCAGGCTGCCGCGACCCTTGGTCAGCTTGCCCGCGACGGCGGAGACGACCACGAACCAGACGGTTCCCAGGACGATCGAGGACCAGTACCCGGGTGCGACGACGCCCGACCAGAACCACACGCCCACGACCAGGGCGGCGATCACGGCGAGCGAGGCGGCCGGCAGGCGCAGCGCGCTCATGACCGCCGCAACTCCGCCTTCGCCATGGCCTGGGAGAACGGCACGCACCAGAACACCACGGTCCGGTAGCGCGCGACGTTGGTTCCCGCGGGGATGCGGTACTGCTGGCTGCCGCGTGACCCCTTGAGCCGCCCCAGGTCCACGAACCGCTTCACGTCGCCGTCGCCCCGCACCCTGCCGGCGACGAGATAGACGCGGACCCGCGGTCCGGGGTCGATCCTGAAGCTGCGGGACAGCGTGAGCAGCCTGCGCCGTCCGTCGCGGACGACCGCGGCCCGGCCGGAGGCCTCGTGCGCGAGCGTGACCACCTTGCCGTGGTACTGCTCGACGGGCCGGGCCATCGCGCCCGCGGGGCCGACGGCGCCCGCGGCGACGACGACGGCCGTCGCGAGCAGTGACCGGTGAACGACACGTGAGAACGACACGGGGACCTCCGGAGACGACGTGGGAGCCGAACCTGCTTCAACCACGGTCCATCGTGGCGCAGAGTTGTGACATCCCCATGAACGGCATCACGCCCCCGCGCGGTACCGTCCAGGCATGAGCACCGTCGAGCACCCTGCCAGCAGCCGTCGCGCCATCTTCGAGGACGAGCACGAGGACTTCCGCGAGAGCGTCCGTCGCTGGATCACCAACGAGGTCGCCCCGCACTTCGACCAGTGGGAGAAGGACGGCATCGTCCCTCGTGAGATCTTCGCCGCGGCCGGTGCCAACGGCTTCATCGGCACGCAGATCCCCGAGGAGTTCGGCGGGGCGGGCGTCGACGACTTCCGCTTCAACGTCGTCCTCGGCGAGGAGTGCTTCCGTGAGGGCCTGGGCGGCTTCGGCGTCGGCCTCACCCTCCACAACGACGTCTGCCTCCCCTACTTCCTCGAGTACTGCAACGACGAGCAGAAGCAGCGCTGGCTGCCCGGGGTCGCCGACGGGACGCTCATCACCGCGATCGGCATGACGGAGCCGGGCACGGGCTCGGACCTCGCCGGGATCAAGACGAAGGCGGTCCGCGACGGGGACCACTACATCGTCAACGGGGCGAAGACGTTCATCACCAACGGCATCAACGCCGACCTGATCGTCACCGCGGTCAAGACCGATCCCAACGAGCGCCACAAGGGCATCTCGATGCTCGTGATCGAGGGCGACACCCCGGGCCTCGAGCGCGGCCGCAACCTCGAGAAGGTCGGCATGCACTCGCAGGACACCGCGGAGCTGTTCTTCAACGACGCGCGCGTCCCGGTCGAGAACCTGCTCGTGGCCGAGGGGCAGGGCTTCGGCCAGATGGTCCACAACCTCGCCCAGGAGCGCCTGAGCGTCGCGGTGGCCGGTGTCGCCAACGCGCAGGCAGCGATCCGCTTCACGGTCGAGTACGTCAAGGAGCGCCAGGCGTTCGGCCAGCCGATCGGCAACTTCCAGAACACCCGTTTCCAGCTCGCCGAGTGCCGGACCGAGACCGACGCCGCGCAGGCGTTCCTCGACCAGTGCACGATGGAGCTCGTGAACGGGACCCTCTCCGTCGAGCGGGCCGCGTCGCTGAAGCTCTTCTGCACCGAGGTGCAGGGCCGGGTCATCGACAAGTGCCTGCAGCTCTTCGGCGGCTACGGCTACATGCTCGAGTACCCGATCGCCCGGCTCTACGCCGACGCCCGCGTCTCGCGCATCTACGCGGGCTCCAACGAGATCATGAAGGAGATCGTCGGGCGCTCGATGGCCTGAGCGGTCGGGTCGGCGCCTCCGCCGCCCGGACGAGCTCGCACATGAGCGTGACGGCGTCGGCGTCGGCGAGTCCGTGCTCGCGGACGAGCGAGCGCCACGTCGTGAAGTCGA
>NZ_JBFIGP010000161.1:0-8777 GCF_041602235.1 Paraconexibacter sp.
CTCGCATCCCACCCGCAGGTGGACGACGTCGCCGTGCTCGGCGTGCCCGACGAGGAGTTCGGGCAGCGCCTGATCGCCTTCGTCGTCCCGGCCGCGGATGGACCCGCGACCGACGCCGACCTCTTCGCGCACCTCCGGGAGCACGTCGAGCGGTACAAGCTCCCGCGCGAGATCGTTCGCCTCGACGAGATCCCCCGCACGCCGACCGGGAAGGTCCTGCGCCGCTCCCTCACCCCATAGGCTCCGGCCCATGAGCAAGATCCTCTACACGGCGCACGCGACCGTCACCGGCGGCCGCGGCGACGGGCACGGCACAACCCACGACGGGACGCTGGCGGTCGACCTGCGCCTCCCTGCCGAACTGGGCGGACAGGGCGGCGGGACCAACCCCGAGCAGCTGTTCGCTATCGGATACGCCGCCTGCTTCGAAGGCGCGATCGGGGCGGTGGCCCGTCGCCTGAAGGTCGAGACCGGGGACGTGTCGATCGTCAGCCGGGTGAACCTGCACCCGACCCCCGAGCGCGGGTTCGGGCTGTCGGTGGCGATGGACGTGACGATCCCGCAGGTGGCCGATGCCGCGCAGGCGAAGGAGATCGTCCAGGCCGCACACGCCGTGTGCCCGTACTCCAACGCCACGAAGGGCAACATCGAGGTGGTGTTCACCGCCAACGGCGAGCCGGTCTGAGCGCGCCGTCCGGATCGCCGGTCGACGCGGCCGGCGGTCCTCTAGCCTCCCCGGGGATGCTGCGCGGGCGCGTCGTCTCCCTGCACCGTTGGCCGGTGAAGTCCCTCGGTGGCGAGGACGTCCGGGCCCTGGTCGTCGACGATCGCGGGGCGGCGGGGGACCGCACGCACGCGCTGTTCGACACGCATCAGGGAGCGGCACGACGCCTCACTGCGCGCCAGGCGCCCCGGATGCTGCTGTGGACGGCGCGGTATCCCGAGGTGGCCGACGAGGCGGTGGACCTCGACGCCCCGCCGCTGCCGGTGCTCACGAGCCCGGACGGTGCGACGAGCCTGCGCTGGGACGACCCTTCCCTGCCCGCCGTTCTCGGCGAGGACCTGGGCCGTCGGGTGAGCCTGCGCCGCGACGTCCGCGGCCAGCAGGACCTCGGCCGCAGCCTGCTGATCACGTCCACCGCCACGCACGCCGCGGTGGAGGAGTCGCTCGGAGCGCTGGATCTGCGCCGCTGGCGCACCAACGTGCACGTGGAGTTCGAACCCGGCGTGGCCCCCTACGCCGAGGAGCTCTGGGAGCACGGCCACGTCGAGATCGGCGAGGTCGGGCTCGACCTGCTCCACCCGTGCCTGCGCTGCGTGATCCCGACCCGCGACCCGGATGCGGCCACGAAGCAGCCGGAGATCCTCCGGTGGCTCACCCGCCGGCGGGCCGGGATGTTCGGGATCAACGCCCGGCCGGTCTCGGCCGGCGTCATCCGCGTCGGGGATGTCGTGACGGTCACCCCGCCCGGTTCGTGAGCCCGGGCGCCCGGGCCGTGGCCGGGGCCACGGTGCTGTGCCTTCTCCTGGCCTCGCTCACCGTCCTGGCCCGCCCGACGGCGCTCGCCCCCGAGGCGTGGTCGTGGCTGGCGTGGGGACGGGAGGCCGCTGACCTCGACCCGTTCCCGGTCGATCCCGCGTTCCGGCCCCTGCCGGTGCTGGTGGCGACGGTGCTCGCCCCGTTCGGGGATGCCGCTCCGAACCTGTGGCTGATCCTGACGCGGGCCGGCGCGGTGGCCGCCGTCCTCGCCGCGGCCCTGCTCGCGCACCGCCTCGCTGCTGGACCCGCGCTTCCTCCGGGGAGCTACGTCCTGCCGGTGTCGCGACGACGACCCGCGCGCTGGTGGCAGGTCGGACTGCTCTGGGGGCGACGGATCGGCCGTCGCTGGTGGCAACCCGCGTGGACGCCGCGCCGTACGAGCAGCACCGGCGAGGAGCCGCAGTTCCCGGCTCCGGGGTCGCGGGATCTGCCGCGCCGCCGCGCTGCCCGCCGCGCGGCTGCCCTCGCGGCCGTCGCCTCGGTGGGGACGGTCGGGCTCGGACGGAGCGCCTGGCACGGCGAGGTGGACGCCTGGGCGGCCGCGCTCGCGCTCCTGACCGTCGAGCGGGCCGTCGCGGGACGGCATCGGACGGCCCTGTCGTGCGCGGCCGCCCTGTGCCTGCTGCGCGTGGAGGCTTGGCCGTTCCTCCTGCTCTACGCCGCTCGCCTGTGGCGTACGCACCCGTCGCTGCGTGGAGGCGTCGCGGCGAGCCTGCTCCCGATCCCGGCGCTGTGGCTCGGACCGGTCCTCCGGGGTGGTGGCGACCTGCTCCACGCACACCCGTCGGAGCTGCTCGCCCCGTTGGGCGACGCCGTCACCGCGCCGCTGCTCGGCGTGCTCGCGGCCGCCGCGATCGGCGCCGCGACGGTGCGCCCCGGCGTGGCACTCCCCTTGGCGGCGGGCCTGGCCTGGTCGAGCCTGGTCGTGCTGACGGCGCAGATCGGCCTGGCGAGCGGGGACGGTGCGCACCTGCCGGGCGCGGTGTCGCTCGGCGTCGCCGGGGCCGTGGCGATCGCCGGGATCGCCCGGCGCCGGGACCCGCGGTGGGCGCTGGCGGCCGGTGTGCTGGCGCTCCTGGCGGTGGGACAGGCGGCGCAGCGCGTCGTCACCGCGGTCCCGGACGACCGGGACCGCTCCGCCGGGCAGGAGCGGCTGCAGGACGATCTGCGCGACGCGATCGCCCGGGCCGGCGGTCACACCGGCCTGAGCACCGCGAGGACGTTCCCGGCCGGATCGCGGAACCACGCGATGTCGGGACCCTCACCGGACCCGGGCGACCGCGCGATGCCGCGCTCGTCCTGCTCGAACTCCTCGTAGAGCTCGAAGGCCACGTCACGCTCGAGCAGCGCGTCGACGGCCGCATCGATGTCGTCGACCGCGAAGTTCAGCACGGTGAAGGTCGCCGGCTCGTGGTCGGGCTTGGGGTAGACCAGCACGTCGTGACCGCCGTGCAGGTGCAGCCGCAGCAGGCCCATCTCGTCGGAGGTCCGCAGCCCGAGCGTGCCGCCGTAGAAGGCGCGAGCGCGATCGATGTCGTCGACGGCGAAGCTGCTGAAGGCGGTGGTGTCGGTGAACATGCGACCTTCCTCTCGGTTCGGGTGTCCAAGAACTATGACTGCGGCGGCGGGGCGGACTCATCGCGCGGCGCCCGACTGCTTGACTACCCCCATGGACGACCTGTTCCCCCACTGGCCCCCGGCCTGGGTCGACGACCACGACATCGCGGCCGACGAACGCGTCGCCGTGGAGGGCGACGTCGAGTTCGTCAGCGCGCTGCGGGCGGACGACCGGGTCCTGCTGTCGGTGGCGTGGCCGGGAGGCAAGCGGTACCTGCTCGTCGACCCGGTCGGCAACGACGCGCCGCAGGCCCTGCGGGTCGGGGAGGTCGCCGACGATCCCCAGACCGCGCGCATGATCGACGCTCTGTGGTCGCAGGCGCTGACGCTGGCGAAGAAGCTGATGGACGGCGACCTCGAGCTGCCGACCGAGCCCCCGGAGCGCAAGAGCCGTCTCGGACGCTGGCGCCGGGGCGCCGACCAGGACTGACCCCTAGACGTTGTCCCAGGCGGCGAGGTCCACCAGCGTGCCGGAGGGGACCGTGCCGGGCGCGTCGATGACGCACGTGTGGCCCTGCTCCTCCCAGGTCACGACGGTCCGCTCGTCCCGGCGCACGACGCGGTAGCTGAAGCCCCGTCGCTGGATCTCGCGGCCGGCGTCGGGCGCGGGCAGGGCGTCCCCGTCCACGATCGCGTAGGCGAGCTCCACGCCATCCCGGTTGCGGTACGTGACGGTCGTGACCGACCGGCCGTCGACGGTGTCGTCGCGGCGGCCGGTGGCCTCCCAGTCGAACTCCTGCCGCCAGTCCGGGAACGGCACGCCCGAGACCTCGGCCTCCAGCTTGGGCTGCAGTCCGCCCACCGAGGAGGGAGCGGGCTTCGTGGGCGCCAGGCGGGCGACCGCGGCGACCTGGAAGACCGACGGGCCGCCCGGCCCACCGCTGCCCCCGGAGATCACGACGACGGCGATCACGACGGCCGCGACGCCGCCGGCGAGGACACCCAGCCAGCCGAGCCGCGAGCGAGCACGGCGCGTCCGGGCCCCGCCTCGCTGCGCTTCCAGCGACTCCCGCAGGCGGGCCGGGGCCTGCGCCTCGGGCGAGGCGACGGCACGCGCGATCGCCTCGGCGCCGCGTGCCGCGAGCACACGCTCCTCCTCCGTGATCGGGGTGTCGTCGCCTTCGGTCATGGTCGTCTCTCCGTAGGGACGCCCTCGGTGCCGGGTTCCATCCCGCTCCCGAGCGCCCGCGCCACCTGCGCACGCGCGCGGAACAGGCGGCTGGTCACCGTGGCCTCCTTCGCCCCCACGAGTGTTGCCGTCTCGGCGTAGGACAAACCCGCGACGTCGACGGCGACGAGGACATCTCGGAAGTCCGGGGTCAGGTCGGCGATCCGCGCGAAGACCTCACGCGCCGCGACGGCCTCGTCGGGTCGCAGGCCGGCCCGCGGGTCGACGAACTCCCGGTCCTCCGGGAGCGGCTCGGTCCGCGGACGGTGGCTCGCGCGGCGGTGCTGGCTGTAGAACTGGTTGCGCAGCGCCCGCAGGAGGTAGCCGATGTCGTCGTCGCCCCGGATCGTGCGTGGCTTGGCCAGGATCCTCGCGTACGTCTCCTGCACCAGATCCTCGGCGTCCTCCCGCGAGCCGCACAGACCCCACGCCGCCCGATAGAGGCGGTCGACGTGGTCCCCGAGTGCCGACGGATCGAGCAGGCGCTCCATCTCCCGGCGGGAGCATAGTGCGGTGCGACGACTGGCTCAGATCTCTCGCTCGGCCCGCCGCAGCCCGCCGAGCGCCCACACGGCCGCGATCGCGACCATCGATGCCGCGACGGCGTACGCGACCGCGACGAGGTCCGGGCGTCCGCTGATGAAGCCCCGCCCCGCCTGCACGAAGGCCGTGGCCGGGTTGAACGACGCCACCGTGTGGATCCAGCCGCTCAGGAGATCCAGCGGGACGTAGACCGGCGCGAGGAAGAGGATCACGAAGACCGGCATCTGCATGAGCGGGCCTGCCTGCACCGTACGCAACCGCATGGCGACACCGGTACCCCACAGCGTGGCGATCATGTTGACCATCAGCCCGAGCCCCACCAGGCCGAACAGGTCCACGACCCCGCCGCCCACCTGCATCCCGGCCAGCAGCGCCGCGACGGTGATGACGGACGCCGTCAGCGCCCAGCGTCCGAGACCAGCGAAGACGTACCCGAGCACGATCCCGCCCCGGTGGGGCGCCGCGAGCAGTAGGCGCTTGGCGAAGCCGAACTCGAAGTCGCGGGCGATCGCGAAGCCGGTGAAGACCCCACCGAAGGCCGCCGACTGCAGGAAGACGAAGACGTACTGGAACGCCGTGTACCCGCTGGGGAAGTCGAAGCCCGGCACGTCGTCGATCGCCGAGAGACCGCCGGCGAAGCCGACCAGGAAGATCATCGGGAAGAGGATCGACGGCAGCGCGATCGCCGGGTTCGTGTAGGCCACGCGCAGGCTGCGCTTCGCCACCGCGACGGCCACGTGGAGCGTGCGCGCGGAGGTCATGTGCGCTCCATCCGGGTCCGGAGCAGGGCGGCGGAGGCCGTGACGCCGACCGTGGCGATGACCAGGGCCACGCCGAAGCCACGGGCGAGCGCCGTCCCGTCCCATCCCGTGAGCACCAGGCTGCGCAGGCCCTCGATCAGGTAGCTGACGGGGTTCCACGTCGCCACGGTGCGGAACCAGTCGATCTCGATCAGGTTGCGTGGCAGGTTCAGCGAGCTGAGGAAGAACGTGACGAAGAGCAGGGGAAAGAGGCCCTGAACCGCCTCGCCGGAACCGGTCCGCAGCGCCATCACGGCTCCCAGGGAGCCGAACGCGAGCGCGATCAGCATCGCGAGCACGACCATGACCACGACCCCGGGCGCCCCGGCTTCGACGTGCACCCCGGCGGCGAAGCCCACGGCGAGGTAGACGAGGGTGCCCAGGAGCGCGAGCACCATCGCTCCCGCCATCTGGCCGAGCAGCATCGCCGGACGCTGCAGGGGCGTCAGCGACAGGCGGTTGAGGAACCCGGTCTCGATGTCGGACGCGATCTCGGTGCCGGCCGTGGTCGCCGCGAACAGGGCACCCTGCATGAAGGTCACGCCGATCGCGAAGTCGACGTAGCTGTCGGTCGGGAACCCGGGGAGCTTCGTGGCCGAGGCCAGGCCGCTGGCGTTGACCGCCAGCAGGATCAGCGGGAAGGCGAACGACGGGACCAGCAACGCCGGCTGGCGCAGCGTACGCCGGATGGATCTGCGGGCGAGCAGTCCGAGCTGGGTCCGGACGTCGCTCATGCCGGCGCCACGGCGGCGGCGTCCGGCGCGAGATCGACCTCGGTGCCCTCGAGCGAGCGACCCGTCTTGTTGAGGAAGACGTCGTCGAGCGTCGGCTGGTGCAGCTGCAGGTTGGCGATGGCGAGGTCCTCCGCGTCGAGCGCCCGCACGACCTCACCGAGGGTCTGCGCGCCGCCGTCGAGGCGGACCGCGACGCCCTTCGGAGAGGCGGCGGCCGGCTCGCCGAAGCGGGCGAGCACCCGTGCGATCGCCTCGCCGCAGCCCGGATCCAGCGGGATCGCCTCCACGGTGGGCCGCCCGATCTCCGCCTTCAGGGCTGCCGGCGTGCCCTCCGCGACGATGTGACCGTGGTCGATGATCGCCACGCGATCCGCCAGGACGTCGGCCTCCTCGAGGTACTGCGTGGTGAGGAACACGGTGACGCCGTCCTCCCGGGCGAGGCGGGCGACCTCGTCCCACAGCGCGCTGCGCGACTGGGGATCGAGCCCGGTGGTCGGCTCGTCGAGGAACAGGATCGAGGGGTTGTGCACCAGGGCGAGGGCGAGATCCAGGCGCCGGCGCATGCCGCCGGAGTACCCGCCGACCTTGCGGCCGGCCGCCTCGGTGAGACCGACGCGCTCCAGCAGCTCGTCAGCGCGGGCCCGGCGGTGCGCCTTGTCGAGCCCGTGCAGACCGCCCTGCAGCTCGAAGTGCTCGCGCGCGGTGAGGAAGGAGTCCAGCGCGGCCTCCTGGAGCGCGGCGCCGATCCGGCGCCGGACGTCGGAACCCTGGGTGGCGACGTCGTACCCGGCGACGAGGGCGCGGCCGGAGGTCGGCGGCAGCAGGGTCGTCAGCACGTGGACGGTGGTGGACTTGCCGGCGCCGTTGGGCCCGAGGAAGCCGTAGATCTCCCCGGGCTGGACCTCGAGGTCGATGCCGTCGACGGCGCGGATGCCGCCGCCGAACTCGCGCACGAGGCGCTCGACGACGATGCCGTTGTCACTCCTGCTCATGACCTCAGACTACTGCGACAGTTGAGCTTGTCAACAGTTATTGCAGTCAGCTAACCTGTGGGCATGGCCACCCCCGCGACCCGCCGCAGCCCGGCCACCGAGGCGTGGAAGCTCGTGGGCGACCTGATGGCCACGCAGCGCGGGTGGTTCCTCGACGTGGTCCGGGAGTTCGAGCTCTCACCGCCGCAGCTCTTCGCGTTGCGGGCGCTGGAGCCCGGTGAGGCGACGCCGATGGGCGACCTCGCCGCCCATCTGCACTGCGACAACTCCAACGTCACGGGCATCGTGGACCGGTTGGAGCGCCGCGGCCTCGTCGAGCGACGTGCCGCGACCCACGACCGGCGCGTCAAGCACCTGGTCCTGACCGACGAGGGCGTGGCCGTCCGCCGGCGGATCGAGACCCGGCTCGAGGCCGGCCCCAACCCGCTGGCGGCGCTCGACCCGGCCGACCAGCGGGCGCTGCGCGATCTCCTGCGCAAGGCCGCCGCCGCGCAGGAGTCCTGACGGGCCCTCGCTCCGTCAGCCGACCGCGCTGACCGGGCGGGGACCTTCTCCGACGTACTTCGCGGTTGGACGGATCAGCCGCGCCTCGCGCTTCTGCTCGAGGATGTGCGCCGACCAGCCCGCCACGCGCGCGCAGGTGAACATCGGCGTGAACAGGTCGGCGGGCACCTGGGCGAGATCGAGGATGACCGCGCTCCAGAACTCGACGTTCGTCGCGAGGACGCGATCGGGCTTGCGCGCCTGGAGCTCGGCGAGCGCCGCCTTCTCGAGCGCCTCGGCGACCTCGAACCGCGGGGACCCGAGCTCCCGCGCGGTCCGGCGCAGTACGCGGGCCCGGGGGTCCTCGGCACGGTAGACGCGGTGGCCGAAGCCCATGAGCCGCTCGCCCTTGTCGAGCGCCTGCTTCACCCACCGATCGGCGTCGCCCATCTCCTCGACGCCCTCGATCATCTTCAGCACGCGCGAGGGAGCGCCCCCGTGCAGCGGCCCGGAGAGGGCGCCGACGGCGCTCGACAGCGCCGCGGCGCAGTCCGCGCCCGTCGACGTCACCACGCGGGCGGTGAACGTCGACGCGTTCATCCCGTGCTCCGCCGCGGAGATCCAGTAGGCGTCGATCGCCTTGGCGTGGTCCGGGTCGGACTCGCCGCGCCAGCGGGTCAGGAACCGCGCCGCGATCGTGTCGGCCTTGTCGATCTCCGTCTGCGGCACCCACGGCTTGCCGAGCCCACGCGCGGACTGCGCGACGAACGAGAGGGCCTGGACCGACGCGCGCGCGAGGTCGTCGCGGGCCTGCTCGTCGCTGATGTCGATCACGGGCTGGTAGCCGTACTCGGGGGCGAGCATCGCGAGGGCGGCCTGCACGTCGACGCGATGATCGCC
>NZ_JBFIGP010000162.1:0-8600 GCF_041602235.1 Paraconexibacter sp.
CATCCACCCCAACGCGCCCGCGCTCGAGACGTTGAGGTTGCGGCCGTAGTCGGTCTCGATCTCGTTGATCGCCGCCAGGATCTCCCAGCGAATCCCGTACTCGATCCCCGCCGCCTGATAGATCGGCAGCAAGAACGGCGGAATCCGGAACTTCTCGATGAAGAAGTTCGGCACACCCACCGGAGCCACACCCGGAAGCGCGACGGAGAGCTCGGGGTTGTCCTCGCTCGGAGACCCGTCGGGATTGCGACCCTCCCCGGTGAGCCGCTCGGCCTCGGCCGCCTTCAGCGCCTCCTCCTGCGCCTCGGCCGCCCGCTTGCGGGCCTTGGCCTCGGCCGCGGCTCGATCCTTCGCGTCCGCGCGCCGCGCGGCGTCGCGGCGCTCGCGTTCCCGGGCCTTCTTGCGGGCCTCCCGCTCCTCGTCGGTCGGCGCCCCGACGACGGCGGTCGGCGCAGGGTCCGGCGTAGCGGTAGGCGCCGGGCCGGCGGGCCCGCTGGGGGCCGGCTTGGGCTTGGGCGTGGTCGTCGGCTTCTCCGCACCGACGACAGCCGGGCCCTCGTCCGCCGGAGAGGCGGACGTCTGACCGGGTCCGGCCGACCCGGTCGGCGCGCCATCCTGGGCCATGGAGGGAACTGCGCCGCCCAGAGCGGCGCCGCCCAGGAGTCCCGCCGCGGCCAGGCTCGCGGTGATGCGGTGCCGGTCGCTCACGGTCGTATCGTGCCAGTCGCGGCGGGCGTGTGCGCGTCGCACCGTCCGTGACGCGGCGCACCTTCTTCCGGGTGTTCGCGGTCGTGCGCGCGCGGGCACCCGACGGGACGGTCGCGGACTGCGCGGGGTGTGGTCGTCAAGGGGAGCATCCGGAGTCGGTCGTACTCCGTCCATCGGCAGCGCCGCGCCCGATCTTGCGCGCAGCAGGCCGTTCTGGACGGTCGTTGCAGTGGCGGTCGTCCCCTCAGCGCCTGCGCTTGAGGGCGATCCCCTCGAGCAGGTGCGCGACCGTCTCGCAGGCATCGACCGATGCCTCGAGGGACTCGTAGATGTCCTTCCAGCGGATGACGACCATGGGGTCGATCCCGCCGACGAACAGCGCGGCGATGCCGTCGCGGACGAGGCGGTCACCTTCGTTCTCGAGACGGTGGATCTCGACGAGGTGCGGGGCCATGTCGCTGCTCCTGACGAGACACGAGAGGGCGCGTGCGACCTGCTCGCCCGCGCCGACCAGCACGTTGGCGAGCGCAACCGCCTGCTCCATGGCCGCCTCCACCCGGTAGACGCCCAGCGCGTCGGCGGTGGCCTCCGCGTGGTCGACGATGTCGTCGAGCGCGGTGGCGAGCGCGTGGCCGTCGGAGACGTCGAAGGGGATCCGCCGCCGCCCGGCGCGGTTGAGCCGGTGGATGATGTCGTGGGTGATGCGGTCACCCTCGTGCTCGCAGTGCACCAGGTCACGCGCCAGCCCGTCGTGCTCCGGGTAGTCCAGCAGGAGATCACGCAGCAGCAGTCCGGCGCGCTGGACGTTCTCGCCGGACTCCTCGAGCAGTCTCAGGAGGTCCGGATCCGGACCCCCGCGGCGCAGCAGCGGGGACATCCCCAAGGACCATAGAGCGATGCTCCGCGTGCGGGAGCCCGGTTTCACGGCTCTTTCACATTCTCTTCACGGGTCCGTCACCTGGCCTCTGGTGCTGGGCCGACAGCATGCGCGGCGATGGAAGCGTCGTCGACCCCCGAGCCCGTTCTCCGCGCCGGCGATCTGGAGGTGAGGCCGGACGAGGGGCTCGCGCTGGCGGCCGGTCGCACGTTGATGCTCTCGGTCCGTGAGTTCGGTCTGCTGGTCGCGCTGACGGCGCGTGCGGGCCACATCGTCGGTCGCGACGACCTGTTCGCCGAGGTCTGGGGAGGAAGCCTGCGGCACGGCGACCGCTCCGTCGACGTCTACGTGCACAAGCTGCGCGTCAAGCTCGAATCGGCAGTCCCACACGTGCGCTGGATCCACACGCACGTCGGCTTCGGATATCGGCTGGAGCCCGAACCGGCGGCCCCGCCGGTCACCGGCGCTTCACATCCTTTTCACACCGAGGGCACACCTCGGTAACAGACTTCGGCCGACCCGCTGTGAGTCTGCCGTGCGCATGAACAACCCAAAGGAGATGCAGTGAGGTCAAGAAACTTCCTCGCCGTCATGGCGGCCGGCGCCCTTGCGCTCGGCGTCGCCGCGTGCGGCGACGATGACGAGACGACGGCGGGCACCACCGGCTCCGGTGCGTCCACCGAGCAGCTGTCGGGCAAGATCACCATCGACGGCTCATCGACCGTCTTCCCGTTCGCGCAGGCCGCGGCGGAGCTGTTCCAGGAGGAGCAGCCGAACGTGCAGATCACCGTGGGCCAGTCCGGCACCGGTGGCGGGTTCGAGAAGTTCTGCGCGGGGGAGACCGACATCTCCGACGCATCCCGTCCGATCAAGGAGGACGAGGAGGCCCCGCTCTGCGAGAAGAGCGGCATCGGCTACGGCGAGCTCACGGTCGCCAACGACGGCATCGCGGTCGTCACCAACAAGGACCTCGCGGTCGACTGCCTGACCACCGACCAGCTCAAGGAGCTGTGGAACAAGGGCTCGAAGGTCAAGTCGCTCGCCGACATCGATCCGAAGCTCCCGTCCACCGAGCTGTCGCTGTACGGCCCGGGCACGGACTCCGGCACGTTCGACTTCTTCACCGCCGAGATCAACGGTGACGAGGGCGCGACCCGTGACGACTACCAGGCGTCCGAGGACGACAACCAGCTGGTGACGGGCGTCGAGGGCGACGCGGGCGGGATGGGCTACTTCGGCTTCTCCTACTACGAGGCGCAGGCCGACAAGCTCAACCTCGTGGGCGTCGACGCCGGCGACGGCTGCGTCAAGCCGTCCAAGGAGACCATCCAGGACGGCTCGTACAAGCCGCTGTCCCGTCCGGTCTTCATGTACCCCTCGAACAAGGCGCTCGAGCGTCCCGAGGTCAAGGCGTTCATGGAGTTCATCGTCGCCAACCAGGAGACGATCGCCGACGCCGCCAAGATGGTGGCGCTGACCCCGGAGCAGGTCGAGCAGGCCAAGACCGACCTGGCCGCCATCGAGGCGCAGTAGCGACCGATGACGGGCACGACCACCACGTCGAGCTCGTCGCCGGCGAGCGGGTCCGGGGCAGTGCTGCTCCGGACCCGCACGCGTCGGTCGACGGGGGAGGCCCTCATCCGTGTGCTGCTCGCGGCAGCGGCTACGGTGTCCGTGCTCACCACGGTGCTCATCGTGTTCTCGCTGATCCGCGAGACCGTGAGCTTCTTCGGCGAGGTGCCCCTCGCCGACTACCTCCTCGGGGACAAGTGGACCCCACTGCTGGGTGGTGAGCAGCAGAGCTTCGGCGTCCTGCCGCTCGTCTGGTCCACCCTGTACATCACCTTCATCGCGCTCGCGTTCGCCGTGCCGGTGGGCCTGCTGAGCGCGATCTACCTCAGCGAGTACGCACCGACCAAGGTCCGCAAGACCATCAAGCCGATCCTCGAGGTCCTGGCGGGCGTGCCGACGATCGTCTTCGGCTACTTCGCGCTGACCTTCTTCACCCCGGAGTTCCTCAAGGGGTTCCTCAACCTCGACATCGCGTCGAACAACCAGCTCGCGGCCGGACTCATCTGCGGCCTGCTCGTGATGCCGATCATCGCCTCGGTCGCCGAGGACGGCATGAGCGCCGTCCCCGCGGCGCTGCGCGAAGGCGCGTTCGGGCTCGGAGCCAACCGGATGCAGGTCGCGATCCGGGTCGTGTTCCCGGCGGCGCTCTCCGGCGTCGTCGCCGGCATCGTGCTGGGCGCGTCCCGCGCGATCGGGGAGACCCTCGTGATCCTGCTGGCGGCCGGCAACGGACAGCTCCTGCCCAACGGACCCGTCACCGACCCCGGCGAACCCGCGGGCTCGATGGCCGCGTTCATCGCCGGCACCGCCGGTGGCGACATCCCGACCGGCTCCCTGGAGTACGAGACGATCTTCGCGGTCGGATTCACCCTCTTCCTCATCACGCTGGTCCTCAACATGATCTCGATCCGCCTCGTCAACAAGTACCGGCAGGTCTACGAATGAGCACGGGCAAGCAGATCGCGGACGCGGCCATCGCCAACAGCGCGATCCCGGCACCGGACGGCACCGCGCGCGTCAAGCAGGGCGCGTTCAAGAGCCTCATGTACGGCGCCCTCGCGCTCGCGATCCTCGGGCTGGTGCTGCTGCTCGGCGACGTGTTCAACGACGGGGCCGGCAAGATCAGCCCCGAGCTCTTCACGAACCAGCCGTCGAAGATCCGGCCCGAGACCTCCGGGTTCCAGTCGGCGCTGATCGGCACCGTCTACCTGATGGGCATCGTCGCGTTCCTCGTCGTCCCGCTCGGCGTGGCGACGGCCATCTACCTCGAGGAGTACGCGGACCGGACGAAGTGGTGGAACCGCCTGGTCGAGGTCAACATCCAGAACCTCGCCGGCGTGCCGTCGGTCGTCTACGGCATTCTCGGCCTGGCCTTCATCGTCCGCGGGCCGCTGTCGCTCGGCCGCACGATCGTCGCCGGCGGCATCACGCTGGCGCTGCTCGTGCTGCCGGTCGTGATCATCGTGGCGCGCGAGGCGATCCGCGCCGTCCCCCCCTCGATCCGCGAGGGATCGCTGGCGCTCGGGGCGACCAAGTGGCAGACGATCTGGAAGCAGGTGCTCCCCGGGTCCATCGCGGGCATCGCGACCGGGGTCATCCTGGCGCTCAGCCGGGCGATCGGCGAGACCGCACCGCTGCTCATCCTGGGCGCCGCGATCTCGCCGCGCATCAACCCCAGCCTCGACAACGAGGTCCTGACCGCGATGCCGCTGCAGATCTTCAACTGGACGCGGGATTCGGAGGTCGACAAGTTCCTCCCACTCGCCGCAGCTGCCATCCTCGTGTTGATGGTGGTCCTGCTGATGATGAACTCGCTCGCGATCTTCCTCCGCAACCGCTACGAGCAGAAGTGGTAGGTGCCCTTGTGTCCGACCAAGCCAAGCGAACCCCCCTCATGACCGAACCAGACCCCGCCGCCACCCCGGGTGAGGCCGCCCACCGGCACGTCCACGAGCACGACGCCCCCACGTCTGCCGCCGGCGCGCCGGGTGAGGTTGCCCGTCCCGCCCAGACGATCTTCGAGTGCAAGGGGGTCAACGTCTCCTACAGCGGGACCCTGGCGGTCGAGGACGTGGACATCGACCTCGGGCTCAACGAGATCACCGCCTTCATCGGCCCGTCGGGCTGCGGGAAGTCGACCTTCCTGCGGGTGCTCAACCGGATGAACGACCTGATCCCGGGCGCGAAGGTCGAGGGCTCCGTCGTCTACCACGGCCAGGACCTGTACGCGAGGAACGTGGACCCGGTCCAGGTGCGCAAGCGCATCGGCATGGTCTTCCAGAAGCCCAACCCGTTCCCGAAGTCGATCTACGACAACATCGCGTTCGGTCCCCGCATCCTGGGCATGAAGGGCGACATGGACGAGATCGTCGAGAACGCCCTGCGTGGCGCGGCGCTGTGGGAGGACGTCAAGGACCGCCTGAAGACCAACGCCTTCGGCATGTCGGGCGGTCAGCAGCAGCGCCTGTGCATCGCCCGCGCGCTGGCGACCGAACCGGACGTCCTGCTGATGGACGAGCCGTGCTCCGCGCTGGACCCGGTCTCGACCGGCAAGATCGAGGACCTCATGCTCGAGCTCAAGGAGCGGCTGTCGATCGTGATCGTCACGCACAACATGCAGCAGGCCGCGCGCGTGTCCGATCGGACGGCGTTCTTCATCGTGGACCTCTCCGCGGGGGAGGGCAAGCGCATCGGCAAGCTCATCGAGTTCGACGAGACGCAGAAGATCTTCACCAACCCGACCGACGAACGCACGGAGCAGTACGTCACCGGCAAGTTCGGCTGAGCGGCATGCCACGCGACAGTCGTCTTCACTTCGCCGAGGAGCTCCAGCAGGTCGAAGCGGCCGCCATGGGCGGCCTGGACATCGTCATCTCGCAGCTCGACCGCACGCTCGAGGCGCTCGAGCACCAGGACGTCGAGCTGGCGGCCGTGGTCGTTCAGGACGACGACCGGGTCGACGGCCGGTATCTCGAGGTGCACCAGTCGATCCTCTCCCTGCTCGCGCTCCAGGCGCCCGTGGCCGGGGACCTGCGACTCGTCGCGGCGCTGCTGCACGTCGTCAAGCACATGGAGCGCATGGGCGACCAGTGCGTGAACATCTGCAAGCTCCTGCCGCTGATCGGGCACGAGCCGCCGACCGTTCCCGAGGTCGCCGAGCGGATCCAGCGGATGGGCAAGCTCGCCCGCTCGGAGGTCGTGCAGAGCAAGCAGGCGTTCACCATGCGCGACACGGACCTGGCGGAGGACATCGTGCGCCAGGACCAGGAGATCAACCAGCTCAACCGCGAGCTGTTCCGCCTCGCCATCCAGGTCGGCACCGACGAGGACCTGCGGGAGTGGGGGATGTCGATGGTGATGATCGCCCGCGCGCTGGAGCGGATCGGCGACAACGCCGTGGACATCGGGGAGCAGACGGCGTTCGTCGTCACTGGGCTCTTCCGGGAGTTCTCCGACTCCTCGCACCGCCCCGCCGCGGGTACCTGAGGGCGCCGACGGGCCTCGTGCCCGTCGGCACGAACTCCGGCATCCTGTGAAAATGTGGTGACCGGGGGCCGCAACACGGTGTGCAGACCGGGGTACGCCCTACAATGGCTCCCGTCATGCATGACCCGATCCCCTCCGGTGCGGACCCGCTCCGCATCGCGGTCATCGATACGGACTCCGGCTTCCTGCAGGTTCTCGGGAACCGGCTGGAGCGCCTCGGCTGGGAACACCGCGTTCACGCCGGAGCGATCCCTGTCGACACCCTCGTGGCGATGCGCGTCGGCGCGCTCGTCGTCGATCTCGCCACGCTCGGGCCTGCCGCCTGGGAGTACCTGGACAAGGTCTGCTCGGCCATGCCGGGCCTCGGCGTCGTCGTCTGCACCGGCCAGTCCACCGTGGCGCAGCGTGTCCGCGGGCTGCGGGCGGGCGCCGACGACTGGCTGAGCAAGCCCTGCCATCCCGAGGAGCTCATCGCCCGCATCGAGGCCGTCTCGCGGCGTCGCAAGCGCACCGAGGCCCGTCCGGAGGCGCCCATCGCCGTCGGCGAGATCGAGATCCGGGCCGATCGGTTCCAGGCGTTCGTGGGCGACCGATCGGTGGACCTGACCCGGCGCGAGTTCGAGCTCATCGAACTGCTCGCCGGCGCGGAGGGCCGCGTACTCGAGCGCGAGGAGATCTACCAGCGGGTCTGGGGCTACGCGATGGCTCGCGGGGACCGCTCGGTCGACGTCTTCGTCCGCAAGCTGCGCCAGAAGCTCGAGAAGGCCTCGCCGGACTGGCGCTACATCCACACGCACTTCGGCGTCGGCTACCGGTTCGCACCGGAGCCGGTCGGCGGCGCTCCGGTCACGGCCGTGCCCGAGATGCCAGCAGCCGAGGTCGCGCCCGCCCCGGCTCGCTCGCGCGCCCTGGCCTGAGCGCCGGGCGCTGGTCGGTAGCATCCGCTCGACATGAGCGTCGGCCTGCGCAACACCCTGATCGTCTTCGCGATCGCCGCCGCTGTGCACTTCACCCCCGGCGGCGGCACGACCGCCGACACGGTCGGTGCGCTGCTGTCGATCGGGATCATCATCGCGTTCGTGCTGATCGGCGCTCGGCTCTACCGCGAGAACCGGGTCGCCATCTTCTCCCTCGGCGACCAGCACCGCGGGATGCTCTACGGCGCGATCGGCGCCGCGGTGTTCGCCATGGCGGCCCGCGAGCGGCTGTGGGACACCGGGGCCGGCCTCATGCTGTGGCTGGCGATGATCGCGGGCGCGTCCTACGCGCTGGTCGCCGTGTGGCGGCACTACCGCTCCTACTCGTTCTGAGCCCGCGCCGCGGGCGGTGCGCGTTCCCGCGGGAACGCGGACGGTGACGAAGACGGCACACAAGAGAGCGTCGACCGACACGGAGTGGCGGTAGCGCTGTCACGCGGTCGCCGGAAGGGTTGCGGCCATGATCCGGCGACCCACCGACAGCGGCCAGGCCAGCGTCGAGTTCGTCGCGCTGCTGCCGCTCATCGGGCTCGTTGGCGCGCTGCTCGTCCAGGCCACCCTGTTCGGCTGGGCGCAGTGGTCGGCGGGCGGCGCTGCCCGGGCCGCCGCTCGGGCGCACGCGCTCGGCTCGCCCACCCTCGGGGCCGCGCGTGCTGCGGTGCCCGAGCGGCTACGGCCGGCGGTCCAGGTCCGCACGCGGATGGACGCCGTCGAGGTGCGGGTGCGGGTGCCTCGGCTGGTGCCCGGGATCGCGGCGGGCACGGTCACGGCGCGCACTCGGTTCCCCGCGCAGGACCAGGGCGGCTGAGGTGCTGCGTCGCTGCGATGGGCAGGCGAGCGTCGAGCTCGTCGCCGTCATACCGCTGGCCTTCGTGCTGGCGTTGGCCGTCGCGCAGTTCCTCGCGGTCGGTGGGGCCCGCGATCTCGCGGGCGCGGCGGCGACCGCCGGAGCAGCCGCACTCCTGCAGGGCGGAGACCCG
>NZ_JBFIGP010000163.1:0-8561 GCF_041602235.1 Paraconexibacter sp.
GGTCAGCGGACGACGCGGAAGCGCACGGTGCGCGTGGCACCGCCCGAGGGCTTGGCGCTCAGGCGGTAGCGCCCGACGGCCAGTCGCTTGCGCCCCAGCCGTCCGGTGAACCTCACCCGATTGGTGCCCTTGCGACCCTTCGCGGTCAGCCGCCCGGCCGTCCTGGTCGCGGTGCAGCGCTTGCCGCTCCGTCCCGCGGCGACGCACCGCTTGCCGCGCACGCGGCCCGGGACGAGTCGCGAGAAGGTGAGCGTGACGGCGCTGGCGCGGTCGAGCGTGAAGGTGATCGTCGTCCCGGGCTTGCGCCCGCGTGTGCGGAAGCGCGTGGAGCCCAGCTTGAGTCGAGCGAGCTTCGCCGCCACGGGAGGCCGCGACGTACCGGCCGTCGGCGGCGCCTGCGGGGCCCCCGCGCCGGTCCCGGTCGGCGTGCCGGCGCCCTGTCCGTCAGCCACGGGCGCCGGCGTGATCGGCGCCGGGGGTGCCGGGGGCGGGCACTCTCCGCGCAGGACCCTCAGGTAGACCGCGGGGAAGTCGGGGCTGCTGAACGCGGGGTCGAGGTTCGTCGATGTGCTCTGGAACGCGACGCAGTCTCCGCTGGGGGTGATCACGGGAGACAGCGAGTCCCCGTCGGCGGGTTCGCCGGCCAGTCCGGCCGCGCGGCTCACGAGCGTGGTCTGGCCGGTGAGCAGGTCACGGGTGTACACCGCTTGGGGTGATCCGGGCGTCTGGCCGTCGGCGGTCAGGGCGCCGGAGGCGTGGAAGGCGACCCGCGTCCCCGCTGCGTCCACCGCGGGCGCGCCTGCGCTGCCGGCCAACGGTCCCGCGCCGGTCGCGCGACTGACCGCGAGGGTCTGACCCCGCGCGATGTCACGCACGAACACCTGCGGATTCACGAAGGTCTCGCCGAGGTTCTGCGCGCGGGACGCGAAGGCGGCGACGCTCCCGTCCGCGTTGAGGCTCGGGGCGCGGGAGTCAGCGGCCGCCGAGGCTCCGGCGGTCCCGTCCGCCCGGCTCACCAGCATCGTGGTGCTCGTCGGAAGATCACGCACGAAGACGTGCAGCTTCCCGTCGGCCGGGGCGCCCGCGTAGGCGGCGGTGCTGTCCCAGGCGACGCGGCGACCGTCGCCGGAGATGTCCGGTTCCTGCGCGAACACCGGCGCCACGGCGCCGTTCGGGCCGTCGGCACGATCGACGAGCACGGTGGCCTGCGTCGGGATGTCGCGAACGTAGACGTGCTGGAAGCCGTCGTTGGCGGCGGGATCCAGCCCACTCCGCGTCACGAAGACCGCGCGCGCGCCATCGTCGCTGATCCGTGGTGCGCCGGCGAACAGCGTGGCGGGCTCGCCACCGGCGCCCGTCCTCCTGCTGAGCAGCGTGGTGGTCTGCGCGTCGAGATCACGCAGGTAGACCTGCCCCACATCGGGCGGGGAGTCCGGTGTCAGGTTCGTCGCCGAGAACACCACCTTCCGGCCGTCCGCGCTGATGCCCCCTCCCGAGGCGTGCGTCGAGGGAGCGCCCGTCGCTCCCGTCGCACGACTCACGAGATCGGTCCGGCCGAGCAGCAGGTCGCGCACGTATACGTTGAAGCCGGCGTTCGCGTCCGCGCCGGGTAGTGACGGCGAGTTCGACGTGAACGCCACGAACCGGCCGTCGGCGCTCACGTCCGCCGGGAACGCCGTATCCGTCAGGCGTCGCAATGGTCCGACTCCGGACGGCCGCGACACGAGCAGCACCTCTTGGCCCGGGGTGTCGAGGCGCCGCAGCCGCACCCGACTGAACCGGGCGCCGCTGTCGTCGCCGAGGTTGGTCGCCGAGCTCGTGACCAACGCGGCGGTCCCGGTGGGGTTGATCACCGGTGGATCCGACACCCCGCGATCGCCGACGACGCCGGACGGCCCCGATGCGCGATTGAGGATCTGCGTCGTGCTGGTGGCCAACTCTCGCACGTACGCCTCCCGCCCGGTTCCGCCGAGGTTGGTGGCGTCGGTGTAGAACACCGCGCGCAGGTTGCCTGCGGTGCCCCCGAGGTCGATGGAGTAGATACTCGAGTTCGCGGCCGAGGCGGCGCGGCTGACCAGCGTCGTCGCCCCTGTGTTGGGCAGCCGGACGAACGCCTGCTCCGGGTTGCCGGCCGGCAGGGCGTCGGCCGTGAGGTTCGAGGACCGCGAGAGGAACGCCAGCGCGCTCCCGTCACCGCTCCAGGCCGGGGCGAAGGAGTGGTTGTTCGCGAGCGCGGTGCTCGGGGCGTTGGGGCGGCTGGCGATGAAGAACGTCGTCGGCTTGCCGGGCTCCACGACGGCGAACATGACGTGCTGCGAACGCGCCGGGTCGTTGGTCATCGTCATGTCGCCGACCAGGAAGGCGATCGCGATGCACTCGACGTGCTGCGGCGCCGGGCAGTACGTCCCGGAGGCCGCAGGGACCGTCGTGACGTCGGGGTCGGCGGCGCGGGCGGCGGCAGGTGTCCCCGCGCAGGTGTTGTTCTTGCACGAGACGAGCTGGGTGTCCTCGAAGTTCACCCGGCGGATGTACACGCCGCCGCTGCCCGTGCCGTCCAGGTTGCTGGCCTCGCTGCGGAAGGCGACGACCGGCCCGCTGGTCCCGACCGCGATCGCGGGGTCCTCCGAGGACGCGTTGGCCGGGGTGCCCGTGGCGCCGTCGGCACGGCTGATCAAGGTCGTGCGGCCCGAGGTCACGTCGCGGAGCCAGACCTGTGGGACGTTCGGTGTGCTCACGACCGTCCCGGTGGCGTGGTCCACGATGTTCGTCGCCGTGGTGGCGAACGCGACGAGGACGTGGGGCTGGCCGCCGATCTGCGCGACCGCGAGGTCGCCGGCGAAGCTGTCGGCGTTGGCGCCGGCACCCTCGAGACCGTCCGAGCGGCTCACGAGGGTGGTCGTGTTGGTGACCGTGTCGCGCACGAACAGGTTGGTGACCCGCGGGTCGACACCGTCCGCGAAGCCGTCCGCGCGTGACGTGAACAGCGCGTAGCGACCGTCGCGGCTGACCGCGCCCGTCGACGTGTCGCTGCTGTTGTCGGAGGCCGGAGGGACCGGCCCGGTTCCGTCCGGGCGCGAGACCAGGCTCGTCGAGCCAGGCGGGGCGGCGACGGCGCTCGCGGCCATGCAGAGCGACAGCACCAGCACGACCACCTGGCACATAGCCGCTCTCATGAACGGAGTGTGCCAGCGGGGTGGCGGCGCTGCAACAGTCGCGGCTCGCGCGCGTGCGGCGTCCCGGGCCTGCCACACTCGAGCCGTGGCGGACGAGCGCTTCGAGGACCACCTGACCTTCCCGCGCGGGCGCGGGCACCGACCCGACGGCGCGATCGATGGCGCCGCCGGCGGCGCCCTCTGCGGGGACCTCGTCACGATCGCCCTGACCGTCGCCGAGGACCGGATCGCGGACGCGGGGTTCGACGCCGAGGGCTGCGGGGCGACGATCGCCGCGGGCAGCGCCGTGGTCGAGCTGATCCACGGCGCGCCAGTCCTGGAAGCGGCGCGCATCGGGACCACCGAGGTCGCCGCGGCGCTCGGTGGTCTCAGCGTCGGGAAGCTCCACGCGGCCGACCTCGCCGCGGACGCCCTGCACCGCGCGCTCGGGGCGGCCGTACGTACGCAGGCCGCGGTGGCGCCACCGCGCCCGGACGGCACGGGTCGGACCCTCGTGGCGATGAGCGGCGGCGTCGACTCGGCGGTCGCGGCGCTGCTCGGCGTTCGCGAGGGCGACGAGGTCTGCACGGTGACGCTCGAGCTGTGGGCCGACGACGGGCACGACGGCAGCAAGAGCTGCTGCTCGGCCGACGCCGTCCGGGGCGCCCGCGCGCTGGCGCACCGCATGGGTCTCCCGCACCTCACGCTCGACCTGCGCGCCGAGTTCCGCGCCGGCGTGGTCGACCCGTGGCTCGCGGATCACGCCGCCGGCCTGACGCCCAATCCGTGCGTGCGCTGCAACGGTCACGTGCGCCTCGACGCGATGCTCGACTACGCGGACCGGCTCGGGGCGGCGACGCTCACGACCGGCCACTACGCGCGGGTCACCCCCGACGGCCTGCTGCGCGCGGCGCTCGACGAGGGCAAGGACCAGAGCTACATGCTCGCCGCCCTGCATCCGGACTCGGTGGCGCGCCTGCGGTTCCCGCTCGGGGAGCTGCGCAAGCCCGCCGTGCGCGCGCTCGCGGAGCAGGCGGGCCTGCCCGTCGCGCGGCGTCCCGACTCGCAGGATCTCTGCTTCCTGGCTGGGGTGGGCCGCGCGGGCTTCCTGGCCCGGCACGGCGGGCTGGGGGAGACGCCCGGCGACATCGTCGACGAGCATGGCGCCGTCCTGGGGACCCACCGCGGCGCGCACCACGTCACGGTCGGCCAGCGTCGGGGGCTGGGGCTGCCCGGCGGCGACGCCGAGCCGCTGCACGTCCTGCGCACCGACCCCGAGACGAACACGGTGGTGGTCGGACCGCACGCGGCGCTGGCCACCACGACGGTCCCGATCGGCGACGTGCGGCTCTACCGGGACCCGGGACGGGTGGACCGCGTCAAGCTGCGCTACCGGTCGCGCTCGCTGCCGTGCACGCTGCGCGACGGCGCGCTGGAGCTGCACGAACCGGTGCACGGAGCCGCGCCCGGCCAGGTCGCCTGCCTGCTGGACGGCGATGTCGTGGTGGGATGCGCGACAATCGAACGGTGACCTCCGACCAGATCCGCGAGACGTTCCTGTCGTTCTTCGAGCAGCGCGATCACCTGCGCCGCCGTTCGGGGTCGCTGGTTCCCGCCACCTTCGACTCGTCGGTGCTCCTGACGACGGCGGGGATGCACCCGCTGAAGCCGTACTTCATGGGCCTGGAGGCGCCGCCGCACCCGCGCCTGACCTCGTGCCAGAAGTGCTTCCGCACGACCGACATCGAGAACGTCGGCAACACCTCCCGCCATCTCACGTTCTTCGAGATGCTTGGCAACTTCTCGCTCGGCGACTACTTCAAGGAGGGCGCGGTCGAGCTGGCCTGGGACCTCTCCCTCAACGGGTTCGGCTTCGATGCGAAGGACGTGTGGGTCACCGTCTTCGAGGGCGACCCGGACCTGGGCCTGGGCCCCGACGAGGAGGCCATCGCCGCGTGGGAGGCGATCGGCGTGCCGCGCGAGCGGATCGTGCTGTGCCCGAGGTCGGAGAACTTCTGGCAGGCCGGGCCGACCGGCCCGTGCGGGCCCTGCAGCGAGCTGTACCTCGATCGCGGACTCGCCTACGGCACCGAGGACGATCTCCCGGGCGGCGAGAACGAGCGCTTCCTGGAGTACTGGAACCTCGTCTTCATGCAGTTCGACCAGGACGAGAACGGCATCCTGACCCCGCTGCCCAACCAGAACATCGACACGGGCATGGGCCTCAACCGCATGGCCCTGATCCAGCAGGACGTCGAGACGATCTTCGACACCGACCAGTTCGTCCCGCTGATCGATCTGGGCAAGGAGCTCGCGACCGGCGAGGTCGACGACCGCGCCCTGCGGATCCTCGCCGACCACACCCGGGCGATGACGTTCCTGATCGCCGACGGCGTCGTCCCGTCGAACGAGGACCGCGGATTCATCCTGCGCCGCGTGATGCGCCGCGCGATCCAGCAGGGGCACCGCATCGGCATCGAGCCCGGCTTCCTGCCGCGGTACGTCGACCAGGTCGTCGAGCTGATGGGCGCGGGCTACCCGGAGCTCGTCAGCGAGCGCGACACGATCCTGAAGTGGGCGACCGCGGAGGAGGAGGGCTTCGGGCGCACCCTCGAGGCCGGCCTGAAGATCCTCGAGGAGCACATCGCCGCCGGCTCGCTCGACGCGGCCGCCGCCTTCCAGCTCCACGACACCTACGGCTTCCCGATCTCGCTGACGCAGGAGATCGCCGCCGAGCGCGGGCTCGAGGTCGATGAGGCCGGCTTCACCGTCCTCATGGACGAGCAGCGGGCGCGCTCGGCCGGCGGTGCCGGGGGCAAGGGCCGCGTCGGCGGGGCGGCCGACGTCGTGCGGTCGCTGTCCACGACGCAGACCGAGTTCACCGGCTACGAGCACCTCGAGGAGCACACGTCGGTGGCGGCGATCGCCGAGCGCGACGGGGTCACGTACGTGAAGCTCGCGTCCTCGCCGTTCTACGCCGAGGGCGGCGGCCAGGTCTCCGACAGCGGCGTGATCGCCTGCGAGGAAGGGGACTGCGAGGCCGTCGTGTCCGGGGTCGTGCGCGCGGGCGACGACCAGGCCGTGACGGTCGAGGTCCGGACCGGCGCGCTGAAGGCGGGCGAGCGTGTCGTCGCCCGCGTCGACCGGCAGGCCCGGCACGCCACGCAGTGCAACCACACCGCGACCCATCTGCTGCACGCGGCCCTGCGCAAGCACCTCGGAGCGCACGTGCGCCAGGCCGGCTCGGCGGTTCGCCCGGACAAGCTGCGCTTCGACTTCACGCACGGGCAGCGGCTCTCGCCCGAGGAGCTGCAGGGCGTCGAGGACGACGTGAACACCTGGATCCTCGAGAACCACCCGGTGCGCGCGATCTCCACGACGCTCGACGAGGCCAAGGCCCTCGGCGCCATGGCGCTGTTCGGCGAGAAGTACGGTGACGTCGTGCGGATGGTCGAGGTGGGGGACGGATCCTTCTCGCGCGAGCTGTGCGGCGGCACGCACGTGCGCTCGACCGCGGAGATCGGCGTCTTCAAGATCACCTCCGAGGGGTCCAGCGCGTCCAACGTGCGGCGCGTGGAGGCCGTGACGGGGCCGGCGGCCGTGACGCTGCTGCGGGAGCACGACGCGCTGCTGCGCGCCGGCGCCGACGCGCTGCGCACGACGCCCGAGCAGGTCCCCGACGCGATCAGCGGCCTGCAGGCCAAGGCGAAGGCGGCCGCGAAGGCCCAGCAGGGCGGCGGGGGCAACGGGGCGGCCGACGCCGCGACGATCGCCGCCGGTGCCCGGGACGTCGGCGGCGCCATGGTGCTCACCGCGACGGTCGACGGGGTCCCGGGCAAGGCGCTGATGGACGTCGCCGACCGCGTCAAGGGTCAGGTGAGCGGCGACGCGGCCATCGTCCTGGGCAGCGCGGTCGACGGCAAGGTGTTCCTGGTCGCCTCTGTGGCGCCGTCACTCGTGCAGCGCGGCGTCAAGGCCGGCGAGGTCATCCGCATCGCGGCCGGCATCACCGGAGGAGGTGGCGGTGGTCGCGACACGATGGCCCAGGCCGGCGGCAAGGATCCGGGCAAGCTCGACGAGGCGCTCGACGCGGCCCGCTCAGCCATCGAGTCGGCGCTCACCTCGTGAACGGCGGTCGCGTGCTCGCGCTGGACTACGGCAGCGCCCGGTGCGGCTGCGCCGTCACCGACCCCACGGGCACCATCGTGACCCCGATCGACCCGGTGCTGCGACCCGGGACCCGCAAGGGGTTCAACCGGGTGCTCGGGGTCGTGCGCGAGCGCGGCGTGAAGCGCGTCGTCGTCGGGCTGCCGGTGACGTTGCGCGGCACCGACAGCGCGCAGACGACCGAGGTCCGCGAGTTCGCGGCCAAGCTCACCGAGGCGGTCCGCGTGCCGGTCGAGCTCTACGACGAGCGGTTCACGACCAGCATCGCCGCCCAGCGCGGCGGCGCGCGCAGCGAGGACTCCCGGGCGGCCGCGGTCCTCCTCGAGGACTGGCTGACGCTCACCACGGCGCGCGATCAGGCGGAGGTCACACACTGATGGGTCTCTTCGGGGGTGGGAAGGACGGGGGCGCCGGCCGGGCCCGCGACGCGGCCGAGCGAGAGCGCGCGCGACTGGAACGCGAGGCGCGCCGTGCCGCGCGTGAGGGAAGGCCGATGCCCGAGGTGCCGCCCGAGCCCTCGCCGCCGACCGTCGAGCCCGCGCCACCGCCTGCCGCGGCCCCCGTCCCGCCGCCGGCGCCCGAGGCGCCGCCCGCCCCTGAGCGGTCGCCCACGCCCGTCCCGCCGCCGACGCCCACCCCCGTCCCTCCGCCGGCCCCCGAGCGGCCGGCCACGCGCATTCCCCCGCCGCCGCCCGAGCGGCCGGCGGCCCCCGAACCGGCGAGGCAGCCACCGCCGCCCGAGCCGTCGCAGCCCGTGCCGGACCTCCCGACGAGCGCGCCGCAGGACCAGCCCTCGCCGCGGGTCCGCCGGGTCCCCCGGGACGTCGTGCCCCCGCAGCGCGAGGCACGCGCCACGACCCCCGAGCCGCCCGAGCGCGCCGCACCGGCGCCCGTGGTGCGCTCCACCCCGCCGGCCGGCACGCCACGCCCGACGGCGCCGCCCGCGGCGACGACCCCGGCCCCGGCTCGCGCGGCCGGCGAGACGGAGGACTTCGAGGCGCCGGCCGGCGTGCGTCGCGTCGCCAAGAGCGCCATGGGCCCGGTCGCCGAACAGGGCGCCCCCGGTGGGCGCCGCAGCGTCCTGGGCCAGGGAGGCCAGCGGCCCACGGGGCGCGGCCACCGCCGCGGGGCGCGCCGGGTGGTGCTCCTCCTCGTCCTGCTCGTCGTCGCCGCGGTCCTGTGGTTCGCGATCTCGCTCATGCAGCCGTTCGCCGGTGACGGCAAGGGCACCGGCGCCGTCAA
>NZ_JBFIGP010000164.1:0-8516 GCF_041602235.1 Paraconexibacter sp.
CTCGCGCAGGGCGGTCTGGACGTCGGCCGCGTCCGCGCACTGGGCGATGACCGCGGGCCGGACGTCGATCATCGCGTTGAAGAGGGCGCGCGCCTCGTCGTACCCCGCGGCGCCCGGCGTCAGGACCCTCCCCGTGATGTCCTGCTCGAGCTGGTGGCCGAGGGACTGCTGGGTGATGCCGGACATGGTTCGCCTCCCGTGGGGTGGGTGTATGTGTCAGTTGACACTAGGCGCGTCGGCGCTCCTGCGCAAGACCTCCGACGGGACCGTTCACGGACTGTTCACGGGGGCACCCACCGGCCCTCGCAGCGCGTTCACCACCGCCCCCGAGAGCATGATCAACGCGATGACGTAGAACCACACCAGCGCGATGAGCGCGAACACGACCGACGGCCCCACCGCCGCCAGGGTCGAGATGTTGGACAGGTACAGCGGGAAGGCGTAGTCCACCGCGCCGATGGCCAGGGTCGCCCCCAGGGCCCCTGGCCAGACCTGACGCCAGGCCATCGCGCCACGGGGCACCCGCCAGTACACGAGGCACAGGGTGGCGAACAGCAAGGTGAGGCCGGCGACGAGGGTGAGGGTGAACACGACCCCGCGGACCTCGCTGAGCCCGAACGGCAGCCCCCGGGCCCCACGGGCCAGGATCGACTGCGCCGCCGGGACGGCCAGCGTCGCGACGAAGAAGAGGAACACGACGACGAGCATGCTGAGCGCGAAGATCTTCTGGCGGATCCACGGACGGCCCTCCGTGCCGTAGATCCGTCCGAACGCGGTGTCGAGCGCGCCCCAGAACGACGCACCGATCCAGACGCTCGCCGCCAGCGCCAGGAGCCCGGTCGCGGTCGAGCGGTTCTGGATGCTGTTGAGCGCGCTGCGCAGGGTCGAGTCGGCCGCGCTGGGGAACAGCTGCTGCAGGTCGCTCAGCACCGACTGCTCGAGGTCCGGGGACCGCAGGACGTGGCCGGCCACGAACAGCGCGATCAGGGCGACCGGGAAGATCGACAGCAGCAGGTTGTACGCGACCATCGCGGCCAGGCCGGTGATGCCGTCGCCATAGGCCTTGTGCCAGAACCTGGCGACGGCGTGTCCGATGCGACGCAGGGGATGGGGGCGCCGGGACGGGTCGATGCCGCGCATTCTCCACCACCGGACGCACCTCTATAGCCTCCGGCGTCCGTGCCCAGTCGTCTCACCATGTCCGCGCGCCTGCGGCTCCTCGACGCGCGGGACCGCGTGAGCGGCCGTGCCGACCGCCTCGTGCCGCCGCGTCGGCGTCAGTTCGTGGGGCACTCGGACTTCGTGGAGACCGGGGAGGAGTTCCTGGGGCATCTGCGGGAGCTCGCCGGTCTGCGCCCCGGCGACCGCGTGCTGGACGTCGGGTGCGGCATCGGGCGCATGGCGCGCCCGCTGACGCGCGTCCTGGACCGTGACGCCGGCGGGACCTACGACGGGTTCGACGTCAACCGCGAGGGCATCGGGTGGTGTCGGCGCCGCTACCGCCGGCATCCGCACTTCACCTTCAAGGTCGCCGACCTCTTCAACGCCCGGTACAACCCCGGCGGCGCGAGCACCGCCAGCGAGTACCGCTTCCCGTACGACTCCGGCAGCAAGGACGTCGTCATCTGCACGAGCGTCCTCACGCACCTCCTCGAGTCCGACGCCGACCACTACGTGGCGGAGATCGCGCGCTGCCTGGCGCCGGGCGGGCGGATGCTCGCGACCTTCTTCCTGCTGAACGACACGTCGCGGGCGCTCATCGCCGACGGCCGTGCGCACTTCCCCTTCCTCGACGCGTCCGAGCACGTCGCCGTGCTGGACGAGGAGATGCCCGAGGAGGCGGTCGCCTACGCCGACGACTGGGTGTTCGCGACGCTGCGGCGGCACGGCATGACGCTCGTGGGACTGCATCCCGGCTCGTGGTGCGGGCGCGAGGAGCACCTGTCGTTCCAGGACATCATCGTCGCCGAGAGAGAGGCCTACGCATGACCGAGATCCGTGAGCTGGACGTCGTCCACATGGGCGTCCCCGAAGCCGTCTGCAGCTTCGCGGTGGGGGAGGACACGCTCGTGGACCCGGGCCCCGAGGTCGCCCACCGCACGATGCTCGCCGCCCGGGGTGAGGACGCCGCGCCGGTGCGCCGCATCCTGCTCACCCACATCCACTTCGACCACGCGGGAGCGACGGGGCGGCTGCTGCAGCGCTGGCCCGACGCCGAGGTCTGGGTCCACGAGAAGGGCGCCCGGCACCTCATCGATCCCGAGCGACTGGTCGCGAGCGCCCGCCGGATCTACGGTGAGGACTTCGACCGGCTGTGGGGCGAGGTCATCCCCGTCCCAGAGGCCAACGTGCGCGTGCTCCAGGGCGGTGAGGCGATCGACGGCTGGCGGGTCGAGTACACGCCGGGCCACGCCAAGCACCACGTCGCCTATCTCCACGAGGAGACCGGCACCGCGTTCACGGGCGACGTCGCCGGCGTGCGCATCGGAGGCGGTCCCACGCTGCCCCCGACGCCGCCGCCGGACATCGACGTCGAGCTCTGGCAGGCGTCCATCGACACGGTCGCGGCGTGGCGCCCCTCGCGCCTCGCCATCACGCACTTCGGCCTGCACGAGGACGTGACCGCGCAGCTCGACGAGCTGCGCCTGACGCTCGCGCGCCTGGCCGAAAGCGCGCGTGACGCGAGCCCGGACGCGTTCGCCGCGGCGATGCGCGCACTGATCCAGGAGCGCGCCGGCGGGGACCCCGTCGTCGTCGCCGCCTACGACGAGGCCATCAGGCCGGAGACCAACCACGCGGGGCTCGCGCGGTACTGGGAGCAACGCGCCTCCTCGACCTGACCGGGCGCGACGCGGTAACGTCCGTCCACGTGAGCCAGACGATCGAACTTCCGAAGACGAGCGGCCCGGACAGCGGACTCGGCGGCGCGTGGCGGGTCATCGTCCGCAACGACGACCACAACACCTTCGACGGTGTGGCGAGCACCCTGGCCCGCTACATCCCCGGCATCACGCTCGACGGCGGGTACCGCATCGCGGACCAGATCCACCAGACCGGCCAGGCGATCGTCTGGTCCGGGCACCAGGAGCTCGCCGAGCACTACTGGTCGCAGCTGGCGGACGCGGGCCTGACGATGGCCCCGCTCGAGAAGGCCTAGGACCACGAGAAAGGGCGCCCGGCGGGCGCCCTTTGCACGGAGCGGATCCTGACGCCGTGGCGCTCAGGCCTCGGCGGCGGCCTGGTCCGGCGTCTGCGTCACCGCGCTGACCTCGAGGTCGTCGGTCGGGGCGGACCCGAACGCGACCACGTCCTGCCAGACGTACAGCACGGGCACCTGCCACCACCCGGAGGTGATGGTGCGGAACCGGGTGAACTCCGGGCCGTTCCAGAACGCGTCCCAGTCGGCCTTCTTCGCGAAGTGGAAGTACTGGGTGAACTTGTAGCGGTCGTCCACCGAGCGGTAGACGCTGTAGTGCGAGGCGCCGTAGCGCGGGGAGAGCGCGGAGATCTCCTCGAGCGCCTCCTGGAGCTGGTCGCCACGGAACCCCGTCGCGTACCAGCCGATCTGCACAGCTCCGGCCATCAGGCACCCACCTCTGCTCGAATCGCGCCGGGACCCTCGGCCGTCCGGCCCTGACCTTCCTCGGTCGCGCCCACGAGGACCGCGATCTTCCCGAGATGCTCGTTGTCACGCATCATCTGGTGCGCGGTCGCCACGCCGTCGAACCCGAGGGTCTTCCAGAGGACGGGGCGGATCTTCGACTCCTCGATCAGCTTGTTGGCGAGGTTGCACTCCCAGGCGTTGGCGAAGTGCGAGCCGATGATCTCCTTCTGGCGCATCCACAGGTAGCGGACGTCGAAGTCCAGCGTGTAGCCGGACGTGGCGCCGCAGATGACGACCTTGCCGAAGGGCTTGACCGCGTACACGGACGTCGGGAACGTGGCCGTGCCGACGTGCTCGAACACGATGTCGGGGGCCTCGCCGAGGATCTCGTTGACCGCTTCGGAGAAGCGGCGCGACTCCTTGAAGCGGGCCTTCTCCTCCTCGGGCGTCTCGCCACCGCGGCGCATCATGCCCTTGAAGTCGTTGCGGTTGAGGTAGCCGGCCGCCCCGAGCTGCTTGACGAGCTCGCCCTTCTCCTCGGAGGAGACGACGCCGACGCACTCGGCGCCCGCGGCCTTGCAGAGCTGGACGGCGAAGACCCCGAGGCCGCCGGCGGCGCCCCAGATCAGGACCTTCTTGCCCGCGGTCAGCGCGCCACGGTTGAGCAGCATCCGGTAGGCGGTGAAGTACGTGAGGCCGTAGGAGGCGGCCTCCTCCCAGCTCAGGTGCTTGGGCTTGGGGAGGAGCTGCTGGGCCTGGACCTTCGTGAACTGCGCGAAGGAGCCCCACGTGGTCTCGTAGCCCCAGATCATCTGCGACGGAGCCGCCATCGGATCGAGGCCGTGGACCTCGGGATCCTCGTAGGAGGCCATGTTGCAGTGGATCACGACCTCGTCGCCCGGCTTCCAGCGGGTGACGCCGTCGCCGACCTTCCAGACGACGCCGGACGCGTCGGAGCCGCCGATGTGGTGCCCGAACTCCGGGTGGTCGCCGTAGCGGAAGATCGAGATGGGCTCGGCGAGCGCCGCCCACACGTTGTTGAAGTTGACGCCGGCGGCCATGACGCGGACGACGACCTCGAACGCCCCGGGCTCCGGGACCTCGATCTCTTCGACCTGGAAGGCATCGCGCGGCTCGCCGAAGCGGTCTTCGCGGATGACCCATGCCGCCATCGTGGCCGGGAGTTCGCCGGGCTCGGTGTCGACGACGGACACCTGGGAGATATCGACTGCCATAGGCCGACAGACTACCCGGGGGAGGCCGCGAGCGGCGCCCGCACCGACGCCGGGCTCAAGGGCGTGGCTTCGCGACCGTCAGCGGGGGGCGTCGGCGCCGCCGCGCGGCGCGGTGACCGTGCGCCGGGCGACCCGCCGCATGGTCACGGCGGAGTCCGACCAGACGTAGTCCCGTTCCTCGATCTTCGAGGGCGCGTGGGGCTCATCGCCCTTGGCGTACACCGGGGTCCGCACGACCAGCGTGCCGTTGCGGAGGCGGAAGGTCGCCCGGTACAGCTGCTGGCTGCGGAACACGGCCCGCAGGTCGGCGGTCGTCGGGCCCTTGGACCCTCCGTCGGTGCTGAAGAGGTAGAGCGCGACGGTGCCGGCCGCGCCCGGCAGGGTCACCAGGACGATCGCGTCCGAGCGTCCGTCGCCGGTCACGTCGACGAAGCCGCTGCGGCTGTCGACGAAGCCCGCCTTCGAGGCGAGCAGGCGCTTGATCGGCGAACTGGTCCTCTTGTCGGCCTGCAGCGCCGCCGAGAAGAACGTCTGCGGATCGTTGCGCTCGGACTCCGACTCCGGCGTCGTCGTCTGCGCGAGGGCGATCGCGACGGGCCCCGCCGTCAGCATGACGGCGGCGCTCACGAGGAGTCGGCGCGGACGAACCATGCACCGATCCTGGCAGATCGCCGCGAGGCGGGCTACGGCTGCAGCAACTCGTTCTGCGCGCTCGGGCGCTCGGCGCCGACCCGAACGGTCGCCGACTTGATCGCGTCCGCGGCCACGGAGACCGTGTAGGTGCCCTCGTCGACGTCGGCCCGCAGCGTCGCGGTGTCACGCGGGTTGATCGGGCCCGTGGACTGCGTCAGGCCAGGACCGGACGACGTGTCGGAGGTCTCGAGCGTCACCTGCTGCGAGGTCTCGGTCTGGTTCGACACGATGAGGCTGATCGGCCCCGCGCCGAACTTCGACGGGGAGACCGTGATGCCGTCACCGGTGATCGCCGCGGTGATGACGATCGGCGCCGGCGGGCGAGGAGCGTTCGCGTAGTCGTCCTCGTCGCCGCACCCGGCGATGCCGACCGCAGCCGCCCCCGTCAGCACCAGCGCTGCTCGACGCATCCATGTAGTCACGTGACGTTCGTCTCCATCCCAGGCCCGTGAAGAGGTCACAGCAACCCCCCCAGGAGGCCAACCCTAACCGAAGCACCGGCGTTCCGGTCAATCGGCGCGGTGGGCCAGGATCTCGGTGCGTTGCGCGCCGACCTCGTCGAGGGTCTCCTGCAGCGACTCCCACGCGGCCGGCTCGGCGATCGCGTAGGAGGGGCCCTCCAGCTCGCGCACCTCGGCGTGGTAGCGCTCCCATGCCTCGCGCGTGCGATCGTCGAGCTCGGCGAGCCGACGGTCGGATTCCTGTTGCGTGGCGAAGGTGGTCATGCGAACGGCCTTTCCTCTCGCGTGCAGGTCCCGGGGGACGCTAGTGCCCGCCGCGGTCGGACTCCTGCACCCGGCGGTGCACGCCGTCCGACGCGACACGTACACCTGTTCGCATCGTGACCGCGCTGCTGAGCACCCGGGAGTTCCTCGTCGTCGACACCGAGACCAACGGCAAGGCCGGGGAGGACTGCGAGCTGACCGAGATCGGCGCCGTCCTCGTCGGCGGGGGCGAGCTGCACGATCGCTGGGAGACCCTGTGCGCGGTCCGCGCTCCGCTGGGTCGCGCGATCCAGCGGCTGACCGGCATCACGCAGGCCATGGTCGACGAGGCCCCGGCGGCCGAGGCGACGCTGCCCGATCTCGCGGCGCTGCTGGAGGGACGGGTGCTCGTCGCGCACAACGCGAGCTTCGATCGCCGCGTCCTCGCCCAGGCGTTCGCACGGGCAGGACTGACCTGGCCGGACCCGCCGACGCTGTGCACGGTCGCGATGGCACGCCGTCTGCACCCGCTGGCCCGGCAGCGGAAGCTGCCGCTCCTGGCCGCCTCCCTGGGCATCGAGGTCGAGGTGTCGCACCGGGCGCTCGCCGACGCCGAGACCTGCGCGCGGGTCTTCTGCGCGCTGTTCGGGCGGCTGTGCGCCAACGCGGGAACGGTCGCCGAGGCCCAGGCGCTCCTGGCGCCGCAGCGGCCTCGTCGCGCCCGTGCCGGACGCACCGACGGGGGACGCTCCCTGAAGGGCTCCCGCCGCCGGGCACCCTCGACGGCGCACCTCCCCGATGCCCCCGGCGTGTACATCTTCCGCAACGAGGCGGGGCAGCCCCTCTACGTCGGCAAGTCGATCTCGCTGCGGCGTCGCGCGCGCTCGCACTTCGCGCCGTCCTCGCCGGACACCGACTGGTCCGCCCGCGTCGAGACCGTCGACCACATCGAGACCAGGTCCGAGCTGTCGGCCCTGCTGCACGAGCAGCGCCTGATCGACGAGCTGCGCCCGCCGGGGAACGCGCGGCAGAAGCACCAGGACCGGTACGTGTACCTGCGCTGCCGGTTCGACATCCCGTTCCCGGTGCTCGAGGTGGCCGCCGAGCCCGCCGCCGGACACGCGGTGAACGTCGGTCCGCTCGCCACGAGGGCCGGGGCCACCGAGCTCCTCGAGCAGCTCAACTCGCTCTTCGGGCTGCGGCACTGCGGGCGGACCCTGCGGCGCCGTCCGCACCCGTCGGCCTACGGGCAGATGGGCCGCTGCGCCTCCCCGTGCCTGGGGGACCTCGACCCCAACGCCTACCGGCGGCGCCTCGACGAGGCCCTGGCCCTCTTCACGACGGCGACGGCGCGCTCGGGGGAGGCCCACCCGCTGCTGCGCCACGTCGAGGACGAGATGCGGCGCGCCGCCGCGGACGAGCGCTATGAACGTGCCGCATGGCTGCGGCGGCGACACCGGCGCCTCGGTGAGCTGCTCACGGCCCTCGGCGAGAACCTCGCCGCCGCGCACGTGCGCCCGAAGCTGCTCCTGGCCCGCCACCCGGGCGGCGACGGGTGGGACGCGTTCTGGCTCGTGGATGGCCGGCTGGCCGACCACGGACCGCTGGACGACGTGTGGGACGGGGTCGCCCGGACCGAGCGCGCCCTGGGACGGGCGTGCGCGCACGGTCAGGTGCCCCATCTCGGACCGCGCGACGTCGTGACGCAGCGGCTCGTCTCGACCTGGGTCCAGGGCCGGATCCTGCCCACCATGGAGCTGCACCCCGCGCCCGCCCGGCGACGCGTCGCCGCGTTCCTGCGTCAGGCCGGGGTCCCCGATCCGCAGGCCGCCGGGGTGCTCGCGTGAGCGCCGCGCTCAGGTGGCGGTGAACGGGAGCTCGACGACCGTCGCGGTCACGTCGCCGTCACCCACCTGCAGGAGCGCGCCGATCGCGGCCTCGCGGCGCACCAGGGCGAGCGCGATCGGTCCGCAGGACGGGGAGAGCGCGACGCTGCCCAGGCGCCCGACCTCGCGGGTGCCGCCGTCGTCGGCCCGCAGGACGAGCGTGGAGCCGGGGTCCGCCGGCTCCGACAGGCGCAGCCCACGCAGGTGCCGGTTGGGCTTGCCCTTGTAGTGGAGCCGCGCGACGGTCTCCTGGCCGACGTAGCACCCCTTCGTGAAGCTCACGGCCCGCGCGTTGAGGCCCGCCTCCTGGGGGATGACGGTGTCGTCGAGATCGACGCCGTACCGCGGGACGCCGGCCTCGACGCGCACGACCTCGGTCGCGGCCTCGTCGACC
>NZ_JBFIGP010000165.1:0-8502 GCF_041602235.1 Paraconexibacter sp.
CCGCGTACGGTGAGGATCGACGGGCGGTCGGTCCCGAGCTCCCGGCGCCGGTACGACGAGGCGAGCAGGACGTTGACGGTGCTCACGGGACGGCGCTCCACGAAACGGGCGTTCCGGCTCGTGGTGGTGCCGTGAGCCCGCGGCGTCAGCGCATCAGCCCTTGAGCGGCGGGCCCGGGGCTGATCCTGGATCTCGCGACGCCCCTATCGCCCCCGTGCGTTACACATAAGATCGATTATCGGGCGTAGGATGCAGCGCGCACCGTACCCGCGCAGCTCGCGTAGGCTGCGCTGCATGGTCCGGTCAGGGTCACCGACATGACCCGCCGCCCTCTCCTCGCCGTCGCCGTGATCGCCGCCCTGGCCGTGGGCCTCACGGGTGCCGGGCCGACGAGCGCCGGCGGCAGCGGCAGCGGCAGCGGCGACATGGACGCCGCGCTCACCCGCGCCCGTCTCGGCACGGGCGCACCGGCGGCCTCGGCGTCCGTGGCCGTGTGCGGACGAGTGGTCTGGTCCGGAGCGTCGGGCGTGACCGACCTCGACAGCCGCAGGCGGGTGTCACCCGCCACCCGGTTCGTCGTCGCGAGCGTGTCCAAGACCGTGACCGCGACCATGATCATGCAGCAGGTACGGCGCGGGCGGCTGTCGCTGCGCACCAGGCTCTCGCGGTTCTACCCGGCGATCCCGCACGCCCGCGACATCACGATGTCGATGCTGCTGCGTCACCGCAGCGGCCTGGCCGAGTACTCCGACGACGAGCAGATCGCCGCGCGCATCGACGAGCGACCGCGGCATCGCTGGACCCGGAACGAGCTCATCCGGGCGATGCGACCGGCGCAGTTCCGTCCCGGCACGCGGTTCCGCTACACGAACAGCAACTACGTGGTGCTCGGCGGCGTGCTCGAGCAGGTCGCGAGGACCACGGTCGAGCGGACCTTCCGAAGCGGCGTCGCCGCTCCCGCGCGTATGAGGTCGTCGACGTGGACCTACGATCCCGCCGAGACGTCCCGGTACGCGCATCCGCACCAGCAGGACACGGACGGCGGTCGTAGGAGCCTCCTCGTGCGCGGCGTCCTCGCCAACGACACATGGGGTCCGGTGTGGACCGACGGCGGCCTGACCTCGACGGCGACGGACCTGTCCAGGTTCGCCGACGCGCTGTTCCGAGGACGTCTCCTGCCCCCCTCGACGGTCCGGCGGATGAGCTCCGTCGGGCGGCAGAACTACGGGATCGGCCTCTACGCGCGACGGGCCGGCGGTCACCGCTGGCTCGGGCACGACGGGTCCTACGGCGGCTACGAGGCCGAAGCCTGGACCGACGTGGACCGCAACCTGACGGTGGCCGTCACCGTGAACATGGAGGAGCACGACGCCGCGGATGTCAGCGCATCCGAGACCGTCTGGCGTGCCGTGGCCCGGGCGGCGGAGGCCGCGCGGCTCGGGCGTTCGCGCTGCCCGACGACCTGAGCTACGCGAGCTCGGGCGGCCAGACCGCTCACGGCGCCCGGCACGGGCCGGCCACCGGCTGCACGACGAGCTTCAGCGGACCCGAGGCGCCAGCCGCACGACGGCACGTCCGTCGGTGACCCGGACCGCGAGGCGCGTGCGCCCGCTCGCCCGCCGCACCGAGAACTGCGCGCGGCCCCGGTGGACGCGGGCGGTGCCGCTGCGGATCGTCCGACCGCCGGCCCGGACCAGGTAGCGGACGGCGCGGCTGTGCGCGCCGCGGACGCGGCACACGATCCGTCGCCGCTGGGTCGAGCACGTCACCCTGGGCGTGCTCCCTGCCGGGCCGCGCCGACCTCGGGGGCCGGTCTCCCCCCTGGCCCCGGGCGCGCCGTCGCGCCCGGCCTGCCCGGGTGAGCCCGCGGGTCCCGGCGCGCCGTCCTGACCGGGCGCACCCGCCGGTCCGGGGGCACCGTCGTGCCCGGGGGCGCCCGAGGCTCCGGGAGCCCCGCTCTGCCCAGGGGCGCCATTCTCGCCGGGCGCTCCCGGCGCACCATCCTTGCCCGGCGCTCCCGGCGCGCCGTCCTGGCCCGAGGACCCGATCCGCTCGGCCAGCCACACCTCCGCCGAGCCCGCGGTCTGCCGCAACCTCGCGTTCTCGTACCCGGTCCGCGGCGACGCGAAGGCCGCACCCGCGGAGGTGCACGCGCCGCGGGCGGCCTCCCACGGCACCGGTCCACGCAGGACCCAGGAGCCGTCGTCGGTCCGGCACGCGACCGCGCGGCGTTCCGTGCACGGCCGCGTCACCCAGCGCCCGTCGGAGCGCTGGACGGCGCACGCGCCCTCGGCCGGGTCGGGGGCGCCGGGCACCCAGCTCCACACGGCCGCGTCGAGCCGGCCGTCACCGGGCAGGAGCTGATCGAAGCCGTAGAGGTTGACGCCGCACTGCGACATCCAGCGCACGCGCTCGGGGGTGAGCATGTCCGCCTCGACGTCGCTCGACGACGCCGTGGGGTCGATCGCGGTGGCGACGAACGTGCTGTCCTCGTAGTAGCGGACCATGCGCGTGTCGTAGACGGCCCGCGAGTACGTCCCGTCGCACGTCGGGAACGCTCGGTACGCCGATGTGTCACCGCTCTCCACGTGGCTGGGGTTCCAGTTGAAGACCCGGCTCCCCCAGCCGGCCGCGCACGACCCGACGAGCACCACCTGCGCGCCCGCGGCCCGCACACCGTCGCGGGTGAGCGTGAGGGGCAGCGTCGTGCAGTCCGCGCCGGTCTGGGACGGCCGGTAGATCCTGGTGCCGAAGGCGGCGTCGAGCGCCGAGATCGTCTCGACGTAGCCCTCGGCGGTCCCGATGTTGTCCTCGAGGTACAGCAGCAGCACCTCGTCGCGGTTCTCGGGGCGGTCCAGCCAGGCCGCGATCTCCGGCAGTACGTCGCCGACGAGCGCCTCGGTGGTGCAGCCGACGTGCAGCTCGTCGGCCCCGCGGCCGTGGCAGACGCTCACTCCCCCGCCCCCTGCGCGTTCGAGGCGCGGGATCCAGTGCAGGTCGAGCTCGAGGGAGCGGATGTCGATGTCCAGCTGCTCGGTGAGCGACAGCTGCTGGTTGGAGTCCGAGTGCGAGAGCGTCGGGTCCGCCGCCGCGGAGTTGAAGGAGTTGTGGGTCGCGAGGAACTCGGTCTCCGACAGCGGCAGGCCGTCGCCGAGGCGACGCTGGAACGCCAGGGTCCGGTGCAGCCACGACGCACGATGGGCCCGGACGGCCTCGTCGGTGACGGCGTGCCCCAGGGGCAACGTGCACTGGGCGGCGGTGAACCCGAGCCGCCGGCACTCGGCGCTGAGACGCTCGGCCGTCTTGTCGGCGAGCCGGCAGACCGCCGCCGACGGGCTCGCGGCCGCGCAGGTCTCATCGAGCGGGGTCTGCGGTGCCGCCGCCGCGCTCCCCGGCGAGCAGAGCAGCGCGCAGCACACCGCGAGGAGGACCCGACGACCCATGACCATGGTGTGAACAACGTCACACGGGGCCCGAACTTGCGGGGCGAGGGCTCAGCGCAGCCGGATGGGTCCGGGCAGCGAGAGGATCCCGGTGGGGAGTCCGAGGGCATCGCCGAACGCCGTGAGCCACGTCTCGACGTTCGCGCCGGGCAGCACCGGGAACCTCGCCGCGACCGCGGCCGTCGGCGCGTGCGAGGACTCTGCGGGCTTGATGCGCTCCACGACGCCGAGCCGGGGCCAGGGGACGACGTCCGCGTCGTCACGGGCGAGGCCCGCCATCCGGCAGGCGTGGTCGACCGCGGCCGTCCTCCCACCGTGCTCGTCGACGAGCCCGTGGGCGAGGGCGTCGGCGCCCGTCCACACCCGCCCCCGTGCCAGGGGCTCGAGGACCTCCTTCGCCATGCCGCGGTCGGCGGCGGCGTTCGCCACGAAGTCGTCGTACACCTCATCCAGCCACTGCTCCAGGCGGGCCCGCTGCTCCTCCGTGAACCCGACGTCCGGGGCGAACATCGTGGCGTTGGGCCCGGTCCCGATGACCTCGCGCACCACCCCGAGCTTCTGCGCGAGCTCCGCGACGACGAACTTCCCGGCGAGCACCCCGATGGAGCCCGTGATCGTGGTGGGCAGCGCGAACACGCGGTCGGCGGGCATCGCGGCGTAGTAGCCGCCCGAGGCGGCGACATCGCCCATCGACGCCACCACCGGCCGTCCGGTCGCCCGCAGCTGCAGGACCGCGCGACGGATCGCGTCGGACGCCACGTACGAGCCGCCGGGCGAGTCGATGTGCAGGACCACGGCCTTGACGCGGTCGCTCTCCCCCGCGCTGCTGAGCGCGGCGACGACCGTGTCGCCGCCCGCGCGGCGGCCTCCGGGACCGGGTCCTCCCTGCCGCCCGCGCCCCTCGACGATCGCTCCGTGGACGGCCACGACCGCGACCTGTGGCCCGCCGCGTCGCACGAGGCGCCCCACCCCCGCCCGCTCGCCGTGGCGGCGCGCGTAGCGATGGGCGTACAGGAGCTCGATCTCGCCGTGCGTCGTGCGCAGGTGCGCGTCCAGCTCGTCGCGGTAGCCGAGACGGTCGACGAGACCGTGCTCGAGCGCGTGCCTCGCGGACAGCGGAGCCTGTGCCACCAGCCCCCGCAGCGCGTCCTGGTCGATCCCGCGGCGGTCGCAGATCACCGTGACGAGATGATCCATGGCGCTGGTGGCGAGGCGCGTCGTCATCTCCCGGTTGGCGTCGCTCACCTCCCGGGCCGAGAACAGGTCCGCCGCGGTCTTGTACTCGCGACGCTGTCCGAACTGCGGCTCGACGCCGACCTGGTCGAAGACGCCGCGCACGAGGGTGATCGCTCCCGAGACCCCGGTGAGCCCCACCTGCCCGGAGGGCTGCAGCCAGACCTCCGCGCAGCGGGATGCGAGGGCGTACGGGACGGTGCCCGCACCCAGCTCGCCGTAGGCGGACGCGAAGGCGTACGTGGAGGTCCCTGCCTCCCGCAACGCGTCCACGGCATCGCCGAGCTCATCGGCCTGGGCGGCGCTCACGGAGCCGCCGCCCAGCAGCACGACGCCGACGACCCGCGGATCCTCCACAGCCTCCCGCAGCGCGGCGACCACCGCGACCAGGGACGGGGTGTTGCGCTGCCGCAGGGCGCTGATCGGGTCGGACGGCGGCTCGGTGACCAGGCCGCCCGTCAGGTCCACCTCCAGCACGACGGGCGCGGGCGCGCGCAGTCCCGGGAGCTCGCGGACCAGCGGCAAGGTGCGGACGTCCATCGGTACACCGTCCCACACCCGGCGCACCGGCCGGCCTCGCGCACGCGTGGGGAACGTCCGAGGAACACCCTCGGACGACGATGCGCTCCATGCTCGCTCGTCGTGGTTTCCTCGTCGCCTCGATCCTTGCCTTCCTGACCCTGGCGTCCTCCGCCGCGGCGGACGACACCGTCCGCGTGGACTTCGAGACCGGTCCGGCGCTGGGCGCGCCGATCACCGACCAGTACCGGACCTCGTCGTTCGTCTTCTGGAACTCCGGCGACTATCGCCCGCGACGTCGTGCGCACGGCCCGGGGGTCGTCGCGGACATCGGTCCCGAGCACTGCGAGGCCGAGGGCTACTCGCCCGGGGCCTGCGAGCTCGCCGTCGGCGGGACCCGGGCTCGCCTGACCCGCAGCGCCAACCGGATAGCGATGCTCGTCGGGCTCCGCAGCGCGATGGAGCAGTCGACCTGGGCACGGCTCCAGGCCCTCGACGGCAACGGGGTGGTCATCGCCCAGACACCCGAGACGCCGATCGGCGTCGGCATCACCACGCCGCTCTCGGTCGCGCGCCCCGGGCCGGAGATCCTCGGTTTCCGGCTGGTGTTCGGGGGCGGCGGCGCCACCGGCGGCCCGGTCGCGTTCGACGACCTCGAGCTCACCTACCCGCCCGGGAGCCTGCCGGACCTCGCGATCGACGTCACGCAGAACACCCAGCGGGTGGTCCAGGGCGCCTCGCTCGACCTGCCGCTCACGGTGACGCGCCTCAACGGCTCCAGCGGGCCGATCGACCTCCGGGCGTCGGGACTGCCGTCCGGGGTGACGGCGGAGTTCCTGCCCGACCCGGTCCCCGGGACGACGGAGGGGGCCACGCTGCGACTGCGCGCGGCGACCGATGCCCCCGACTCCCCCGGCGGCACCCCTCAGACGGTCACGATCACCGCCGACCCGCAGGGCGACGCCGGTGTCGGGCGTGCGCCCGTCGCCGCCCCGCTCGGACTGGTCGTCGAGAGCGCCTTCACGCTGCGGGCCCCGTCTGGGACCACCGCCGCGCTGCCGACCTGCGGAACCGTCGAGGTCCCGCTGACCCTGGGGCGCAGCACCACGTTCACCGAGGACGTCCACCTCGACGTGGAGGGCCTGCCGCCAGGAGTGACGGGGACGTTCAGCCGCGGCACGCCCCTCGCGGCCGGGACCGGCGGCAGCATGGTCCTCGCACTCCGGGCCTCGTCCCAGAGCTTCCCGCCGGTCCAGGCGGTCGTCAGCGCCAGCGCGTCCGGCTACCCGTCCCGCCGCGTGTACCTCGACATCCGCCAGGTCCCGGGGACCGTGTCGCTGATCGCTCCGCAGAACGGCCTGCTGACCGCGCCGCAGCAGCTCCGCCCGGGGACACCGGTCGTCCTGTCCGGCAACGGCCTGTGCCCTGGGAGCACGGTCTTCGTGGGAGCCGGCGAGGCCGCGCCCACCCTGTCGGCCGACGGCACGTCGATGCGGTTCGAGACGCCGCGGCTGGCGACCTCGGGCCCCATCCGGGTCGTCCCGTCCGCGGGCCCGTCGTTCGCGACCCAGCCGGTGACGGTGACGACGTTCCGCAGCACGAGCGGCCTCAGGTTCGGGAACTTCTCCTTCACGGGCCTGTCGTACCGGGAGACGATCGACACGTTCGGCGCCGACGAGTTCTTCGTGTCCGTGAACCCGTGCTGGCCGTGGTCCGACTGCTCGATCCTCACCCCCGTCCCCAACCCGATCGCCGTCATCGCCCACGAGATCATCGACGCCCAGATGCAGAGCACCGGCGGGCACTGCTTCGGCATCTCGCGCGCCGTACAGGGGTGGCTGGCCAACCGCGCCACGCTGAACCGGTGGTCGAGCACCGACATCTTCGGCATTCCGGGTCGCAGTTCCGACCTCGACTCCTACCTGGACGGGCAGCACGCCACCCAGGCGTCGACGGAGTTCATCCGCGCCTGGTTCGGTCGCACGAAGACGGTCGAGGCGCAGCTCACCACGATCCGCTCGCAGCTCTCGTCGGGGAACACGCCCCTGGTGAGCGTGCGCGAGGGCGACAAGGGCCACGCGATGGTCGCCTACGACGTCCTCGACCGGCCCGACGGGGGCGCCGACGTCCTCCTCTACGACAACAACGTCCCGTTCGATCCCGCGGTCGAGCTGAGCAGCCCTGCGCAGCACCAGCATCGCGAGGCGGTGCGCAGCGTCCTGCGCATCACCCCGGACCGCAGGAGCTGGGAGTTCTCCAACGGCGGCTCCACGCCGTGGACGGGCGGTGGAGCGGACCTGTTCGCCGTTGCGCGGAACGTCATCCCGGACGACCCCTCGCTGCCGGGGCTGGCACAACTCGCCGAGGGGCTCGCCTACGTGGTGTTCGGCTCGCAGGACGGATCGGTGCGCAGCGCGGGCGTGCCGGAGGGCGGCGACCTGCTGCCCCCGCTCGACAGCGCCGCCCCACCGGGCCGCAGCGCGACGGTCGGATTCGGCTCGCGCGGCGCGCTGCGGCACGCCGTGGTCGGGACCAAGCAGGGCCGGTATCGGCAGTCGGTCGTCGAGGGCGACTCGCTGAGCACCGTCGAGCTCCCGACCGCGACCGGCGCCGCGGACGAGGTCCGCAGCGCCCCGGGCGGCGACGGGCTGGTCCTCGCCCAGGGACGCAAGGCGGGCGGAGGGCAAAAGGACTACCTCGTGGCGGTCCGGGGGACCGACGGCAGTCGCCTTGCTCGGATCCGGACCGCATCGAGCGCCGGGAGCGAGGACGTGGTGAGGCTTGCCGGCGGACGGCGGCTGACGATCGCCCATGAGGGAGCCGCGACCACCATGCGCGTCGAACTGCAGTCCGCCCAGCGCAACGGGGGCGCCGCGACGTTCACGTCCGGGCCGATCGCCGTCGGGAAGGACGCCACCGTGACGCTCACCCCGGTCGACTGGCGGGTGCTCGATCGCGTCCGGGTGACGGTCCGGCGTCCCGGCGCGCGCCCCCGGACGCGGACGCTGCGGTCGAGCACCCGGCCGGCCGCACGGGTGCGTGTGCGGTCGCTGCGAGTACGAGGGCGCCGCGTGAGCGTCGTCGTGCGCTTCTCGAAGCTCCCTGCCCAGCGCACCGCCGGAGTGGTCCTGCGCGTCATGCGGGGCCGCCGCACCGTCGGGAGGCGCAGCTTCCCCCTGCCGGCGCCCCGGGCCGGCACGCAGACGCTGCGGTGGACGATCCCCTCCCCCGCTCGTGCGCGCGGACTCCGCCTGCGGGCGGACGCCACGCTCGTCGTGGGCGGGGCGCGTCCCGCCACGGTCCGGGC
>NZ_JBFIGP010000166.1:0-8460 GCF_041602235.1 Paraconexibacter sp.
CCCCACGCTGTCGCTGGCCAGCTGGCCAGTCCAGCGGGTCAGCGCAGCCAGTCCGGCAGTTCCGGCCGTGCGACGCCCGACGGCAGGCGGTCCTCCTCGTCGAGCTTGTCGAGGTGCGCGGCCAGCGTCACCGTCGCGGCGGGCCGGAGCGCCGCCGGAGCGTCGCTCCACACCCGGTCCAGGAGCTCGTCGATCGTCCGCGCGCCGGCCTCGAGGGCCTCGAGCAGCCGGCGCTCCCGCTCCAGGCGGTGGCTGACGTACTCGTCGAGCTTGGCGTGCGGCTCGGTGATCAGCGGCCCGTGCCCGGGGCAGATGAGCCGCAGGTCGCGCCCGCGGAGACCGCGGAGGGCGTCGAGATAGCCACGCAGCGCACCCGGGGCGGGCGCGACGAAGACGCTGCCCTCGCCGAGCACCGCGTCACCGCTGAACACCACCCCCGCCGCGGTGACGAACGCGAGGTGGTCCGGAGCGTGCCCCGGCGTCGCGACCGCGCTGAACGGACCGACGACGTCGCCGTGACCGACGGCCACGTCGCTCGGGTACCGGTGCGCGGCGACGACGGGCGCGTCACCGGCCTGACGCAGCAGCCGCAGGAGCGGCTCGATCCCGCCCACGTGGTCCTGGTGGTCGTGGGTCAGCGCGATCCCGGCGACGCCGCCGCGCCGCCGGCCCTCCCGCGCCACCGCCTCCTGGTGCGCGGGCAACTGGGGTCCGGGGTCGACGATCCAGCACGGATCCCGACCGACCAGCCAGGTGTTCGTCCCCGTGAGCGTGAACGGTCCCGGGTTGTCGGCGCGCAGGTGCGCGATGTCGTGAGCTGCGAGCTGTTCCACCGCCCCGGATCGTCGCACGTCCGCCCCCCGGCCCGGGGCAGCCCCTTTCAGGGGACGAGACGGGGGCGAGACCGCTCTGAGACCACCCGCCGGCAGGCCGCCGTTACCGTCGGTGCATGTTCGTCGACCGACCACGCCGCCCGCCGCCCGAGGGCGGGGAGGACGTCGGGGCTCAGGACCGCGCGACGCCGTCCGGTCCCGCGTTCGCCGGCATGACCGCCGGCGCGTTTCCGGGCCTGCTCCCCGGGTCGGCCCCGCTGAGTCCGCCGGACCCGCTCGAGCGGCTCGAGCGGCTGGCCCTGCTGCACGAACGCGGCGCCCTCACCGACGACGAGTTCCTGGCGCAGAAGACCAAGCTCCTGGACGAGATCTGAGCCGTCCGCCCGGGCGCAGAGCGCACGTCGACCGCTCGGAGCGGTCGATTCGGCCCGTGCGGCGGTGACAGACGACCTGTCGATGCGCCAGGATGCGCGTATCGCTTCGCCGCCGAACACGCCGCCCGACCGCCTGAGCGCGCTCGACGCCTCGTTCCTGGACCTCGACACGGCCGCCGCCCCGCTGCACGTCGGCTGGACGATGCGGTTCGAGGGCACCGCACCACCGCTCGCCCAGCTCCGGCGCCACCTCGAGGCGCGTCTGGACGCCGTCCCGCGCTTCCGCCGGCGGGTCGCGTCGCCGCGCCTGGGGCTCGGCGACCTGCGCTGGGCCGACGACCCCGGGTTCGACATCGCCCGCCACGTGCACGCGCTGCGGCTGGCCGCCCCAGGCGGTCCGGCCGAGCTCCGCGAGCTCGCCGGACTGCTGCTGTCGCAGCCGCTGGACCCCTCCCGTCCGCTGTGGCGGCTCTATCTCGTCGACGGACTCGACCGTGGCGGCTTCGCCGTGGTCGGCCAGGCCCACCACGCCCTCGTGGACGGCATCGCCGCCATCGAGGTGGCGCTGCTGCTCTTCACCCCGCAGCCGTCCGCGACGCCCGACGGCCACGGAGCCTGGGTCCCGGCGCGCCCGGCCCCGCTGACCGCCAACGGGCGGGACCTGGTCCGCACGCGGCTGGAGGGGTCCGGCCGCGCGGCGCTGTCCCTCGCTGCCGCGGCGCGGCGCACCGACCCGGCGCGGCTGCGGGAGATCGCGGGCGCGGTCGAGGCGTTCTCCCGCCCCTCCGCCCCGACGAGCCTCGACCGGACCGCCGGACCGGACCGCGTCGTCGCCTTCGCCACGACCGACCTCGAGGGGGTGCGCACCGCCGGGCGCCGTCACGGCGCCACGATCAACGACATGCTGCTCGCCGCCTGCTCGTTGGCGCTGGGACGTGCGCTCCGTCGGCGCTCGGAGCACCCTGCGTCCGTGAAGGTCCTGGTGCCCGTCAACGTCCGGGACGGAGAGACCACCGCGGGCAACAAGATCAGCTTCATCGGCGTGGAGCTGCCCGTGTCCGAGACCGACCCGATCCGGGTCCTGCGCCGCGTGCGTGCGCAGACCCGGGCGGCGAAGGACGCGGGCGAGGCGGGGCCCCTCGCGGCCCTCGCGGACGCGGCGGACATCCTGCCCGCCGCAGCCCGACGCGCTGTCACGCGCACGGCGGCGCGCGCCGCGTCGTTCACCGCGGTCGTCAGCAACGTGCCGGGCCCGCCGGTGGACCTCGAACTGCTCGGGCGGCCCCTCGCCTCGCTGTTCCCGGCCGTCCCGTGTCTCGACGGCCACGCGCTCACCATCGGCGCGCTCTCCTACCGGGGCCGTCTCAACATCGGGGTCACCGCGGACGCGGTGGTCGTCCCGGACGTGCTCGACCTCGGACGCGACATCGAGCAGGCCTTCGACACCCTTCGCGTGCTGCCGGCGGCGCGGGAGGTCACGCCCTGGCGCGAGCGGGCGAAGGACCGTCGCCGTCTGCGGTCCGTCCCGGCCACGGGCGCCGGCCGCTCCTGATCGCGCCGCTCAGCGGCGCGTGAGCCGCCACACGGCACCGTTCAGGGAGACGACGTAGATCCGGCCGCTCGAGTCCTCGCCGAAGGAGGCGAGGTTGGGCACGCGCGGGAGCCCCGCGACCCTCTTCGTGCTGACCTTCCTCGAGGACCGCAGCTTGGCGCCGTAGATCCGGCCGAGACAGAAGTCGCCGTAGAGGTAGGTCCCGCGGAGCGAGCCGAGACCGCGATCGCGGACCACGTACCCGCCGGTGATCGAGCACCAGCCCGCACCGTGCGTGTGCTCGATGACGGGCCTCACCGCGCCGGGAGCCTCCTCCCCCTCGGCGAACCTCCGGGAACCCTCGAACACCCGCCAGCCGAAATTGGCGCCCCGTCCCTTCCACTTGGGCCGGTAGTTGATCTCCTCGACGTCGCTCTGCCCGACGTCGCCGATCGTGAGCGCGCCGGTCGAGCGGTCGAAGGAGAAGCGCCACGGGTTCCGCAGTCCGTAGCTGTAGATCTCGGGGCGGGCGCCGGCCCGTCCGATGAACGGGTTGGTCGACGGGATCCTGTACCGCCGGTTGCCGGTCTTGCGCGGGTCGATCCTCAGCAGCTTGCCGAGCAGCGACCCCAGGTCCTGGGCGTTGCCGCGCGTCCCGTGCCGGTCGCCGGCCCCGCCGCCGTCGCCGGTGGCGATGTACAGCAGCTTGTCCGGTCCGAACTGCAGGTTGCCGCCGTTGTGGTTGGCCTCAGGATCGTCCATGCGCAGCACCAGACGCGCGCTCGAGCGGTTGGCGCGGTCGGCCCTGGCCCGGCGGTACTCGACGACCCGCTGCTTCTCCTGGCGATCGGTGTAGTAGACGTAGAAGCGGCCGCGCTTGGCGTAGTCGCTGGGGAACGCGACGGACAGCAGGCCCTGTTCGCCGCCCGACGTGACGAGCGAGCGGATGTCGAGGAACGGGGTCTTCAGCTTGCGTCCTCCTCGCACCACCATGATCCGCCCTCCCTGCTCGACGACGAACACGCGGCGCCGGTCGCCGGGGGCGCCGGTCACGTAGAGCGGCTGGTCGAACGTCCCGACCTTGGTGAGGCGCAGCCGGGCGGCGCTCTGCGCCTGCGCCGGCGGTGTGGTGGTCGTCCCGGTGGGGGCGCCGGCGTCGGTGGAGGTCCTCTCCGCGGGCTCCGTCGCGGCCTCCGTGGACGCGCGCGTGCCGTCCCCGTTGGCGGAGCCGCACGCCGCGAGCGTGATGGTCAGCACGGCGATGGCGAAGGTCGGACGGGTGACGGGCATGCACAGACGATGCCAAACGCCGGGCCTCGGCCTGCCGGTTTGCGTGCGCGGGTGAGCGGGGATGGCAGACTCGCACCATGGACGAGCAGACCTTCGACGTGATCGTGATCGGCGCGGGCCCGGCCGGCGAGGTCGCCGCCGGGCGCCTCGGAGAGGCGGGCAAGCGCGTGGCGATCGTGGAGGAGCACCTGATCGGCGGCGAGTGCTCGTTCTGGGGCTGCATGCCCTCCAAGGCCCTGCTGCGGCCCGCCCAGGCGCTCGCCGAGGTCCGGCGCGTCCCGGGTGCGGCGCAGGCCGTCAGCGGAGACCTCGACGTCCAGGCGGTCCTCGACCGCCGCGACGAGGTGATCCACGACCTCGACGACACCGGCATGCTGCCGTGGCTCGACGAGCGCGGTGTGACGGTGTTCCGCGGTCGTGGGCGCCTCGAGGCGCCGCGCACGGTCCGGGTGGGCGACGCGCTGCTGCGTGCCGACGACGCGGTCATCGTCGCCGTCGGCACGCGCGCCGCGCTCCCGCCGATCGACGGGCTGGCCGACGCGGAGCCGTGGACCAACCACGAGGCCACGACCGCCGACCACGTGCCCGGGAGCCTGGCGATCCTCGGCGGCGGCCCGATCGGCTGCGAGATGGCGCAGGCCTACCGGTCGTTCGGGGCGCGCGTCACGCTGCTCGAGGTCGCCGACCGCCTGCTCGCCAAGGAGGAGCGGTTCGCCTCCGAGCAGGTGCTCGACGCGCTGCGCGAGGCCGGGGTCGACGTTCGGCTCGGCGTCGCGGTCTCGCGCGTCCGGCGGCGTCCGGACGGCCAGGTCACCCTGTCGGTGGAGGGCGGCGACGTGACGGCCGACGAGCTCCTCGTGGCCACCGGACGGCGCGCGCTGACCGCCGACCTCGGTGCCGAGGCTTTCGGCGCGGAGCCCGGGAAGCCCTGGCCGGTCGACGACCGGCTGCGGGTCGAGGGTCATCCGTGGCTCTACGTCGTCGGCGACGCCAACGGCCGCTCTCTGCTCACGCACGTCGGCAAGCACCAGGCCCGGGTGGCGAGCGACGTGATCCTGGGCAAGGACGTCGCCCTGCGCCCGAGCATCGACCCGCCGCCGCGGGTGACCTTCACCGAGCCGCAGGTCGCCGCGGTGGGCTACACGCTCGCGCAGGCGCTCGACGCGGGCATCGCCGCCCGTGCGGTCGACGCCTCGACCTCGGGCAACGCCGGCGGGTCCTTCTACGGACGCAACGCGCCCGGGACCTCGCAGATCGTCATCGACGACGACCGTGGGGTCCTCGTCGGGGCGACGTTCACCGGGGCGGACGTCCAGGACTTCCTGCACGCCGCGACGATCGCGATCGTCGGCGAGGTGCCGCTCGAGGACCTCTGGCACAGCGTGCCGGCGTTCCCCACCCGCAGTGAGGTCTGGCTGCGCCTGCTCGAGCGGGCCGGGCTGTAGCTACTTCTTGGAGTAGTCCTCGCGCGCGATCTGCGGGAACGCCGTGGTCGCCCCGCCGTACGCGTAGGGCTTCTGCACGTGGCACGCGGGCGCGGACGGCGTTCCGCCCGCGGGACGCTCGCCACCGGCGTTCTTGCAGTCGAACGACGGCAGGATCGCGTTGGCCGCGATCGCCGGGCCGACGACGCCGAGCGGGTTCAGGTAGGCGTTGCCGCGGTTGCTGCCCACGCGGTCGCGGTAGACCGCGATCGTCTCGGTGCCCGTCGGCCCGAACTGGCGCAGGTAGTGCCCGGGCGCGCCCGGGACCTGGGACTTGGTCCGGGCCGCCGTGGCGACGCCGAGGTTGGCGAACATGTCGGAGAGCGTGTGCTGGTGCTCGCTGATCCACCCGAGGATCGGGTTGATCTCGCCGAGCCATGGCCCGAGCTCGTTCAGCAGCGGACCCAGTCCATCGACGATCTCCGTCGTCGCGGGGAGCGATCGCCGGGAGATCTTGATCAGCGGGTCGAGGTTCACGAACAGGCGCCGCAGCTCGGGTCCGAAGTCGCCGAGGGCGTCCAGGGTCGGGGCGAGGTCGTCCATCGCAACCTTCAGGTCCGCCACGACGGGCTGGGCCTTGCGCGAGAAGCTGTCCAGGCGGGTGAAGGTCGCCTTGGACTCGTCGAGGAAGGTCGGGAAGATCCGCCACGTCGCGGCGAACGCCTCGCGCTCGCGCTGGATCGCCGTGAAGACCGTGTCGCCGTTCTCGACCAGGCGCCGCAGCTGATCCTCGCGACGGGTCAGCGCGCCGAACACCACGCCGGTGTTCTTGACGAGGCCGCGGAGCGACGCGCGCTGCTCGTTGAGGACGTCCAGCAGCTCCCCACCGGACTCGATGAACCCGGGCAGGTTGCCGAAGCTGTCGTTGAGGTCACGGCCACGGCCGTCGACCGCGACGGCGAGCGACTGCTGCCAGGTCCGGAACGCCGAGCGCGTGAACGGGTCGAGCGCGTCGAGGATCTCGTCGAGCTCGACCGTCGACTTCACGTTCTTGGACGGCAGGCGCCCGCCCTCGGGCACCGGCGTGGCGCTCGCCGATCCAGTGGTCATCTCGACGTAGGTCTCGCCCAGGAGGGTCTTCTGGCGCAGGGTCGCCCGTGCGTCGGACGCGATCGGCGCGTACTTCGGCTCGATCTCGATCGTCGCCACGGTCGAGTTGCCGTCGTCGGAGCGGCGCTTCTCACGTACCTTGCCGACCGCGACGCCCGCGACGCGCACGTCGGCCTCGACCGCGAGCTGCGTGGCCTCGGGGAAGGCGACCTCGAAGCGGTAGCCGTTGGGCTTCAGCGGGGTCGGACCGCCGAAGCTGACCCAGAGGAAGAGCAGCAGCGCGAAGCACGACAGCGCGAAGCCGACCATCGTCAGGAGCCGGCCGAGGGTTGGTGCCTGCTTGACCATCTACCCCTGCGCCTTCTTCCCGCCGAACTGCTTCTTGGCCGTGGCACGGCGCGCGGCAGCACCGTCCCCGCCACAGATGCGGGGGTCGGTGAGCACGCCCGTGAGCCCGAGGATGAACTCCGACGCCGGGACGGAGGCGACCGAGGACTCGAACACGTTGCACGCGCCGGCGAGCGTGATGTTGCGCATCGGTCCGTTGGCGTCGGCGGTCGAGAACAGGTTGACCGAGATGTGGCTCAGCCACGCCAGCGCGAAGGCATAGCCCTCGTCACGGCCCGCGACACCCGGTGCCTCGCGGCCGTTGGGGTTGTGGCCGAGCATGTTGAACAGGTGATTGAGCACCTTCAGGCTGCGCTTCAGCTGCGGCTCGCTGGTCACGAGGTCGTCGACGGCCGGCAGCAGCTCCCGGAGCAGGGGACGGGCCTCGCGGACGAACGGGCGGACGTCGTCGCGCAGCTGCGGCGTGGCCTCCTTGGCGAACGGCAGGGTGGCGTCGTTCGCGCGCTTGAGAGCACCGGCGACGGGCCGCAGGCGGTCGGCGGTCGGCCGCAGCACGCGGGCCATCGCCTCGACCTTCTCGAGGCTGTCGCGGGTCTCCCGCAGCGCTCCGGGCAGCTCCCGGACGGTTCCCTGCACGCCCTCGCGCTCGGCCGCGAGGGCACGGAACACGCGGTTGGAGCTCTCGATGAGCTGCGAGAGGTCCTCGTCGCTGCCCGCGAGCTTGGTGTTCAGCCGCTGCAGCGCGTTGATCAGGCGTCGCAGCTCGCGACGGCGGGTCGCCACCTCGGTGGACACCTTCGCGAGATCACGGTGGGTGGGCTCGAACCGCGCGAGCACCTCGCGCAGGTCCTTCCCGTTGCCTTTGAGGCCCTTCCCGGCGCCGTTGAGCAGGAGCTTGAGGTAGTCGCGGGTGTCCGCGTCCAGGGCGCTGAGGAACTCGTCGGGGTTGACGTCCGGCAGCGTCGTGGAGATGGGCATCGTCCACCCCTCGTCGGCGACCGGCGCCTCGGACGTGCCCGGGTTCAGCTCGATGAACATGTCCTTCAGCCCCGTCTTGGGCCGCAGGAGCGCCGTGGCGTCCTTCCGGACGAGATCGTCGTACTCGGAATCGAGCGCCATCGTGATGATGGACCGGCCGTTCTTCAGCTCCGTCTTGGCGATGTCGCCGACGCGGATGCCGGCGACGCGGACCGTCTGCCCCTGCCCCGGGGTGACGGCCTGGGCGGTCGCGAACTCGGCCTTGACCTCGAAGGGCTTGTCCTCGATCAGCGGGAACCGCATCCGCTGGTTGTCGAGGATGTACCCGCCGACGCCGATCGCGATGACGAAGAGCCCGATCACCGCGATCAGGTCGCCGCGACGCTTCTTGATCGCGCGGATCACTTCGAGACCGCCTTGTCCGAGACGCGCAGCTTGCCGGTGAGCCCCTCGAGCTTGATCTGCTTGCGCAGCCAGTCCACCGCGACCTCCTGGGCCTCGGCGATCCGCTTCTCATAGGCGGTGCCGCTGGTCCGGATCCGGATGGCGGGCGGCGGGTCGGCGGGGATCGA
>NZ_JBFIGP010000167.1:0-8436 GCF_041602235.1 Paraconexibacter sp.
CCGCGCATTTCCCGACCCCGGAGTGCGGTTCGCCCGCGTGACGCGCCGGAAAACGTACGGATGAAGGACCGCGAGTCACGGTCGAGGATCGCGTCATGCTCGGGAGCGCTAGACAGGGATCCGATCGGGTCGGACCACCGCGGATCGTCATCGCGGGAGGCGGGGTCGCCGCACTCGAAACGGTGCTCGCCCTGCGAGCGCTGGCCGGGGATCGCGTCGCGATCGACCTCATCTGCCCGGACCGCGAGTTCGCCCACCGTCCGTTGTCCGTGCTCGAGCCGTTCGACACGACATCCGACCTGACCGTCGTGCTCAGCGACTTCTGCTCCGAGCACGGCGTTCGGCTGCACGCCGCCAGGCTGAGCGCGATCGACAGCGAGGGTCACGTGGTCCACACCTCCGACGGCGCATCCCTCGGCTACGACCGCCTGCTCGTCGCCGTCGGCGCGCGCCCCGAGGCGGCACTCCCGGGCGCCGGGGTCTTCCGCGGAGCGCACGATGCCCCGCACCTGCGCGGGGTGGTCGACCACCTCGACTTCGGCCACGCCGCCGAGCTCGCGTTCGTCGCGCCCGACCCCGACGCCTGGCTCGTGCCGCTCTACGAGCTCGCGTTGCTGACGCGCGCGATGCTGAGCTCCCACGGCAGCCGGACGGCCACGATCACCGTCGTCACCGCCGAGGAACGGCCGCTCGCGGCGCTGGGCCCCGCCACGTCCGACATGGTCCAGCTCGCGCTTGCGCGGGACCGGATCGCGCTGCAGACCGGGGTCGTCGCCGTCGCGGTGCAGGACCGGACCGTGGTGCTCGAGGACGGCACCGGCATTCCCGCCGACCACGCGGTGACCCTCCCGCGCTGGCACGGCGTTCCGATGCCCGGACTCCCGCACGACGGCGCCGGGTTCGTGGAGATCGACGACCACGCCCGGGTCCTCGGTGTCGAGGACGTCTACGCCGCCGGCGACATGACCGCGGGCGGCCCGAAGCAGGGCGGGATCGCCTCGCGTCACGCCGACGCCGCGGCCCAGATGATGCTGGCCTCGCTGGGCTTCGACGTGCAGGCGCACCCGTTCACGTCGGTCCTCGAGGGGCTCCTGCTCACCGGAGCGGTCTTCGACGGCCTGGACCCCGATCGGCCGGCGGGGATCGCGCCGCCGACGAAGATCATGGCTCGTTACCTGGCGCCGTACCTCCGCAGCCGTGTCGTCGGCGACGCCGATCCTGGACGTCAGGGCCTGCAGGTCGGCGGCCCGCGGCTGGACGGCGCCCACCAGGACCCGCGGGCCACGAACCCGGGCCTGCGCCTGCGCCTGCCGTACGGCGTGAAGCCCCAGCTGCTGCAGACGTTCATGACGGACGAGCTCGGCGGGCTGGGCGGCGACGACGGCGAGTGCCGCCTGCTGCGCGAGACGACGCGGCGCTACCTGGCGGCCGGCGGGGACGTCGAGGCGGTCGTACGAGCGACCGGGCGCGACCCGATGACCGTGCGCGCCGATCTACGTCGGGCCGAGGAGCTCCTCGGGCACCCCCTGGCCGAGCGCCAGTTCCCGGTCCGCATCGCGCTCGAGCTGGCGGCGCGCGAGCCGACCGCGACCTCGGCGTGAGGGCGGGCGCCGCCGTACTCGACTAACGCTGACGCGCCAGCTAGGGTGCCTGCGTAAGTCGGCGGGACGGCGCCGGTTGAGGGACCGGCCCTGCCCCATCACGTGGCTTCGTCCACGTCCTCGATAGGAGCCCCGTGCTGCGTCCCCGCTTGACCGCATCGCTCGCCGTCCTTGCCATCGGCGCGGCCTCGCCCCCCGCGCTCGCCGCCGGCACCGGCGAGACGCTCCTGGTGTCGGGGCTTCCGGGGCTGGCCCCGCCCACCCCCGATCTCTTCGCCTGGAACATCAGCGGCTACGGCTACCGGGACGACAGCGACGGCCGGTCCGACCTCAGCGCCGACGGCAACCTGGCGGTGTTCGCGACCGAGGCCGACGACCTCGCCGCCGGCCCAGGCGACTTCGGCCCCTCGCAGGTGGTGCTGAAGAACGTCGCCACGGGCGCCCTGACGAACCTCACGCCCGGCGCCAACGGCGGATCCTCGATGCCATCCCTCAGCGACGACGGGACGAAGGTGGCGTTCGCCAGTACGGCCACGAACCTGAGCCCGGCCGACACCACGCCCGACCCGGACGTGTTCGTCAAGGACCTGGTCTCGGGCACCGTGACGCTCATCAGCAGCACGGCGGACGAAGGGTGCGCCGAGAACACCTGCGTCACCCCGAGCATCTCCGGCAACGGCCAGTTCGTGGTGTTCACGACGTCCGTCCCCCTCGTGGCCGGCGACACGAACACCGCCCAGGACGTGTACCGAGCGTCGTCGCTCGGCGGCGGCTTCACCCTGATGTCGGCGCGGACCGGGACGAACCTCGCTTCGGCCGGCGGCTACTCGCACCAGCCCTCCATCAGCGACAACGGCGTGTTCGTCGCCTTCGCGAGCTCGGCCACGGACCTCGTCGTCGGCGACGCCAACGCCCAGGACGACATCTTCGTGCGCAAGGCCGGATCGACCACGACGATCCTGGCGAGCGCCAAGACGTTCAGTACCGACGAGGCCAATGGCGGCGCCCGCTCCTCGGAGATCTCGGGCGACGGGCAGTACGTCGCGTTCACGACCACGGCCACCGATGTGCTGCCGGCCGCGGACTCCGACGCCACACCGGACACCTTCCGCCGCCGCGTGTCCGACGGCGCGAACCTGCTGGCCACCCAGGCCAGCGTCCTGATCTCCCGGGCGACAGGCGTGGCCGGGACGAAGGCCGATGCTCGCGCCGACGTCTCTGCGATCAGCGACAACGGCGACGTCGTGGCGTTCACGTCCAGCGCCACGAACCTCGGAGGGCCGGGTGGCTACCAGCCGTTCGTCCGTCGCGTCGGCGCCGCCACGACCACCCCTCTCGGCTCCCTCGGCGCGCCCGGCTTCGCCGTGGCCCAGGGACTGTCCGACGACGGCAGCCAGGCGGTGCTGTGGGCCTACGAGGCGCTCGTTCCCGGCGCACCGCCGCACGGCATGTACCGCAGCCCCACGCTCGGCGGCGCCCCGACGCTGCTGTCCACCCGGCCGGGCACTCCGGCCGCCCAGCCGATCCTCACGAACTCGGCCTACGAGTACTACGCCTCCTCCCCGCAGAACCTCAGCGCCGACGGCCGGTACGCGGTGTTCGGAACCGGATCCCCCGCGCTGACCGGTGTCGGGCCGTTCGAGTCCGGCGACGGTCGCCGGATCTTCCGCCGGGACATGCGCACCGGGGACGTCCTGCTCGTCTCACGCAAGGCTGATGGGACGCCCGTCCCGGGCGACCGAGCGACGATCAGCGCCGATGGATCGCGCGTCGGGTTCCGCACGCCCGCCGCGCTGGTGGCCGAGGATGCGGACGGGAAGACCGACGCCTACGTCCTCGACCTGAGAACTGGCACACCGACGCTCGCGTCCAAGGGCGGCCCGGCCGACGCCAACTCCGACGGCTCGACGATCGAGGTGCAGCTCAGCGCCGACGGCCGGCGGGTGCTCTTCCTCACGAAGTCGAGCAACCTCGGTGCGCCCGGCAAGACCCATGCCTACGTCCGCGACCTCGCCGCCGGTACGACGGCGATCGCTGATCGCGCCACCGGCGAGGCGGGCGCTGTCGGCAACGGCGACGTCGAGGCCGCGAGCATCAGCGGTGACGGCACCAAGGTGGCATTCGCCCATGACTCCACCAACCTCGCGGACGACGCCGACGCGGTCCGCGACGTGCACGTCCGCGACCTGGCGACGTCGACGACGGTCCTGGCCACACGGGCCGACGGCAACGGCGCGAAGGGCGACTCGCTCTCCACCGAGCCGGTGATCAACGGGGCGGGCACCAAGGTCGCGTTCCGCAGCTACGCCCGGAACCTCGACGCCACCCTCGGGCTGCTGCCGGCCGGTTCCCCGATCCAGGCGGTCGTCCGCGACCTCGGCGCCGCCACCACCCGCATCGCCAGTCGGGTCGGCGCGGCGGGGCCGATCAGCAACCGGGGCGTCGGGCCGCTGGACCTGTCGGCCGACGGGGCCCTGCTCGCCTTCACCGTCAACGGTGAGAAGAACCCGGGCAACATCGCCGCGAGCAGCCCTCCGTACGCTGACGCGATCGCGGTGCGCAACCTCGCCAGCGGCGAACAGCAGATCGTCGCGATCGGGGCGGCGTTCGATCCCACGAACTCCTCCAGCGCCGTGGGGACGACCGCACCTTCACTGAGCGCCGACGGCCGCTGCCTGGCGTTCTCGGCCCGTGGCACCGGCCTCGTCGCCAACGTCTCTCCGGACTTCCGCCAGCAGTACATGCGGATCCTCAGCGGCGACTGCCAGACGACGGTGCCTCCGGGCCCGGCGCCGGTGACCGGCGTGGAGCGGCCACCGTCCACCCCGACGACCACGACCGCACCCTCGACGCCGAGCGCGACGGCGACGACCCCGAGGATCACGAAGCTGAAGCTCACCAACAGGCGGTTCCGTGTCGGATCCAAGCGCACCGCGACGAGCGCGGCCGGCAGGAAGAAGGCCGCCAAGAAGAAGACCCCCGTCGGGACGACCCTGCGCTTCACGCTCAACACGACGTCCGCCCTGCGCGTGAGGATCGAGAAGCGGACCACCGGTCGACGTGTCGGCAAGACCTGCCGGAAGGCCACCAAGAAGCTGCGGAGGCGCAAGCCCTGCGTCCGCTACGTCCGGGTCGGGACCCTGAAGCGCGCGAGCGTCAAACGCGGCGCCCGTCGCCTCGCGTTCAGCGGCCGGATCGGCAAGCGGGCCCTGAAGCCGGGCCGCTACCGCTTCTCGCTCGTGGCCTCAGCCGGGAAGAGGACGTCGAAGACGGTGCGCGCGACCTTCACCGTGGCGCGACGCTGATCCGTCGGGGCTAGGGTCGGGTCGTGAGCGACCTCGGGATCCTCGCCACCGTCCTCTTCGTCTACAGCCTGGTCTCGCGCAGGCTCGACCGGATGGCCATCAGCGCGCCGATGGTCTTCGTGGCCGCGGGCATGGTGCTCGGCCCGGACGTGCTGGGCGTGATCGACCTCGCCTTGACGAGCGAGACCGGGCTCCTGCTCGCCGAGGCCGCGCTCGTGATCGTGCTCTTCGCGGATGCGGCCCGGATCGACCTCCGCGCGCTGCGGGGCAACAGCAACCTCCCTGCCCGGCTCCTGGGCATCGGGATGCCGCTCACCATCGGGCTGGGTGTCGGGGCCGGCGCGCTGCTGCTGGACCACATCGAGTTCTGGGAGGCGGCGATCATCGCCGCCGTGCTGGCGCCGACCGATGCGGCGCTCGGACAGGCGGTGGTGTCCAGCGACCGGGTCCCGCAGCGGATCCGTCAGGCCCTGAACGTCGAGAGCGGACTCAACGACGGTCTGTCGATCCCGTTCCTCTTCCTGTTCGTCGGCCTCGCCGTCTCGGAGACCGTGGTGACGGCAACCGGCTGGGTGAGCTTCGCCGCCGAGCAGGTCGGGATCGGCATCGCGGTCGGGGTGGGCCTGGGCCTGGTCGGCGGAGCCCTCTACGAGCGCTCGGTGCGCCGCGAATCGATGACCTCGACGTTCCAGCAGCTCGCGATGGTCGGCCTGGCGATCGTCGCATGGGCGCTGGCGAGCGACCTCGGAGGCAACGGCTTCATCGCCGCGTTCACCGCCGGACTGGTCACCGGCCGGATCACGCCGACCTGCGGTGAGACGATCCTGGACTTCACCGACGACGAGGGCCAGCTGCTGAACCTCTCGGTGTTCTTCCTGTTCGGGATCAGCGCCATCGGCTTCCTCGACGCGGCGGACTGGGCGGTCGTCGCCTACGCCGTGCTGAGCCTGACCGTCATCCGCGCGGTGCCCGTCGTGATCGCGCTCTCCCGGACCGGCCTGCGGCGGAGCTCGGTGGCGTTCGTCGCCTGGTTCGGACCCCGCGGGCTCGCCTCGATCATCCTCGCCCTCGTCGTGGTCGAGGAGGAGCCCGAGCTTCCCGGCCTCGACGTCGTGCTCGCCGCGATGACGGTCACCGTGCTCGCGAGCGTGTTCGCCCACGGGCTCAGCGCACGGCCGCTGGTGCGGTCCTACGCGCGTCGGGTCGTGGCGACTCCCGGCGTGACGATGGCCGAGGAGCAGGCGGTGCCCGAGCTCCGGACGCGCGGCAGGCACGCCGACGCGTGACCGGGCCCGCGGGTCCGGCGTCCCGCTCGACCGCCCGACCATGAGAAAGCCCTGAGAACCCTCCACGGATCCTGACGATCGACGGTGTTCGTGCGTCTGCTCCAACGCACCCCATCACGACCCAAGGAGCACGATGCCATCACTTCGTACCGCCCTCACCGTCCTGGGAGCCACCGCGCTGCTCGGCGGACTCGGGACCCCGGCCTACGCCCAGAGCAGCGCCGGTGACTACCCCACGGACAGCGGGAGCTCGCAGTCCGACACCAGCGGCAAGCACACGTCCGGCAAGAAGAAGGCCGGCAAGAAGGGCAAGCGTGCTCGCCACCGTCGCGGCGCGCGGCGTCTCAGCCAGTCGCAGCTCGCGGCGGTCGCCGAGAAGCTCGGCACGACGCTCGCCAAGCTCAAGGAGGCGCAGTCGGAGGTCAAGGCGGCCGTGAAGGCCTCCGAGGAGCGCGAGACGCGCTCGGAGATCGACGCGATGCTGGCCGAGAAGCTCGGTGTCACCGCCACCGAGGTCCGTGCCGCGTTCGACTCCGTGCGACCGGCGCGGAGCACCTCCGGCAAGCGCGGCGGCTGCAAGCGCAAGTCCAGCGAATCGAGCGGGTCGGACGAGTCGACCGCGGGCTCCTACCCGAGCGACACCGCGGCGTCGTAGCCGACCGCGCCACAAGCCTCCGGGGCCGGACGGCGGGTGACCGTCCGGCCTCGCGAGGCGGTCACACGTGGGAACGATCGAGGAACGCGGATCGGGGATCGTCCTCCTTCACCACGTCAACCGGATGGAGGAGCAGAGGTGTCGAAGCATCGGGAGCAGATCATCGCGGCCGCCGACGGGAAGGTCGGCGAGCAACTGCTCGGCGCGACGTTCGCCAAGCCGCGCGGCGCGACGACGGCGGCAGCGGCCGGCGGCGCGATCGCCCGGGAGATCGGCGTCCAGTGGAGCGGCAAGCAGCGCCAGGGCGCGGAGGCCGTCGGCATCCGTCTCGGGAATCCCGGCGCTGTCGCCGTCACCCCGACGAGCCTCGTGACGATGTCGGTCGGGGTGAGCATGGGCGGTCAGATCAAGGAGGTCAAGGAGGTGCTCAGCACCGTTCCGCTGACCGAGGTCGACGCCGTGCAGGTCAAGCGCATGGGTCTTGCCGGCGTCATGGAGATCGTGGCCGGTGGCAGCACGTTCAAGCTCGAGGGCAAGGTCGCCGACATGCGCGACTTCGCCGAGGCGTTCGAGCGGGCCAAGAACGGTGCCTGAGGCAAAGGGCCAGATCACGCGTGTCGAGGCGCGCACCTTCGGGTACTCCGGCTTCCAGTGACGCGGCGCGCGCCGCCGCGGTGAACCAGCCCGACCCAGAAGGAGCTTCGCCCAGTGTCCAACAAGGTGCTCATCAACCTGGCGACCGGTCTCGAGGACAGCGAACGCGTGACCGTGGCCTTCCTCGTCGCGGGGGCGGCCCTGCAGAAAGGCCGCCCCGTCGCGATGTTCCTGACCAAGGAAGCCGTCCGCCTTGCGCAGCCGGGACACGCCGCCGCGGTCGCGTGCGACGGATGCCCACCCCTGGCCCGCCTGTTCGAGCAGTACGCCGACGGCGGCGGCGAGCTGCTCGTCTGCCCGATCTGCGTCGAGGCGCGCAAGCTGGACCCGGAGGGGTTCGTCCCCAACGCCCGCGTGGCCGGCGCGACCCCGATGCTCGAGTGGCTGGGCGACGAGCCGGCGACCGTGTTCAGCTACTGACCGCCTGCGTGACGCGGGGCGCCACGATGGTGATGGTCCCCTGCGCCGCGGCGACGAGCCTGTCCCCCACGTAGGCCTCACCACGAACGACCGCGCTGCGCTTGGTCATGCCCAGCACGGACGCCTCCGCACGCAGCAGACCGGGAGCGACCGGGGCCAGGTAGTTGATCTTGAGCTCCGTCGTCGCGCCCCAGTGGCCGGCCGGGATGACCGGATAGACGACCGCGCCCGTGACGTGGTCGAGCACCGCGGCGATCACGCCGCCGTGCAGGTTGCCCGACGGCGTCGGCTCCTGCGACGACAGGTCGGCCTCCGCCCACAAGCGCCCGGCCTCGATCCTCACGAGCGAGACGCCCAGGTACTGCTGCAGTCCCGGCATCTGGTTCCCGAACTCCAGCATGTGCGCCGCGACCTTCTCGTCGTAGCGCTCCTCGAGTGTCAGCTGTGCCATCTCCGCTTTCCTCCTCTCCCGCGCCCCTGCGGCGCGGCGAGCGGGGAGGTTGCCAGAGCGGGCG
>NZ_JBFIGP010000168.1:0-8370 GCF_041602235.1 Paraconexibacter sp.
CCCCTCCCCAACCACGACACCTGCCCAACTTCCGGTGCTAGGGTCGCGCGCTTCATGCGCCGTCTCGTCCTCGCCCTGGCCCTCCCGGCGCTCGTCGCCCTGACCGCCGCGACGCAGGCGCAGGCCGCCGAGTCGCTCACGCGCTACAGCCTGGTCAACGGCTGCTTCTCGCTGAGCACCACGCAGGGGCCGGTCGCCGCCGGCGAGAAGGTCCGGATGCAGGCCACGGCTCTTGGTCGCTACCTGCTCTTCCTGCCCGACGGCACGTACCTCACCGGGCAGGGGGACGACAGGGCTCCCGCGCCCGAGAAGGACCCCAGCCCGCAGGGCGAGTGGCGGGTCGAGGAGGAGGGGAGCGGTCCGACGTTCTCCCTCACCGCCCTAGAAGGAGGAGCCGCGCTGAAGGGCGTCACCTTCACGCCGGCCGACGGGTGCGCCGCCTACCCCGAGGCGGAACTGAACGCGACGGGCGCCCCGGCCCGGAGCAGCACCGAGTTCGGTGAGGTCCGGGGCATCCTCGAGGGCCACATGCACTGGATGACCTACGAGAAGTACGGGCGCCAGTTCCAGTGCGGACGGCCGTGGCATCGCTACGGGATCGCGAAGGCGCTGCCGGACTGCAGCGGGGTCGAGGGGCCGAAGGGCATCGCCGCGCCGATGCAGAACTTCTTCAACTACGGCAACCCCGTCGCGCCGCACGACACGAGCGGCTACCCGAAGCTCGCCTCGTGGGGCAACGACAACCTCACCTACGAGGGGACCTACTGGCGCTGGGTGCAGCGGGCGCACATGGCCGGCCTGCGGCTCATGGTCATGGGCGTCAACGACAACCGCGTCCTCTGCGAGGTGCAGGCGCGGAAGGAGACGAACTGCAACGAGATGGACACGGTCCGTCGCGGGCTGCGGGCGATCCGTGAGCTCGAGGACTACGTCGACGCCCAGTCCGGCGGCCCGGGGAAGGGCTTCTTCGAGGTCGTCACCGACCCGTTCGAGGCGCGTCGCGTCATCAACGAGGGCCGGATGGCGGTCGTGCTCGAGATCGAGGTCTCCGAGCCGTTCGACTGCCGCGGCTGGGACAACCCGACCTGCGACCGCGGGCAGATCGACCGCCAGCTCGACGAGCTGCACGACCTGGGCGTGCGCAGCCTGCTGCTGCTCAACAAGTTCGACAACCCGCTCACCGGCGTGCGCTTCGACAGCGGGCTCACCGGCCTGCTCACGAACCCGGGCAACCGTCTGAGCGCCGGCACGTTCTTCAGCGCGCGCACGTGCACCGGGCCGTTCCGCGACAACACGATCGAGACGTTCGTCCCGCCTGCGAGCTCGGCGCTCGACACGGTCCTCACGAGCTTCGGCGTCCAGCCGGGCACGGCGCCCGTGTATCCGCCCGCCCCGCACTGCAACACGCGCGGGCTCACCGACCTCGGCAAGTACACCGTCGGCCGCATGATGGACAGGGGGATGATCGTCAACCCCGACCACATGAGCCAGGCGTCGGTCGAGGACACGCTCTCGCTGCTGGAGGCGCGCCGCTACTCGGGCGTGATCTCGCCCCACGGCTGGGTCGATCCGGGCAACTGGCCGCGCTTCTGGAAGCTCGGAGGCCTCGCGTTCCCCGGCCACTCCGACGCGAAGGACTACGTGAAGGAGTACGAGCGCTACCGCCCGAAGAGCACACCGTTCTTCACCGGCTGGGGCTACGGTGCCGACCTCGGCGGCATGGCCCAGCAGCCGCAGGCCCGCAACGGATCGGGTGAGATCTCCTACCCGTTCAAGAGCTACGACGGTCGCGTCACCTTCGAGCGCCAGGTCACCGGCGAGCGGACCTTCGACTACACCAAGGAGGGCGTCGCCCACTACGGCCTCTACGCCGAGTGGTTCGAGGATCTCCGCCGCCTGGGCGGCGCGAAGCTCGCCGAGGACATGTCACGCGGCGCCGAGGCCTACCTGCAGATGTGGGAGCGCACCGAGGGCGTGCGACCCGGCGCCTGCGCCCCGTCCCGTCGCAAGGTCACGACCCGCGGGATCGGCGGCCTGCGTCTCGGCGACCACTGGGAGACCGTCCTGCGCCGCGCGGGCCAGCCGCAGCAGCGCGGCCGCGCGTGGAGCTGGTGCGTCCGCGGCCGCGGCAACGCGAAGCGCGCCGACGTCGCGGTCCTGAACGACGCCGGCCGCGTCGAGCTCGTCGGCAGCACGGCCACCGGGCGGCCGCTCGGGACCGCGAGGGTCGGCCGGCGCGCTCGCGGCCGCACCGTCGTCCGCGTGCGCGGACAGCGGGTGACGGTCGTCCGGGCGGGGAAGGTCCAGGCGGTCGCGCTCGCGACCCGGCGCCTGGCACGAGACCCCAAGCGGCTGCGCACCGCGGTCCGCCGACTGCTCGCCGCGAAGGCGAGCGCCGCGGTCCCGACCTACGAGCCGAGCCCCGCCGAAGAGGAGCGCGCGAAGACGGGCGCCGCGCCCACGGGCCGGACGCTCGCCGGCACGGCCAATCCGCGGCTGGACCGGGCGATCGAGCTGCTCTGCCGGCTGCAGCTCTGAGCAGCCGGAGCCCGGACACCTCGGCAGGGCGCCGGGCGTGAGCTCACGGAATCCCGCACCGCACCGCGAGCACCGCGGCCTGCACCCGGTTGGTGGCGCCCAGCTTGCGCAGGATGCTGGCGACGTGGTTCGAGACCGTGTGCTCGCTCAGCGCGAACCGCACGCTGATCTCGCGGTTGCTGGCGCCGTCGGTCAGGCTGCGCAGGATCTCCCGCTCCCGGGCGCTGAGAGCGCGGATCGCGATGCTGCCGGCGACCGTGGCGGCGTCGATGATCGTGGCGGTCTCGCTCCGCAGCCGCTGCAGCAGTGAGTCGGCGACATGGGTGGCGAAGACGGAGTGCCCGGTCGCGGTCGCGAGCACCGCGTTGACGATCAGGGCGGGCTCCGCGGACTTGAGGACGCAGCCGGCTGCTCCGGCCGCCAGCGCTTCCGGCACCCGCTGCTCGGAGCGACGGACGAGCAGCAGGACGCGGGAGCGCGGCGCGTGCTGGGTGAGCTGGGAGATCGTCTCGACACCGCTGTCGTCCGAGAGCCCGGCGTCGATCAGCACGATGTCGGGATCGAACTCCCGCGCGAGCGCCACGCCGTCCGGCCCGTTGGCGGTCTCGGTCACGACCTCGGCGCCCGCGGCGCTCAACTCACGCGTGAGGGCGTGGCGAAAGAGGGCTTCCTCGTCGATGAGCGCGACTCGGATCGAGGGAGCAACTGGCTGCACCTGGTGTCGTCGCGTCGTCAAGTGGCCGCCTATCCGAAGCAACCATAGTGCCCCGCCGGAACGGCGGCCAAACGCGGCGGATGTCGAGTTTCGCCGCGGCTCTGCGCGGGCCGCGACCGGCCGGCGGCCTGCCGTCCGCACTAGTCCGTTTGGACCACGCCGACGACCCGATTTCCACGAAATCGGACCATTGACGGGTCGGGGACCGGTCCGTACCTTGGTTCGCTCTCGGCGCCGTGGGGTGCGCTGTCTACGTGCCCACCTGCCGGTGGGCCATCAGGGGGTTCCAGATGTTTCGTGCTCTGCGTGCGCGTCGGCGTGCTGCGGTTGCGGGTTCGGTGGCTGCTGTCGTGGTCGCCGGTGTCGCGTTCGCGTACTTCACCGACGGTGGTTCGGGGTCGGGGAGTGCGTCGGTGGGGTCCTCCTCGCCGTACGAGGTGACGGTGGATCCGGCGACCGGCGGGCCGTTGTACCCGGGGGCGGGTACGACGACGATCGCGTATCACGTCAAGAACGTGGGTTCGGGGGCGCAGCGGATCGCGTCGATCTCGGCGACGCTGAAGCGGGACGCCAGTGGCTTCGTCGTCTCGCGGGCCGGAGAGGGCGAGCAGACCCAGGACGGGTGCATGGCTTCGTGGTTCTCGCTCACCAACGATCCGGGGACGTTGCCGAGCACGCTGGCGGGTGGCGCGACCCACGACGGCGATGTCGAGATGGTGCTCAACGATTCCGGCACTGATCAGAACGCCTGTCAGGGTGCGACGCCGGTCGTGACGATCGAGGTCGATCCGACGCCCGTGGGCTGAGCGGCAGGAGCGGCACAGCGGGCCCGGACGCCATGCGTACCCCAGTGATCACGAGGTCGGCCCGTCGGGCCGTGCTGCTGCTTGCCGCGTTGGGTGTGTTCGCGGTCGGTGGCGGCGCGGCGTGGGCGCTGGGTGTGCTGCCGGTGGCTGCCGCGGTGGGGCCGCCGGCGCCGACGATGACCTCGCATCCTTCGGCGGTGGTGTCCGGTTCGCGGGTGGTGTTCACGTTCAAGGGACGTGACGCGGTGGGGTACGAGTGCCGACTGGATGCCGGCGAGTGGTCGGCGTGCGCGAGCCCGAAGGTGATCACCGGGCTGGAGGCCGGGCCGCATGTGTTCTCGGTGCGCTCGGTGGACGCGGAGGGGCGGCGGAGCGCGGTCGCGCCGTTCTGGGCGTTCGTGGTGATGGGTCCGGCGGCGCCGACGATCACCTCGCACCCGCCGTTGGTGACGGGGAGCTCGACGATCACGTTCGGTTTCCGGGGGGAGCCGGGAGTGGGGTTCGAGTGCAAGATGGATCTCGAGGCCTGGACGCCGTGTACCAGTCCGACGGACTACCCGCGCCTGGAGGCTGGGGCGCACGTGTTCTCGGTGCGGGCGGTCAACGCCGCGGGGGTGCGCAGCGCGCTCGCGCCGGTGTGGGCGTTCACCGTGACCGGCCCGAAGGAGCCGACGATCACCTCGCATCCGGGGCTCAGCACCCGTGCCTGGAAGGCGACGTTCGCGTTCACAGGGCCGGGAGATGCGGGGTTCGAGTGCAGGATGGATGAGGGCGCGTGGAGCTCCTGCACGTCGCCGACGAGCTACACGGGGTTGAGCGAGGGCCGGCACGTGTTCACGGTGCGGTCGGTCAACGCAGCGGGGCGGCGTAGCGTGCTCGCGCCGTTCTGGTCGTTCACGCAGACGACCTCCAGCGGTTCGCCGTTCTCGATCAGCGGGGACGCCACCGGTCTGCTGGCGCCCGGCGCCGCGGCGAGCCCGGTGGCGGTGAAGCTCACCAACCCCAACGATCAGGCGATCGAGGTCGATGGGCTGACCGTGGCGCTCACGGGTGCCGGGCTGCCCGCCGGGTGCGATCCGGCCTGGTTCGCGATCACCCAGTCCGACCTCTCACCCGACACCCCGGTCCGGGTGCCGGCGAATGGTTCGGTGACGCTGCCCGCCCAGGGGGTCAGTGCTCCCACGATCGCGCTGCGCGAGTCGGGCACCAACCAGGACGCGTGCAAGAACGCCCGCCTGAGCCTCGAGTTCACCGGGAGCGCCCACTCATGACCCCGACGCCCCGCAACCGGCCGCTCGCGCTGCTCGCCTCCGTCCTGGCGACCTGCCTGCTGATGGCTGAGGCGGCCTCCGCGTACTTCGTGGCGACCGGCGCCACGAGCACCTCGGCCCCGGTTGGCGCGATCACCGCCCCCGGCAACCCGATCGCCCGCCAGTCCGGTGACCAGGTCACCGTGAGCTGGGAGGCCTCGACCCCGTCCGGCGGTGGGACCGCCCAGGGCTACCGCGTCACCCGCTCCGACGACACCCCGATCTGCGGCGCCACCACTCCCACCACGGCGCTCTCGTGCACCGACGACACACTGCCCAGCTCCGCGGTCACCTACACCATCACCGCGATCCACCACGGCTTCACCAAGACCACGACCACCGGGTCGGTCACCGCGCTCGAGCCGCCGACGATCTCAGCGTTCCCGCCCGCCGTCACCTCCCAGGCCAGCGCGAGCTTCGCCTTCGGAGCGGGACCGGGGGGAATCGCGCAGGGGTGGGGACAGGGCGCCGCCGGGCAGCTCGGCAACGGAGCGGCCTCGAGTTCGACGACCCCGGTGGCGGTGTCGCAGGGTGAGGTGCCCGCGGGTACGACGTTCACGCAGATAGCGACCGGCACCAGCTTCTCGGTGGCGCTCAGCTCGACCGGCAAGGTGTACGCGTGGGGGAACGGCAGTGCCGGCCAGATCGGGAACGGCTCGACGGCCTCCCCCCGGACACCGACCGCGGTGTCGCAGGGCGCCGCGCCCGCGGGCACGACGTTCACGCAGGTAGCGGCCGGCGGCATCCACGCAGTGGCGCTCAGCTCGGCGGGCAAGCTCTATACGTGGGGAGGCGGCTCCTTCGGCCAGTTGGGCAACGGGTCGACCACGAACTCGTCGGTGCCCGTGGCGGTGTCGCAGGGTGCTGCGCCGGCGGGCACGACGTACATCCAGGTGGCGTCCGGCTCCAACCACGTCGTGGCGCTCAGCTCTGCGGGCAAGCTCTACGCGTGGGGACTCGGCGGTAGCGGGCAGCTGGGTACTGGATCGAGCTCCTCGGCCACCTCGCCGGTGGCGGTGTCGCAGGGCGCCGCGCCGGCGGGTACGACGTACACGCAGTTCGGTGCCGGCGCCAACCACGCCGTGGCGCTCACGTCGACGGGCAAGCTCTACGCGTGGGGACTCGGCAGCTCCGGCCAGTTGGGCCACGGGTTGAGCTCGTCGGCCTTCACGCCCGTCGCGGTGTCGCAGGGCGCCATACCGGAGGGCACGACGTTCAGGCAGTTCGCGGGGGCAGCCAACCACACGGTGGCGCTCAGTTCGACGGGCAAGCTCTACGCGTGGGGGCTCGGCACCGCCGGGCAGCTCGGCAACGGGTCGAACGTGACGTCATCGACGCCGGTCGCGGTCGCGCAGGGCGCCATGCCGACGGGTACGACCGTCACGCGCGTCGGGATCGGTGCCAACCACACGCTCGCGCTCACCTCGACGGGTGATCTGTACGCGTGGGGGGCCGGCAGCTTCGGGCAGCTGGGCCACGGCTCGACCTCGTCGTCCACGACGCCGGTCGCGGTGTCACAGGGCGGCACGGCCTACGCCGGGGTCGCGAGCGGCCCGTCCGCGAACCACACGCTGGCGATCGTCGACGTCCCCGCGGGCAGCCAGGAGTACGAGTGCCGACTGGACGGTGAGCCGTTCGCCGCCTGCACGAGCCCACAGGACTACGCGGGCCTGTCCGAGGGCGAGCACACGTTCTCCGTGCGTACGGCCGGCGAGACCGGGCACAGCCGCAGCGCCACGCACACGTGGACGGTCGACACCACCCCGCCGTCGACCACGATGACGCTGGACCCGCCCGCGCCCGACGGCCCGGAGGGCTGGTACACCGCAGCACCGAGCTTCACCCTCGCCTCGACGGATCCGGGAAGCGGGGTCAAGGACCGGTTCTACAAGCTCGACGGCGGGGCGACCCAGACCTACACCGGCCCGGTCACGCTCCCCGAAGGCACGCATACGGTCAGCTACTGGTCGACCGACCAGGCAGGCAACGTCGAGACCGCACGTGACAGCGTCCCGATCAAGGTCGACTCCACAGGACCTCAGAGCGCGTCGGTCTACCTCGCCGATGGCTCGCCGGTCGACGCCAGCGGCGCCTTCGACGCGGTCTGGGGCGGGGGGGCGCCCGCGTATGCCGCCGGTCGGACCGGCGCCCAGGGCGACGAGGCCTTCTCGTTCGCGGGGTCGCGCTTCCTGACGATCGACCCTGCGCTCGGTCAGTTCGGGACCGACCCGTTCACGATCGCCTTCTCGTTCCGGTCGACCTCGATTTCCGGGGGCACCGTCCAGAGCCTGGTGTCGGCGCGGTCCTGGTGCGGCAACCCGGTCGAAGGGTGGTTCGACATCCGCTACGGACCGACCTCCGTCGGCTTCGAGATCGGCAACAGCGGGGGCGTCGGGGTCAACCTCGCGGTGGGCACCGACTGGCACGACGTGGTGGCCACACGCACCGCGACCAGCTTCAGCCTGACCGTCGACGGCATCACGGCTACGCAGGGGGCGGCGGGCCCGAGCTCGGTGATGAGCGCAAGGCCCGTGGGCATCAACACGAGCCCCTGCATCAACCAGGACAGCACCCGTGAGCTTCACGCCTCGGTGGACGGGTTGACCATCACCCGTCCGATCGGCAGCGGGACGACGATGCGCGACGCCGCGGGGGCATCCCTCTCGTCGGGCACCGTGTACTTCAAGGGCGACGCGCCCGGGGCATTCACGCTCGCCAACACGCTCGTTGACCTGGGGTCGGGCGTCGGGTCGCTGACCTTCCCCGCGATCGGCGCGACCGGCTGGACGCACGACGCAGAGACGCTCACGGCCGGCACTCGACTGGGAGCCGCGACGGCGTTCGGGTCATCGTCGTTCAGCTGGGTGGCCGGAGCCTCGACCCCCGCCGACTACACGCTCCAGGCTCGCGACATCGCGGGCAGCGAGCGGTCCGGGGTGGTGTCGTTCGTCAACGACACCGCCGCACCGGCCGGCGGGGCGCTGACGGTCAACGGCGTCGG
>NZ_JBFIGP010000169.1:0-8336 GCF_041602235.1 Paraconexibacter sp.
GCGGGATCGCGGCGACCGATGTGCCCGATGGCGATCCGCACCCCGGCGGAGATCGCGGCGGGCACCGTCGCGAGCCTCGCGCCGAGCCGCGACAGCCGCCCGCCGCCGCTGGCCCACTGCGCGAAGCGGCGCTCGACGTCGGACGGGACGAAGGTCATCAGGACCGCGAGCACGATGACGACGAGGCCGAACAGCGCGGGGACCACCGTCACGCCGAACGGCGCCGGCCCCTCCAGGATCCCCCAGCTGAGGCCGTACCCGACCACCACCAGGGCGCCCATGTACACGGCGTAGGTGAGCACCAGGAACGCGATCGACCGATCCGCCACGTCGCGTCGGGACATGCCGCTGCGCCGCAGCGCCCACGCGGTGAGCGCGATGCCCCCGGCCCCCCCGGCGGCGAACAGCCGCGTCGCCGCCAGCCCCGCCATGGTGATCTGGTAGCTCTCGCGGTAGCCGATGTGGGCCTTCGACGGCCCGCTGACGTAGACCCCCTGGAACAGCCCGACGTAGCCGGCGAACGACAGCAGGCTGAATCCGAAGGCCATCAGGAGCCACAGCGGGTCCCCGTCGCCGAGCCGGTGCCAGGTGTCCTCGAGGCCGCTCAGCTGCGGCAGCACGAAGTAGAAGAACGCGACGACGCCGAGCACGAACAGGACGCCGAGCACGACGGTCCTGCGCGTCACCTCGACCCGCGGCATCTCCTCGTCGTCGGTGTCCTCGGAGGAGATCTCCGGACCGGAGGACAGCGCGTCGCCGGCGAGCTCGGCGGCCACGCGCGGCACGTCCTTCACCCGGCCCAGGGCGGGATGCGGGCGCGGCACGCGGACGGCCCCGGCCGCCGTGACGGGCGCCCCGGCCCGCTCCTCCCCCACCTCGGGTACCGCCGGGTCGGGTGGCGCAGGCGGCGGGCCCGGGCCTTGCCCGCCGGTGGCCGGACCCGGTGGGCGCGGACCTCCGCCGTCGATGTCGCGGTCGCCGCTCATGCGCGGGCCGCCGACTCCAGACGCTGGACGCCACGGGAGACCCCGCGCAGCAGCGGCGCCGCACGCGGCCCGACCCGGCGTACCCCCTCCGCGAGCGCCAGGCCCGCGATCAGGTCGACGACGTAGTGCTCACCGAGGTAGACGAGCCCGAAGCCGAGGGTCACGGCATAGCTCCACCCCAGCGCCCCCTGCAACGGCCCGGTGTCGGTCAGCAGGTGCGCGGCCATCACGGATGTCGCGAAGTGCAGCGAAGGCATGGCTGCCAGGGGGTTTCCCCCGAGGAAACCGTACATCGGCTCCCAACCGTCTTTCCAGAACACCTCGCCGTGCTCCACCATCATCCGGCGCAACTCGGGGGCATGGCCGTTCTGGGCGGCGTACCACGGGGGCGCCGTGGGCAGCGCCCAGTAGCCGATCAGACCGAGGTCGAAGACGCCGTACATGGAGGCGGCACCCGACGGGAAACGCTCCGGACGTCGCAGCAGCAGGTAGAGCACGGTCCCGTGCGGCACCAGGAACCACAGCCAGTGCGCCCACACCAGCACCTGCTCGGCACCGCGCACCGTGCCGGGACGCCCGAGGCGACGCTGCAGCCTGACGCCGGGCAGCTCGCCGAGCCCCAGGACCCGGTCGATCTTGACCGGGTAGCTGATCCGCACCCGCTCTCGCTGGCGCTCGGGATCGTCGGCCGGCATCTCGTACGTCGCGATGTAGGCCCACATCTGCAGGGCGCAGGTCGCCACGTCGCGGCGCCGCGACCGCGGGAACGCCACGCAGATCGCGAAGGGGGCGGCCGCCGCGGCGGTCGTGACCACGGGAGGAGGCAGGCGGAGGCGGCGGCGCGCGAGGGGCGCCGCGATCCCGGCCGCGGCGATTCCCCAGGCCGCGGCCCTGATGGCGCTCGACATGCGCACAGCGCGGCCAGTATAGGTTCGATGATGGACGACTCTCCGGCAGGTCTCCGCGTCGCCGTCACCGGCGCCGGCGGATTCATCGGCGCCGCCACGTGCGCGCGTCTGGTCGGCGACGGCGCCGACGTCGTCGGCCTGGACCTGTCGGCCGCCGTCGGCGGGCGCGTCGAGGCGACGGGCGCGGCGTTCCGCACCGCTGACGTCACCGACCCGGTGGCGCTGACCCGCGCCCTCGAGGGCTGCCAGGCCGTCGTGCACACCGCGGCCCTCGTGTCCGACTGGGGTGCGATGGAGGACTTCGTCCGGGTCAACGTCGGTGGCACGCGAACCGTGATGGACGCGGCCGAGGCCGTCGGCGCCGACCGCGTGGTGCACCTGTCCTCGGTCGCCACCTGGGGCTACGAGTTCCACGGCGACCTGCCGTCGGAGGACGCCCCCGCCCGTGTCTGCGGCGCGCCCTACGTCGACACGAAGACCGCATCGCATCTCCTCGCGCTGCACCGCGGAGCGGCCGTGGTCCGCCCCGGCGACGTCTACGGCCCCGCCTCCCAGCCGTGGACGGTGCGCCCGGTGCGGATGCTGCGCGCGGGCCGCTTCGTCCTCCCCGGTCGCGGTGACGGGATCCTGACCCCCGTGTACGTGGACGACCTGGTCGATTGCGTGGTCCGCGCCCTCGTGCACCCCGACGCCGGTGGCCGAGCCGTCACGGCCCACGACGGCTCGCCGGTGACCACGCGCGAGTTCTTCTCCTACTACGCGCGCATGCTCGGACAGGACGGCGTGCGCTGCCTGCCCAGGCCGCTGCTCCGTCTGGCGGCGGCGGGGTTCGAGCAGATCGCGCGACGCACGGGCACGACGCCCGACGTGACGCGTCAGGCGCTGACGTACCTCTCGCGCACGGGCGCCTATCCGAACACGGCGGCCCGCGACCTCCTGGGCTGGACGCCGTCGACGTCGTTGCCGGAGGGCATGGCCCGCACCGAGGCGTGGCTGCGCGACGAGGGGCTGCTCGGGTAGCAGCGCCCGCGCGGTCCGGCGGCCGCTCAGCGCGTCGCCGCCGCCTTCAGGGCGGCCACCTCGGCGACGAAGGTCGCGACGACCGCGCTGTCCGGGTCGACCTCCGGGTGCCATTGGACGCCGACCGCGAGCGTCCTGTCCGGCAGCTCGATCGCCTCGGGCAACCCGTCCGCCGGCGCCGTCCCGGTCACGACGAGCCCCGCTCCGAGCCGGTCCACGGCCTGATGGTGGTGGGAGAACGTCCGGTGCAGCGTCTCACCGGCCAGGCGCGCCGCCGCCGACCCGGCGTCCAGCCGGACGTCGTGCTCGTTCCCCGGCCAGCTCCCGAGCACCCGGCGGTGGTCGTCGTGGCCCAGCGAGTCCGGCAGGTGCTGCACCAGCGTCCCCCCGCACGCGACGTTGAGCACCTGCATCCCGCGGCAGATGGCCAGCAGGGGCATGTCGCGCTCCAGCGCGCGGCGGGTCAGGGAGATCTCGTAGGCGTCGCGTGACGGGTCCGTGGTCACCACGCGCGGGTCGCGCGCGGCTCCGTAGCTGCCGGGATCGACGTCGGTCCCCCCGGCCAGGATGATGCCGTCGAAGAGGTCGAGCACCTCGTCGGGGTCGACGACGTAGCGCTCGTCCGGCGAGATCAGGAGCGCCAGACCGCCCCCGTCACGCACCGCCTCGGGGTAGACCGCGGGGACGAATGCAGCGGGCTCGTTCCACGCTCCGTAGCTGACCGGTTCGACGCTCGCGCAGATGCCGATGATGGGTCGGGACACCATCCGATCGTACGCGCACATAGGATGCCGCTCATGGGCGACTACGAGCTCACGCGGGACACCGGCACCGTCCGGGTCTGGCGCAACGGTCCGGCGACGAAGATCGAGCTGCATCGGCCCGAGGTCATGAACGCCTTCAACGGAGCTCTCTGCCGCGAGACGCTGGCCGCGCTCCAGGAGGCAGGCGCCGATGACGACGTGCGCGCGATCATGCTCACGGGCGCAGGCGCGGCCTTCTCGTCGGGCGCCGACCTCCAGTCCTTCAGCGACTCCGACGACCCGCCTCCGGTGACCGACAAGGGCCTTCCGGATCTCCGCCGGTCCCTGCAGGAGCGGTACAACCCGATCGTCGAGACCCTCCGGTCCGTCCCCAAGCCGGTCCTCAGCGCGGTCAACGGACCCTGTGTCGGCGTCGGCCTCGGCATCGCCCTGGCCGGCGACCTCGTGATCGCCGCCGAGTCCGCGTACTTCCTGCTCGCGTTCGTGAACATCGGACTCGTTCCGGACGGCGGCGCATCCCTCTTCGTCCCCGAGCGCATCGGGGTCACCCGCGCCGCCGAGATGGCGATGCTGGGCGAGAAGGTCCCCGCAGACAAGGCCCTGGACTGGGGCCTCGTCAACGCGGTCCACCCCGACGCGGACTTCGCGTCGGCAGCCGACGCTCTCCTCGAGCGACTCGCCACCGGTCCGACGCAGTCCTACGCGGGCACGAAACGCCTGCTCAACGCCGCATCGATGTCCCGTACCACGCAACAACTGGCCCTCGAGGCCGATGTCCAGCAGGAGATGGCAGGTACGCAGGACTTCGTCGAAGGTGTCATGTCCTTCGCGCAGAAGCGCCAGGCCGCCTTCTCCGGGCGCTGAGGCGCCCCGTTGCATCCGGCTCCCGCCGATCTCTGACTACAATCCACGCCGCCTTGAGTGCCATGAATCCGAATCCCTCCCGCCGCCGGACACTCGTCCTGGCGCTGCTCGCCACCGCCGGCCTGACGCTGCTGTTCACGGGCACCGCGTCGGCCGACCTGCTCACCCCCGAGGACGGTGGTTCGCCCAACGCGGACAAGATCGACTCGCTCTACAAGGTGGTCCTCGCCATCGCGACGGTCATCTTCCTGCTCGTCGAGGGCGGCCTGTTCTGGTCGATCTACAAGTACCGCGCCAAGAAGGGGGCCGTCGCGGCGCAGATCCACGGCAACACCCGCCTGGAGATCGGGGTCACCGGCGCCGCCGCCCTCATCCTCGTCGCCCTGGCCGTGGTGACGTTCGTGCAGCTCGACGACATCCGCAACCCCCCCAACTCCGGTCCCGACGGTCTCGAGCTGGCCGACGGCGTCCTCACCGCGAGCACCAGCAAGCGCCTGCCCCCCAACGGCAAGAGCCTCAACATCGAGGTCAACGGCCAGCAGTACGTGTGGCGGTACACCTACAACGGCGACGGCGACGGCAACACGCTCAACGACCCGTTCTCCTACGAGGAGATGGTGGTTCCCACGAACACCACGGTCACGCTCGACATCCGCGCTCAGGACGTCGCGCACTCGTGGTGGATCCCCGCGCTCGGTGGCAAGTTCGACGCGGTCCCGGGCTACACGAACCACACCTGGTTCAAGATCCCCAAGCCCGGCGTCTACACGGGTCAGTGCGCCGAGCTCTGCGGCCGCAACCACGCGAACATGACCGCACGGGTCCGAGCGGTCACGCCTGCCGAGTTCGAGCAGTGGATCGCCGACAAGCAGGCGGAGATCGCCGCAGCCAACAAGGCCGCGCAGGTCTCGCGCACACAGATCGAGGGTGACGCCGGCACGGCGGCCTCCTCCACCGACCAGCCGGCCGAAGCCGGCGCGACGCCCTGATCCTCCGAGGACACCAAGCTCTTATGGCCACTGTTACCACCACAGCCGTCCCCCAGATCGTCGCGCACGACGTCAAGCGTCCCGACACGGGCTGGACGTCGTGGGTCACGACGACCGACCACAAGAAGCTCGGGATCATGTACCTGGTCCTGACCTTCGGCTTCTTCATCCTGGGCGGTGTCGAGGCCCTGATGATCCGCCTGCAGCTCTCACAGGCGGACAACACCCTCCTGTCGCCGGAGGTCTACAACCAGCTGTTCACGATGCACGGCACGACGATGATCTTCCTCTTCGTCGTCCCGATCATGGCCGGCTTCGGCAACTACTTCGTGCCGCTGATGATCGGCGCCCGGGACATGGCGTTCCCGAAGTTGAACGCCCTGTCGTTCTGGATGCTCGCCGCCGGCGGCATCGTGTTCTACGCCTCGATCTTCTTCTCCCCGCCGGAGTGCGGGTGGACCTGCTACTCGCCGCTCTCGGACGACCAGTACCTCCCGTCCGGCGGCGTCGACGCCTGGATCTTCCTGATCCACCTCACCGGCATCAGCTCGCTGGTCGGATCGATCAACTTCTACGTGACGATCGCGAACATGCGGGCTCCCGGCATGGGCTGGGGCCGGATGCCGCTCTTCGTCTGGGCGATCCTCGTGTACGCGGTGCTGCTCATCCTGGCGCTGCCGGTCATCGCCGGCGCCGTGACGCTGCTGCTCACCGACCGCCACTTCGGGACGCACTTCTACGACGCGGCCCAGGGCGGCGCGCCGCTGCTGTGGCAGCACCTCTTCTGGTTCTTCGGGCACCCGGAGGTCTACATCATGGTGCTGCCGGGCTTCGGCATCGTCTCCGAGGTCCTGCCGGTCTTCAGCCGCAAGCCGATCTTCGGCTACAAGGCGATCGCCGCGTCGACCGTGGTCATCGCCTTCCTCGGCCTGCTCGTGTGGGCGCACCACATGTTCGCGACGCCGAGCCCGACGATCGTGCTCGTCTTCTTCATGCTCAGCTCCTTCCTGATCGCGGTGCCGACGGGCGTGAAGATGTTCAACTGGGTCGCGACCCTCTGGCGGGGGACCCTCGAGTTCACCGTCGCGATGCTGTTCGCGCTCGGCTTCCTGTTCACGTTCCTCATCGGCGGGATCACCGGCATCTTCCTGGCGATCTTCCCGGTCGACTGGCAGCTCACCGACACGTACTTCGTCGTCGCCCACCTCCACTACGTGCTGGTCGGCGGGGCCGTGCTGGCGATCTTCTCGGGCATCTACTACTGGTTCCCGAAGATGACGGGCCGGATGCTCAGCGAGGGCATCGGCAAGGTCTCGTTCTGGCTGATGCTCATCGGCTTCCACGTGACCTTCCTCATCCAGCACTCGATCGGCCTCGACGGCATGCCGCGTCGCGTCTACGAGTACCCGGATGTCGGCAACCTCGAGATCTACAACCTGGTCTCGACGATCGGGTCGTTCATCCTCGGCATCGGCGTGATGGTCACCGTCTACAACGTGGTCCGGTCCCTGAAGGTGGGCGCCGTCTCCGGCCCGGATCCGTGGAAGGCCAACACGCTCGAGTGGTTCACCACCTCCCCGCCCCCGGTCAACAACTTCGACACGGTGCCGCGCATCCGCTCGGTGGAGCCGATGAAGGACATCCGTCGTCAGGTGCTGCGTCAGCAGACCGAGGCTCCGACACCCGTCCCGGCCGTCGCGACCGAGACCGAGGCTCCGGCGGGGGCCTGACCCCCGCCGAGGCACGCAGGGCCTGCCGCAGGCGGTAGGCTCGCTCACCCCGATGGCCGCAACACGCGCCACGACCGTCGACGCTCCGCTCGCGGCGCCCAGCGCCGCGCGGCAGCTGCTCTCCGACTACACCGAGCTGACCAAGCCCAAGGTGCAGTCGCTGCTGCTGCTGACGACGGTCACCACCATGCTGGTCGCCGGCAGCCCGTCGATCGGCCTCATCCTGCTCACCTGCCTCGGGGGCTACCTGGCCGCCGGAGGTGCCGGCGCGGTGAACCACTGGTACGACCGCGACATCGATCTCGCGATGGCGCGGACCGCCAACCGGCCGATCCCGTCGGGCCGCGTCTCCCCCCGGGCCGCGCTGACCTTCGGCATCGTGCTGGCCGTCGCGTCGTTCGTCCTGATGTCGCTGACGATCAACCTGCTGGCCGCCAGCCTGTCGTTCTCCGGCTTCCTCGGGTACGTGTTCGTCTACACGGTGTGGCTGAAGCGCCGGACGCCGCAGAACATCGTGATCGGCGGCGCCGCCGGCGCGGTCCCGCCGCTCGTCGGGTGGGCCGCGGTGGAGGGATCGCTCAGCGGCACGGCCATCTACCTGTTCGCGATCGTCTTCTTCTGGACGCCGCCGCACTTCTGGGCCCTCAGCCTCCTGATGAAGGAGGAGTACGCCAAGGTCGGGGTGCCGATGCTCCCCACCGTGCGCGGTGAGGCCGAGACCCGTCGGCAGATCCTGCTGTACACCGTCCTGCTGTACGCCGTCACGCAGCTCCCGTACTGCGCCGGCGGCATGGGCGAGATCTACCTCGCCTCGTCGCTCGCCCTCGGCGGCCTGTTCATCGTCGGTGCCGTGCGGCTGTACCGGCGAGCCGACCGCCAGGCCGCGCTGAAGCTCTACCTCTTCTCCCTGGCCTACCTCGCCCTGCTCTTCGCAGCGATGGTGGCCGACGCCAAGCTCTAGACTGAAGGAACCATGGATCGCAAGCTCGCACGCAAGAACGTCCGGTCGGGGATGATCACGACCGCCGTCGTCATGTTCATGTTCGGTATGACCTTCGTCGCCGCCTACATCTAC
>NZ_JBFIGP010000170.1:0-8268 GCF_041602235.1 Paraconexibacter sp.
CGCCGGGGATGCGGGGCAGCCGTTCGGGCAGCAGCGAGGCCTGCAGCGTGCGGGCGGTGTTCGCGCGGTCGGCGTACAGCAGCGCCGCATCGGCCGCCAGGGAGACCCGGCGGGCGATCTCCTCCAGGAGCGGGAGCGCCTCAGGGTCCGGAAGCCGACCTGACCGCCACAGGAGCGCGAGCGTTCCCAGCGCCCGCCCGGATCGCGTCAGCGGGAGGGTCAGGGTGCGGCCGGTGTCGGTCGGGGAGCGTCGCAGCTCGTCGAGCGCGCCGGCGGAGGCCTGGGCGCCGCCGGCGCCGAGGACCTGCCCGTGCTCGACGATCTCGATCCGCGCCGCGTCGGCGAGACAGCCGACGATGAGCGCCGCCACCGCGTCGAGCGCCGGAGCGAGGTCCAGCGTCGCCTCCAGGCAGCCGCTGATGTCCGCCAGGAGCCGGGCGTGCACGACGGCGACCTCCAGCTCGGCACGTGCCGCCTCGCTGGCGCGGCGCGCCGCGCGCGCCTCGGCCAGCGAGCTCGCGTGATCGAGCGCCAGGGCGACCCGGCGGGCGACCTCGTGGGCGAGGGGCACGTCGTCGTCCTCGTCGTGGTGGCCCGCGACGTGCGACCCGAACGTCATCACGCCGAACGCGCGACCCCGAGCGACGACCGGGGTCAGGATGCTGCTGCGCAGCGCCATGGAGCGGCGCTCCTCGCGGTCCTCGGGGGCACCGGCGTCGGCGAACTCCTCCGCCGTGTTCTGCAGAAGCACCGGCCGGCCGTCCTGCAGCACCCCGTACAGCGGGGAGTGCGGCTGGGGACCCTTGAAGCCACGCGCGACCGCCTCGAGCCGTGGGTCGAGGTGCGCGAGGACGTGCCGGGTGAACGCGCCATCCTCTCCGACGAGGTCGATCACGCAGCAGTCGCCGAGCAGCGGGATCGCCGCGCGCGCGATCGCCTCCAGGGCGTCGGCCGGGTCTCCGGTGCTGGCGACGAGCCGTCCCACCTCGGACAGCAGGCGGGTTCCGCGCTCGGCGCGCACGCGCTCGTCGATCGACAGCCCGGTGCCGTGGAACCCCAGGAAGCTGCCGTGGGCGTCGAACCGCGGCTCCCCGCGGGTGAGGATCCAGCGGTAGCGGCCGGCGTGGTCGCGCACCCGGTACTCGAGCTCGAACGGCTCCCGGGCCGCGTACGCGTCGGCGATACCGCGCTCGACGACCGCCCGATCCGCCGGATGCACGCCGTCGAGCCAGCCCTCCCCGAGCTCCCGGTCCAGCGAGCGGCCACGGAACGCCAGCCAGGCGTCGTTGGCGAACTCGAGCTGCCCGGCGCCGTCACCGGACCACGTGAAGACCGTCTGCAGGTCGCCCAGCGCCGCGAAGCGGTCGTAGGGCAGCCCGCCTTCACCGCCCGACGTCATGCGTGTTCGTCGGGGGCGGTAGGCGGACGTCGCACGAGAGCTATCGGATGCAGCACTGCTCGCGACGGTACTCCGTCGTGCTGAGCCGTGGGAGAACTCTCACGACCTCCTCATGCGGAGCCGCGGCGCGGGCGCTCGCCCACCCGCGCGAGCCGGCCCATCAACGGATGTAGACGACCGCCCCGTCGCCGCCCCGGCACACGACGGGAACACCGCCCGAGCACGTCAGGGTGTAGGTGAGCTTCGTGACCGGGCTGTAGACGTCGATCACGGAGCTGCCGCCGCTGGCCTCGTAGGCGTCACGGACGTTGCGGGCGAACGGGCACGAGGTGACGGAGTTCACCGACAGGCCGTCCCCGCAGGAGGTCGTGCCCGTGGTGGGCGACGAGCCCCCGGAGCTGCCGCTGGTGGTCGTCTTCGGCGTCGTCGTCGTGCTCGGCTTCTTGCTGGACGCGAAGACCGCGGTCACCGCGTCGCGCAGACGGCCGGTGTTGAAGGTGGTCGAGGCGGGCAGCGTCCCCGCGAGGTCCGTCTGGGCCTGGGCCAGGCGCGAGTAGGCGTCGGAGGCCCGGCGCCCCGCGTCGCGGGCACGCGTGACCAGGCTCGACGCCGCGCTCTTGGAGCGGCTCGTCGCGGAGTCCGACGCGAACTGCAGGAACGACCGCTGCTCGCGTGCGGCCTCCAGCAGCATCCTGCCGGCGTCCGTCTCGGCCGCCTGCGGCGTCAGCAGCACGATCACGTCCCCGGTCTGGGCGATCTGCGGCTCCAGCGAGGCGCCCATCCGCTCCAGCGAGTCGCGCGTCCCGCGCACGCTGTCGATCGAGCGCGCCGCCGCGTCCATCGCCTGCTGCAGGGACAGCGCCGCCGCACGCTGGGCCTGGGTCGCGGAGGTCGCGCCCTTGTCCCCGTCGTCGTCCCCGCCGCATCCGACCACGGCGAGGGCCAGCACCACCAGCGCGACGGGTAGCGTCCGGCGCCGCAGCGCCCCGCGTGAACCTGGCGACTGGGGGGTGACGGCTGACCTCATCTCGTCCTCTCGGAGGTGGCGGTGCGCGGGGGCGCGGGGTGAAGAGCGCACTTCGACCCTATCCCCAGCCAGGGGCGCTGTCCACGTCGGCCGTCTGCCAAGCTGGACGGATGCCCCGGGTCCGGGTCCGCGCACTGGCCGTCGTCGTGATGCTCTGCGGTGCGCTCGCGTCCTGCGGCGGGGACGGCGCCCCGTCCTCCGCGGCGACGACCGGCGACGCCGAGCTCGCGCAGGCGCTCAAGGACAACGCCGAGTACTACGAACGGGAGCGCGACGCCGCGGTGCCCGAGCCGGACCCGCTGTCCCCGGAGAGCCCCGCGGAGCCGCAGGTCCCCGGGTCCGCGTCGCTGCCGGCCGGTAGCGACGAGATCGACGGGCCGACGAGCGACGGCCCGTCGACGCCGGCCTCGAGCGGCCCGCTGCTGTCCGCCGCGGACGCCAGGAGCTTCGAGCGCCTCGCGCGGACGCTTCCCGGCAGCGAGGGGGTCGCCGTCGCCGCGCTGGGCCGAGGCACGAGGATCGAGCGCCTGGGGCAGCTGCGGACGGGGGTCGCCTGGTCCACCGCGAAGGTCCCGGTCGCGATGGCCGCGATCGCCCGCGGGGTCGCCGATCAGGCCGACCTCCGCAATGCGATCACCGCGTCCGACAACGCCGCCGCCGACAGGATCTGGAACGCCCTGGGGGCCGGGCGTGCCGCGGCCGATGCTACGACCGGCCAGCTGCGGGCCGCCGGGGACAGCACCACGGTCGTCCCCGCGGAGCGCCTGCGGACCGGCTACACGGTGTTCGGGCAGACCGCCTGGTCGCTGGCCTCCCAGGTCCGTTTCGTGGCGGGCATGCCGTGCACCGCGACCGGTCCGCGACTGCTCGACCTCATGGGGTCCGTGGTCTCCTCACAGCGCTGGGGTCTGGGCGCCACCGGTGGGGACGCGCAGCTCAAGGGCGGATGGGGACCCGGGATCTCCCCGGGCCGGGCGGACGGCTGGCTGGACCGGCAGATGGGGGTCGTGGTCGTCTCCGGACGGCCGCTCGCGGTGGCGATCGCGACGACCGCGCCCGATCACGCGGCCGGGACGACCGCCCTGTCGCGGATCGCGCGGTGGCTGGTGCAGCACGTCTCGGTGGCGGGCGTGCCTCGTGAGCCGGCCTGCTGAGGCAGGCGGCCGGTGGCCGGGCCGCCTGCGCGCTCCTCGCGCAGCTCGGCGAACAGGAGGTCGGCCGCCAGGGTCTCGTCCGCCGTGAGGCCGTGCGCCTGGTCTGTGGACGATGTGGTCATGCCCTGGTGATCGCCAGAACTGAGGATGGACGCATCGGACGTTCGTCCAGTCGCGGGAAACGGTGTGCGACGGGTTGACGCAGCTGCGCCCGAGTGGTGTCGTCGGAGGGTGGCGCCCGCACCCCCCGGCCCGACCGTCCCACCGCTGTGGCTCTGGACCGCGCGCGGCATGGTGGGAATCGCCACCATCGTCGGGATCATCACGCTCGGGCAGGCGATCGGCGTGTGGGTCGCCGTCGGCGCCGGAGCCCTCGCCCTGCTCGCCGCGTGGCTGCCGGTCGGCGTCGCCGTCCTGCGCGTCGCGGGCGCCGCGGTGGTCGCGACGCTCGGGCTGCTGGCCTTCAACGTCTTCACCCATCCGTTCGGTCGGCCCCCGATCCTGCTCGGGCTGCTCATCGCCGTGGTCGTGTACGCGTGGGGCGCCTACTGGTTCCTGCGCGCGGGGCTGACCCGACGCGTCTCGCTGATCGTCGGCAGCACGCTGGCGCTGGCGTTCGTCATCGTGCTGCCGTTCGCCTTCGGCGACCGCGAGGAGGGCACGGCGAAGGTCCCGGCCCGCACGGCGGTCGCCTCCAAGCTCGACATCGTGCTCGTGGCCCCGGCCGGGGCTGCGCGTCAGCAGTCCGGGCCCGCCGCCTACACGCCGTCCACCATCGGGAGGGACTTCGACGTCCGCTGGTCCGTGGCGGTCGTCCGCGACGACGTGGCGCGGTTCGTGCTGCGGGGCAGCGACAACGAGGCGCAGGCCCGCGCGACCGTGGACGAGGCCCTCACCGGCCCGCGGGCGTCCGGCGGCGGCGAGACCGCCGAATCGGGCACGGGCGGCGATGCCCCGGCCCCGGACCCGCGGGTGCCGCTCGAGCCCCGTCCCGGCGCCGACGTGCTGGTGCTCCTGCTCGTGGACGGCTCGGTCACCGAGCTTCCCGAACCACGCGCGCTGGCGCCGGTGGCCGCCACCGAGCGCGAGGTGGGGCGCTGGCGGCGGATCGGCCGATCCGTGGCGCCGGATGGGGCACCGCTCTACGCCCTGCTGCAGTCGCCCTCGGCCGAGCGACTGCGCGCCTGGGCGCGGTTCGCTGACCCCGGTGGCGCTGTCTCCACCCGCGACGTCGACGCGCCCTCCGTCACCGAGGCGGCGCTCACCCTGGCGATCGGCGCTCCGACCGCCAAGGCCGACCTGGCCCTCGCCTTCAAGCACCGTCCCGTCCTGCTGTTCGACCCCAGCGAACGCGTACCCCTTCCGCTCTCGATCGAGGGCCTGTTCGCCGCGGGCAGGATCTCCCAGTGCGAGGACCGCCGGGTCAGCGGCTCGGACTGCACGGTGGTGAAGGACCCCCGGGCCCTCGTGAACGGGGGCACGCACCTGGAGATCAGCGCCGAGCGGGGGGACCAGCTGACGAGCGCCATCTACGTCCACCCCGTAGGCGAGGAGCGATCCGGGCGCCGGCTGCTCTACCTCGACTACTGGTGGTACCTGCCGTCCAACCCGGCGGGTGCCGGCTACGGGGCGTTCTGCGGCGCCGGACTCGTGATCCCGGGAATCTCCTGCTTCGACCACGAGTCCGACTGGGAGGGCATCACCGTGGTGATCGACCGCACCGGCGACGAGCCGCGGCCGATCGCCGTGCACTACGCGGCCCACGACGCGGTCGTGCGGTACGACTGGACCGAGCTTCGCCGGCGCTGGGACCGGGAGCCGCGGCTCGCCCGGTTCTCCTCCGGAGTCGAGGACGCCACCGCGCGGCCTCTGGTGTTCGTCGCGTCGGGCACGCACGCGAGCTACCCGGTGCCCTGCTCGCGAGGCTGCGTGCAGACCGCCCATCCCAACCTCGAGGAGCGCGTGCACCGCGGCACCCTGCCGTGGTCGGGCAACGACACCACCAGGTGCCGGGAGTACCGGTGCGTGCGACTGCTCCCGACCCGCGCCGCCGGCACGCTCCCGGCGTTGTGGAACGCCTTCGAGGGGGTCTGGGGCAAGCGCTCCTGCGTCCTGCGCGTGTACTGCGACTCCGGTTCCCCGCCGGCGGCCCCGGGCACGCAGGGCCGCTACAAGTTCCCGGCGCGCTACGGCGGCTACGTGCGCGACGGCAGGTACCGCAAGGTGGCGTTCACCGAGTGAGGCGCCCGCTCACCATCGGGCTGGTGCTGGTGCTGCTGGGACTCGTCGGGGCCCCCGGAGCGCTCGCGGACCCCGTGGCGTTCCGATGGAGCGTCCCGGCGAAGCTCGCGGGCGACGGTGTCGACGGGGTCGCGCGGAAGGTCGACGAGGCGACGCTGCGCACCACCGAGATCGAGGTGCGCACGTGCGCGCCCGACCCGTCGTGGTCGCTGGACGGAGCGCCCGTCACCCCCACGCCCGCAGGTCGGTGCCGGGCGCGACTGGACCTCGGGGACGACCAGGAGCACACGCTCGTCCTGCGATCGGAAGGTGAGGAGGCTTCCGCGACCGTGCGGGCGCGGGACCTGCTCGTGGTCACGGTGGGCGACTCCGTGAGCTCCGGCGAGGGCAATCCCGACGGCCCGAGCGTCCTGAGCCCGCGATGGCTGGAGCGGCGCTGCCATCGGTCGATGCGCTCGGGCGCCGCGCAGGCCGCCCTGGCGCTGGAGTCGGGCTCGACCCGCAGCGCGGTCACGCTGCTGGCTCTGGGCTGCTCCGGCGCGACCGTGCCGCGCGGGCTGCTCGGCTCCTACGCGGGCATCGAGCCCGACGCGCGACGCGGCCCGCTGCCGGCGCAACTGGACGAGGTCGCGCGACTGGCGTCGCGACGGATGCCCGACGCCGTCCTCGTGAGCATCGGGGCCAACGACGTGAACTTCGGCGCGGTGGCGCGCTTCTGCGTCGTCGTCGCGCGGTGCCCGGAGCGCCGCTTCGATCCGGCGCGGTCGGGCGGCGTCGCCAAGGACCCGGCGGCGCCGACGGCCGCCGAGGTCCAGGCGTCGGCGATCGCCGGACTCCCGGAGCGCTACGCGCAGGTCGCCGCGCGGCTGCGGGACGCACGGGTGCCGGCGGACCGCGTCGTGCTCGTGGAGTACTTCGACCCCACGCACGACGAGGAGGGCGAGGTCTGCGCGCAGGCCCTGCCGGGCATCGACCGGGACGAGGCGGCGTGGGCCTTCTCGTCGGTCGTCGTACCGCTCAACGCCCAGGCGCGTCTGGCCGCGCTCCGGCACGGGTGGCGGTTCGTCCGTGGCGTGCAGGACGCCTTCCTCGCCCACGGCATCTGCGCCCGCGGCCACGACCGGTGGGTGCGCCGGATCGAGGAGTCCCTGGGTCGCGGCTCGGGACTCAGCGGCCCGCTGCACCCCAACGGGCTCGGGCACCTCGCCACCGCCGCGTTGATCGGCCCGGTGCTCGCCGACGCGACCGGCGTGAGCGGCGGGACCGACGTGGCCCAGGCGGCCGGGCGCCCCGACGACGAGGGCTCGCGGGTGGCGTGGTGGTGGCTCGTGGTCACGGCGCTCGCGGGCGCCCTCGCGGGTGGTGGCCTCGCGATCCTGGCCGCGCGGCGCCGGCGACCGTGACCGCCCACCTCGATCATCTACGACTCATGTCGCCGACTGGACCGATCCCGTAAGCTTGTAACGAAGATGGCAAATCCGAGCCCACAGCAACAGCGTGCCCAGGAAGCCCGGGCGAAGAAGCTCGAGGAGATGCGCGCACAGATCGCCGGCGGATCCCTGACCGTCCGGCAGATGACGCCGGAGGAGCGCAAGAAGTACCCCAAGCCGCCCCCGAGGCCCACCGGCAAGGGCAAGCGCCCCGACGCCGCCCGCCAGCGGCGCGGCTGATGGCCTCGTCAGCAGTCGTCCCGTTCTTCGTCCCCCGCTTTCGTCACGACGCCACCGCGGCCGAGGCCGCCTACGGCGAGCTCAGTGACACGGCCGAGCACCTGACCGGAGCCACCGCGCACCGCCGGCGCATCCGTTCGATGTCCTGCCGGCTCGGCGGGCGGGACGTGGTCCTCGACATCGGGTCCGAGGACGCGATCGAGGGCCAGACGGTGACCGCCATCTTCCAGGTCGGGCGGGTCGGGTTCACCGTGCACACCGAGACCACGCACGCTCCCGACCAGCGGGCGGCCTTCGCGCTGCCGCGCACGCACGTCTACGACGTCACGGACTTCGCGGCCTGACCCCGCGGCTCGCCGGTGGTGCCCGGCGGGCGCCGGCACCGGCGGTCGCCCGTCAGGTCGTCGCGGGCGCCAGCGGGAAGCTCACGCCGGTGAGCTGCTCGGAGAGCTCCCACAGCCGCCGGGCGACCTCCACGTCCCGTGCCGCGGACGTGCGCCCGACCAGCTTCGGCCTGCCGCGCATCTGCTGGAACCCGCTCGGGCCCACGTAGGCGTCACCGGGCACCTCGGCGGTGGCGGCGAAGAGCGTCGGCCAGGAGCCCTGCTCGTCGGACTGCGCGAGCACGCGGTTACCGATCGCCATCGCCGTGTTCTGCACCCAGCTGCCGGTGCGCTCCTGCTGGTGCGTCGCCGCCCAGCCGGGGTGGGCGGCCGTCGCGATGACCGCCGAGCCGATCCCCTCCAGCCGCCGCTGCAACTCCGACGTGAACAGCAG
>NZ_JBFIGP010000171.1:0-8139 GCF_041602235.1 Paraconexibacter sp.
GCGAAGCCCGACAAGCCCAAGGCGCCCGGAGCGACCCCCTCGGGCGGCGACCAGACCTGCAGCGACGGGGACGCGATCTGGGGGAACGAGGGTGACGGCGCCGGGTGCGACCCGTTCGACCCGAACGAGACGCTCGACCCGAACTTCGACGAGGAGACGGCCGGCGGGTGGATCGACGCGGACGGTGCCGGGTTCGAGTCGCTGTTCGACGGGCTCGGGGACGACCTGGACTTCGGCGACTTCGGCGATGAGTTCGACGACAGCTTCTTCGGCGAGGGTTTCGACGACTTCGGTGACGCCTTCGGCGAGGATCTCGGCGGGGACCTCAAGGTCGCCGCGGGACCGCGGATCACGACCAGGTCGGCACGGCTCGACAAGCGGCGGCGGGCCGGGCTCGTCGTGTCCTGCCCGAAGACGGCCGAGAAGCGCTGCCTCGGCGAGGTGACCCTCGAGCGACCGGCGAAGAAGGCCGGCAAGAGGCCCACGCTGCTGGGACGCGCGCTGTTCTCGATCCCCAAGGGCAAGAAGAAGACGCTGCGCGTGCGACTCCCCAAGGCCAAGGCGAAGAAGCTCACGAAGGCGCGGAAGGGCACGCCGACGGACGCGGTCATCGAGGCCCGGGACGGCGGCAGCAGCCTGTGGCAGAGCACGGCGAGGGTTCGGCTCCGCCGCCGGTAGGTCACGCCGACATCAGGGCTGACCCTGATGCGCGAGGGGCCGCGCGGGTCTACCCTCGCTGGCGTCGTGCTGCGGGAAGGCGCCACTCCACTCGATCCAAGGACGGTCGCGATCTGCGTCCTGGGTCGCTTCACGGTCGCCGTCGACGGAGAGGTGCGGTCGCTGCGTCCGACCGCGGGACGCGTCCTGCGTCGTCTCGTCGCCGCCCGGGGGAGCAGCGTGCCGGAGGACGTTCTGCTGGAGAGCTTCTGGCCCGGGTTCGAGCCACGGGCCGCACGCAACAACCTGCACGTCACGATCCACCACGCCCGCCGCGTGGTCGGCGCCGGCCGGATCGGTCGGGGGGACGGCACGTACCGCCTCGTGCTCGGCCCGGAGGACCGGATCGACGCGGAGCTGTTCGCGGCAGCCGCCGACCGCCTGCTGCACACCACCCGTGGTCCGGGCGCCGACGAGGCGCTGGGCGTGCTCTCCCTCTGGGGTGGCGAGCCCCTCCCGGAGGATCGCTACAGCGACTGGTCCCGGCCCTACCGCGAGCTCCTGATCGCGCTGCGCCGTGATCTCGGGCTCGCCTGCGCCGCCCGGCTCCGCGACGGGGGCCGGGAAGCACAGGCGATCGCGGTCCTGCGTGCGCTGCGGGCCGACGCGCCACTCGACGAGCGCGTCGCTCACGACCTGATGGTCGCGCTGGCGGGAGCGGGGCAGCGCCACGCTGCGCTGTCGACCTTCGAGGACCTCAGCGCCGGCCTGCGTAGCGCCTGGTCCGTGGATGTCTCCGTCGCCACCCGCCGGCTGGCGACGCTGATCAGCGCCGGGGTCGACGTTGAGCAGCGGGTGTCCGACGCCGGGGTCCTGACGCCGCGCCTGGTCGCTTCCTGACGGCAGGGCCCGCGCAGGGCGTGCCGGGCCGCGCGGGGTACCCTGGGGCGTGTGACCGCTCGCCGCAACGGCCCGCCGATCGAGGCCGTGGTGTTCGTCGTGGGGGCCGCCAGCCTGGGGGCCGAGATCGCGGCCGCCCGCCTGCTCGCCCCATGGTTCGGCGCCTCGACGATCGTGTGGGCGAACACGATCGCCACGGTGCTGGTCGCGCTGTCGGTCGGGTACGCGCTGGGCGGCAGGATGGCCGATCGCGACCCGACTCCCGCAGGCCTGGCCCGGATCGTGCTGATCGCCGCGGTCCTGCTGGCGATCGTGCCGTTCATCAGCGGACCGTTCCTGCGCATCTCCGTCGACGCGCTGGAGTCGGTGAACGCGGGCGCGTTCCTCGGCTCGCTGATCGCGGTCAGCGTCCTGATCGCCGCGCCGGTGCTGCTGCTCGGGATGGTGTCGCCGTACGCGATCCGCCTGACCGTCGACACCGTCGACCGGGCCGGGCAGGTCGCCGGAAGGCTGTACGCGATCTCGACGATCGGCTCGCTCACCGGCGTGTTCCTGGCCGCGCTGCTGCTGATCCCCGTGGTCGGCTCCCGGCGCACCTTCCTGGTCTTCGCGCTGGGCCTGGCACTCGTCAGCATCCCGTGGCTGCGGACCCGGCGCCTTGCGGCCACCGCCATGCCGGTCGCGATGATCGGGCTGATCGCGCTCCCGGTCGGCACGCTGAAGGCCGCGGGCGGCGATCGCGTGATCTGGGAGCGGGAGACGGAGTACCAGTACGCCCGGGTCGTCGAGGACGACGAGGGCGAGCGGCGGCTGGAGCTCAACGAGGGGCAGGCCGTCCACTCCGTCTACAGGCCCGGCACCTACCTGACCGGCAACTACTGGGACGAGCTGCTCGTGCTGCCGTTCGCGGGAGCCCGGCCCAGCCCGCGCAAGGTGGCGATCCTCGGCAACGCCGCGGGGACGACGGCGCGGGCGCTCGGGCACTACGCGCCGCAGACGCTGATCGACGGCGTCGAGATCGACGGGGAGATCACGGAGGTCGGGAAGGAGCTGTTCGATCTCCGTGCGCCGCGCCTGCGCACGCACACCGCCGACGCCCGTCCGTGGCTGCGAAGGGCCGACGACCGCTACGACGCGGTCATCATCGACGCCTACCGTCAGCCGTACATCCCGTTCTACCTGGCGACGAAGGAGTTCTTCGAGCTCGTGCGCGAGCGGCTGGAACCCGGCGGCCTGGTCATCATCAACGTGGGCCATCCCGCGAACAGCCAGGCGCTCGAGAAGGTGCTGGCGGCGACGATGCGCTCGGCGTTCGGCCAGGACCGCGTCTGGCGCGATCCCAGCCAGCGGGTGAACACGATGCTCGTCGCGACGACCGCCGCGACACCCCCGGCACGGGCCCTGCGGTCACAGCTGCTGACGCTGCCGGACGATCTGCGCCCGATCGCGGCTGCCTCCGCGCGGCGGCTGGAACCCGCGCTGCGCGGCGGACGGGTCTACACCGACGACGTCGCCCCCGTGGAGTGGCTCGTCGACGCCTCGATCGTGGACGTCGCCGCCGACGGCGAGGGTGGCGGCTGAGCCGGGTCCCCGGGTGCCGGGCCGCGGGCACCGGTGCGGTGGCTCCCGCGCGCTCAGCGGTCCAGCCAGCGGGCGGGATCGAGTGCCCGACCGGCGCTCGCCAGCGGCTCCGCCGCCATGGTCGCCACGTGCGGCAGGGTCAGGACCTCGACGCCGGCGAGGCGCTCGAGCGTCGCGCGGTTGGACGAGGCGATGACGTCCGGGGACTCGGGCCAGGGGGTGAGCACGACCGCACGCACGTCGAGCCCGCTGCGCCGCGCCTCGGCGAGCGTCAGCAGCGTGTGGTTGATGGTGCCCAGGCCGGGACGGGCCGCGATCACCACGGGCAGCGCCAGCTCGACCGCGAGGTCCCGCACGGAGAAGTCCTCGGTGATCGGGACGAGCAGGCCGCCCACCCCTTCGACGACCAGCGCGCCGCTCGGCCCGGCGGCCTGGGCGCGCGCCCGTGCCGTCGCGGCCAGGGAGCGCGGGTCGATGGTCGTGCCGGCCAGCGCGGCCGCCAGGTGCGGGGAGACGGCGGGGCCGAAGCGGTGGGGAGCGACCTGCTCCGCGACGTCGCCCGTGACGGCGGCGAGCAGCTCGTGGTCGGCCGGGACACCCGCGACGGGCTCCTCGAGGCCGGTGACCGCGGGCTTGAACGCCCGGACGGGGATCCCGTCCTGCACGAGCGTCGCCGCGATCGCCGCGGCGACGACGGTCTTGCCGACCTCGGTGTCGGTCGCGGTGACGAAGATGCCCCGCACGGGAATCAGGCGGCGTGGATGCGGTGGCCGGGTGTCGCGGCGGCGACCGGGACGCCGGCGCCGGGCCGGAACCCGGCCTTCAGCGCGGCGCGCCCGAGGGTTCGTGCGGCCTCGCGGAGCTCGTCCTTGGTGTGGCTGGCCATGACGGCGAGCCGCAGGCGGGAGGTGCCCTCGGGCACCGTGGGAGGCCGGATGGCCTGGGCGAAGACGCCGTCGGCGATCGCCTCCTCGCAGATCCGCATCGCCAGCGCGGCGTCCCCGACGATGAGCGGCACGATCTGGGTGGTCGAGCCGGCGACGTCGAAGCCCTCGCGGGCCAGCTCGTCGCGCAGCGCGTCGGCCCCGGATCGGAGCGTCGCGACCCGGTCGGGCTCCTCCTCGAGCAGGTCGAGCGCGGCGAGGGCGGCAGCGACGGCGGGAGGTGGCGGCGCCGTCGAGAAGATCAGCGACCGCGCGGTGTTCGTGAACAGCTCCACGAGCTCGTGGCTGCAGGCCGCGAACGCGCCGTAGGAGCCCAGGGCCTTGCCGAGCGTGCCGACGACGACGTCGACCTCGCCCTCGAGCCCGGCCTCCGCGACGGCGCCGCGGCCGCCCGGCCCCACGCAGCCGGTGCCGTGGGCCTCGTCCACGACGAGCTTCGACCCGGTCCGCCGGCACAGCTCCACCAGGTCGGCGAGCGGCGCCACGTCCCCGTCCATGGAGAAGACGCTGTCGGTCACCACGATCTTCGGGTGGCCGGGGTCCGCGTTGCGGCGTGCCATCGTCCACGCGAGATGCTCGACGTCGCAGTGGTCGTACACCGCGACGTCGGCGCGGGACAGCCGGCAGCCGTCGATGATCGACGCGTGGTTGAGCTCGTCGCTGAACACGGTCGCGCGCCCGGGCGCCAGGCCGACGAGCGCCTGGATGACCCCCAGGTTGGCGAGGTAGCCGGACCCGAACAGGACCGCGTCCTCAGTGCCCTTGAACGCGGCGAGGCGCTCCTCGAGTCGCCGGTGGATCGTCATCGTGCCGCTGACGAGACGGGATGCTCCGGCCCCGACGCCCCAGCGCAGCGCGGCGTCGGCCGCAGCCTCGGTGACCCGCGGATGGTCGGCGAGCCCGAGGTAGTTGTTCGAGCAGAGGAGCATCACGGGTGACCCGTCCAGCATCACCCGTCCGCCCTGCGGCCCGGAGACCAGCCGCATCCGCCGGTACAGGCCGGAATCGCGGAGCTCGTCGAGGCGGGCGGCGATCTCGCTCATCGCCGGTCAGTGGCCGAACGGCATGCCGGTCGTCACGGCGGGCTCGGCCGGGCGGGGGGTCCCACCCGGCCAGCGGTTGGGGGCCCCGTCGGGGCGCGGCGGCACCGTCTTGTCCTTGCGGACGTAGCGCAGCTGGGAGGCCGGATCCCAGAGCTGGATCTCGATGCCGGCGCTCTCGGCGTCGGCGCGGGTGTCGAGGTAGTCCTCGACGACGTCCGGGGTCTCGCCCTCGAGCCATCCGGAGCGGTTGTCCGGGCGCGGGTTGGCCCCGTTGTCGGGCTGGCGGGCGATGTTGAGACCGAGGTTCTCGAACATCGAGCGGTCCTCGGCCGGGGTGTTGCCCAGCGTGGTGAGGAAGTTGCCCATCATCACGCCGTTGAGCCCCGCCTTGACCGCCAGCTGCTGCAGATCGCCGAGGTTCTCGGTGCGACCGCCGCACAGGCGGAACAGGGCCCCGGGCAGGATGAGACGGAAGATCGCGATCCACTTCACGACCTCCCACGGGTCCATGAGGTCGCGGTCGCCGAACTTCGTGCCCGGACGCGGGTTCAGCAGGTTGATCGGCACCGACGTGGGATCGATCGACGCGAGCTGGAAGGCCATCTCCACCCGCTGCGCGCGGGACTCGCCGAGGTTGAGGATGCCGCCGACGCACGTCTCCAGCCCGGCTTCGCGAACCGCGTCGATGGTGCGCAGACGGCCCTCGTACCTGACCGTGCTGGAGACCTCCGGGTAGTAGGACTCGGCGGTCTCGACGTTGTGATGGACGCGCTGGATCCCGGCGTCCTTGAGCTGCTTGGCGCGGGCGACCGACATGTGGCCGACCGACGCGCAGCGCTTGAGGTTCGTCTGCTCGGAGACCAGTCGAGCACCCTCGAGGATCTTCTCGAAGTCGCGCTTGGAGAGCCCCTGGCCCTGGGTGACCATGCAGAACCGGTGCGCACCGGCCGCCTCGGCCGCCTTCGCGTGCTCGAGGATCTGCTCGGGCTCCATCATCGCGTGCATCGGGGTCTCGGCCTCCGCGAAGCGCGACTGGGCGCAGAACCCGCAGTCCTCGGCGCAGCCGCCCGATTTCGCGTTGACGAGCGAGCACATGTCGGTGCTGGTCCCGAAGGACTCCAGGCGTGCCGCCCATGCCCGCTCCACCAGGGCCTCGATCGCTGCGTGGTCCTCCAGTTCCCCGAGTTCGAGGGCCTCTTCACGGGTGATCAACGGCGGCATGGGGCAACACCCTAGGGCGTTGCGCGGACGCGCGACGGCTCGTGGGACCGTGCGGCACCCGACCGGGGGAGGCCGCTCTCAGCCGCCGCGCCACTGCACGACGAGGGGCGCGTGGTCCGAGGGCTTGGCGCCCTTGCGGAAGTCCCGCTCGATGCCGACCCGCTCCAGGCCCGCGGCGATCCCCTCACTGACCAGCGCCAGGTCGATCCGCAGCCCGAGCCCGCGGTGGAAGTGCCCCTGGCGGTAGTCCCACCACGTGAACTGCTGCTCGCCCGGATGCAGGACCTCGTGGGCGTCGCGCAGGCCTCCCGCGGTCTCGATCGCCCGCAGGCGCGCCCTTTCCTCCTCGGTCACGTGGGTCGCTCCGGCGAACGCCTGCACGTCGTAGACGTCGCGGTCGGTGGGGCAGATGTTGAAGTCCCCGGCGATCACCGTCTCGCCCGGACCGTCGCGGAGCCCCGCGGCGCGCGCGGCCATCGCCTCGAGGAACACGAGCTTCTCGGCGAACGGCTCCGTGCCCACCGCCTGCCCGTTGACGACGTACACGCTGGCCACGCGCACGCCGTCGACCACGGCCTCGATCCAGCGGGCCTGGTCGGGCTGGGCCTCGCCGGCGAGGCCGCAGGCCGACTCGCTGAGGGCCAGCCCGTCACGGGCCAGGATCGCGACCCCGGCCCAGCGCCCGCCCGAGTGGTGGACGGCGGCGTAGCCCGCGTCGCGCAGGACGTCCTCGGGGAAGGCCTCCGGGGCGCACTTGGTCTCCTGCAGGCACACGACGTCGGGAGCCACGGTCTCGAGGAGCTCCAGCACGCGCGGCAGACGCGCCTTCAGCGAGTTGACGTTCCAGGTGACGAGACGCACGTCCCCAGGCTATGTGAGCGCGATCGCGTCAGGTGATGTGGACGGAGGCGGGGGAGCCCTCGGCCGGGGGCGTGGCGAGGGCCGACCGCAGCCCGTCCCGCCATGAGCGGTGCGCTGGCTGCCAGGCGAACGTCTCCTTGAACCGGCTGTTGGCGTTCCCCCGCAGCGAGGTCGCGAAGTGGACGGCGTGGGGCCCGGCCGCGAGCCGTGCGAGGAGGGCGGGAACCCGGCGCGGCGGGCGCGCGTCCAGCAGCGTCGCGAGGTGCGGGAGCCAGTCGCGCATCGGGGCCGGGTCGTCGTCGCAGACGTTGTAGAGACCGCTCGCGCCACCGGAGAGGGCGAGCACCGTCGCGTCGACGGCGTCGTCGACGTGGAGGAACGACGAGGTCCCCGTCCCGCGGCCGACGATCGGGAAGGCCCGCGCGGCGACGGCCTGGGCGGTCGCGCCGTCCCGGGCGTAGTAGGTGCCCGGACCGTAGAGGAACCCGTACCGCAGGACCACCGGGTCCAGGGCGGTCTCGGCGAGCGTCATGCGCTCCATCTGCACCGCTGCCTCGACCACGTCCCGGAACGCGGCGGGGGCGGACGTGAAGACCGGAGCGTCCTCGTCGTGCACCCAGGGCCCCTGCGGGGCGGTGATGAACGAGATCGACTGCACGAGGATCCGCCGTGCGCCCGCGGCGAGCCCGCCGGCGATCAGGTTCGGGGTCGCCTCGAGGCGCAGCCGGTTCGTGGGCGCGAGCGCTTCGCGGTACCGGCGGATGTCCAACGCCTTGGGGAGCGCCGTGAGCTGGTCCACGACCACGTCCGGGCCCGCGGCGCGGCAGGCTGCGACGACGCTGCCGCGGTCGAACACGTCGGCGACGTGCGCCTCGACGCCGCGCCGTCGCAGCATCGCGGCCCGATCCTCGGTGCGGGTGAGGGCGGCCACC
>NZ_JBFIGP010000172.1:0-8119 GCF_041602235.1 Paraconexibacter sp.
CCGCGCAGGCGGCCGGCCAGCGAGAGGAAGTCCCGGACGATCCCGTCGAACACGTCCTCCTGCCAGTCGACGAGGTCCATCTTGTTGACGGCGACGACCAGGTGCGGGATGCCGAGCAGGGCGCTCAGGTACGCGTGGCGCTTGGTCTGCTCGATGACGCCCTTGCGCGCGTCGATGAGGACGATCGCCAGGTCGGCGGTCGACGCGCCCGTGACCATGTTGCGGGTGTACTGCACGTGCCCGGGCGTGTCGGCCAGGATGAACGTGCGCCGCGCGGTCGCGAAGTACCGGTAGGCCACGTCGATCGTGATGCCCTGCTCGCGCTCGGCCCGCAGACCGTCGGTCAGCAGCGAGAGATCCGGCACGTCGGAGCCGCGCTTGCGCGAGACCTCCTCGACGTGCTCGAGCTGGTCGGCGAGCACCGCCTTGGAGTCGTAGAGCAACCGACCGATCAGCGTGGACTTGCCGTCGTCGACGGACCCGGCGGTCGCCAGGCGCAGCAGCCCGGCGTCGGCCAGGCCGGCGGCGTCGGTGTGTGGGCGGGGTTCGGCGGTCATCATCAGTGGGTCTCCAAGCGGCCTAGAAGTAGCCGGCGATCTTGCGGTCTTCCATCGCCGCTTCGGTCACCTTGTCGTCGGCGCGGGTCTCGCCGCGCTCGGTCACGCGCGTCGCCGCGATCTCCGCCACGACGGCGTCCAGCTCGCGAGCGGTCGACCGCACGGCACCGGTGCAGCTCATGTCGCCGACGGTGCGGTAGCGGACGGACTCCACGAACGGCTCCTCGCCGTCCATGAGCTGCACGAACTCCGACGTCGCGTAGAGCATCCCGTCGCGGGCGAACACCTCGCGCTCGTGCGCGAAGTAGATCGACGGGATCTCGAGCTGCTCCTGGGCGATGTACTCCCACACGTCGAGCTCGGTCCAGTTGGAGATCGGGAAGACGCGGACGTTCTCGCCCCGCCGGATCCGGCCGTTGTAGAGGTTCCACAGCTCGGGTCGCTGGCGCTTGGGATCCCAGCCCCCGAAGTCGTCGCGGAAGCTGAAGATGCGCTCCTTGGCGCGGGCCCGCTCCTCGTCGCGCCGGGCGCCCCCGAACGCGGCGTCGAAGCCGTGCTCGGCGATCGCGTCGAGCAGCGCCGTGGTCTGCAGCCGGTTGCGCGAGGCGCGCGGACCGGTCTCCTCGGCCACGCGGCCCTTGTCGATCGCCTCCTGCACCGACGCGACGACCAGCCGCACGCCGAGCTCGGCCACGCGACGGTCCCGGAACTCCATGACCTCGGGGAAGTTGTGCCCGGTGTCCACGTGCATCACGGGGAACGGGATGGCGGCCGGCCGGAACGCCTTCTCGGCGAGCCGCAGCAGCACGATCGAGTCCTTGCCGCCGCTGAACAGCAGCACGGGGTTCTCGAGCTCCGAGGCGACCTCGCGCATCACGTGGATGGCCTCGGCCTCGAGGGCCTGCAGGTGGGTGAGCTCACGGCGCGGCGTGGTGACTGGGGGCGTCATGCGGGTGCGACCTCCGTGGTGGGGCGGACGGCGAGACGGGAACGGCGGCGTTGCAGCAGGAACGCTGCGGCGCCGATGAGGAGCGGGGGCGCGAGGATCCCGTAGGCGGGCAGTTCCAGCCCAGCCTTGGTGGAGACCCCGAGCGCGCTGGCCAGCAGCACGCAGCCCAGTGCGGGGCGAAGGCCGGCGGCCGGCACGCGCGGCAGCAGGTGCGTGCCGATCCAGACTCCGGGGAGCGACCCGATCAGGATCGTGCCCATGAGCCCGAAGTCGACGTTGCCGCCGACCCAGTGGGCGAGCCCGGCGCTCCAGAGCAGGATCGCGGCGTGGAAGACGTCGGTGCCGACGACCCGGTGGGGCGTCAGCCGGAAGATGAGGATGAGCGCGAGGCCGATCAGGGCGCCCGAGCCGACCGAGGTGAGCCCGACGACGAACCCCAGGACCAGCCCGATGCCGGCCGCTCCGCCGCGCACGCGGTTCGTCAGCTCGACGGTGTCCCGCTCGCGCTCCACGAGCTTGGGCATGAACAGCGCGCGGGTGAGGATGGTCACCGCGACGATGACGAGCGCCACCGCGATGCCCGCCAGCAGCACCTTGTCGAAGCCCTTGCCGTAGCGCTCGTGCAGCAGGTCGACCGCGACGACGCCGAGCAGCGACCCGGGCACCGACCCGACGGCGAGCCACTTCGAGACGCCCATGTCGACGGTCCCGGAGCGCCAGTGCTTCCAGCCGCCCAGGGTCTTGGTGACCGCGCCGTAGGCGAGGTCGGTGCCGATGGCGACGACCGGGCTGATGCCCGCGAACAGCACCAGCAGCGGGGTCATCAGCGAGCCGCCGCCGATGCCGGTGAGCCCTACGAGGATGCCCACTCCGAGACCGAAGAGGACGATGACGAGATCGATGCCGAGCATGCGTCAGACGTGCAGCCCGCACTCGGTCTTCTCGGTGCCGGCCCAGCGTCCCTCGCGGCCCGAGCCGGGCTTCGTGCACGGGGCGCAGCCGATCGACGAGTAGTCGCGGTCGTGCAGCGGGTGGTACGGCAGCTCGCGTTCGAAGATCCGCGTCCAGAGGTCCTTCTCGGTCCAGGCGGCGAGCGGGTTGAACTTGGGGATGCCGCCGCGCTTCTCGTCCGCTTCGACGAGCTGCGCGCCGGACCGCGTCGGGGCCTGCTCCCGGCGGATGCCGGTGATCCAGGCCTGCGCGCCGGACAGCGCGCGCTCCAGCGCCGCGACCTTCTGCGCGCCGCAGCAGTGCTCGGGGCCCGACCACGGCTCGACGCCCTCCGGAGCGCTCGCGTCCTCGACGTGGACGGTGAGGCCCCAGCGGTCCTCGAAGGCCTTCCAGGTCTGCAGCGTCTCCGGGAAGAGGACGCCGGTGTCGATCGTCACGACACGGACGCGGTCGAGCGCGCCGAGCCGCGCGAGCTCGTCGACGATCACCGACTCCTCCTTCTGGAAGGAGCAGAGCAGGACGAGGCCGTCGCCGCCGTGGGCGGAGACCGCGTCCTGCAGGGTGCGCGTGGTGTCGGCCCCCAGGTGGGTCATCAGACCGCGCACTCGCCCTCGCCGCGCACGACCTGGAACGGCACCTTCTTGTTCCAGTCGATGAACATGTCCATGGTGTCGAGGCCGAACTCGACAGGCAGCGACAGGTCGCGGGCCTCGTCCTCGAAGCGCTTGGTGCCCACGCGCTCGGCGAACGCGTTGAACTCCTCGCCCTCGTGGCGCTCGGCCTCGTACATGCGCAGCCACCGCTCGACGGCCTCCGGCCCGCGCTTGGCGGGGATGCGGATCTTCAGGCGGGCGCCGTACTTGACCTCGCCCTTCTCGTAGGTGCCGCCGATGTGCGCCACGTACGCGGGGATCGTGTGCTCGCCGACCTTGATCGACGCGCCGTAGAAGCCGATGTTGGCGATGTGGTGCTGGCTGCAGCCGTTGGGGCAGCCGGACATCTTGATCTTGACCTGGCGGGTGAGCGGGTCGGTGATGCCCATCTCGGTGACGCGCTGCTGCACCGCCTGGTTGAGGCCCATCGAGCTGGCGATGCCGAGCTTGCAGGAGTCGGTGCCGGGGCAGCTCACGACGTCGAGCACGGTGCGGACCCCGGGGTCCCCGAGCCCGAGCTTCTTGAGCTCGGTGTAGACCTCGTAGACCGCCTCGTCGCGCACCCAGCGCAGCAGCAGGTTCTGCTGGACGGTGGTGCGGGCAAGGCCGCCGCAGTACTCGCGCATGATGTTCGCGAGGCCGCGCCACTGGTAGGGCACGAGGTCGCCGCGCGTGATCTTCACCTCGACGGCGCTGTAGCCCTCCTGCTTCTGGGGCTGCACGTTGTACTCGCGGAACGCCTCGAACTCGCGTGCGTCGCCGTTGGGCGAGGCGTACTGGCGGGTGGGGTCGAAGGCCGGGGCCAGAGAGGCCTCGTCCACGTCGAAGTACTTCTCGTCGATCGAGAAGTCCCGCTCGTGGACCCAGTCGCCCTCGAGCTCCTCCTTGATCATCTGGGTGACGGCCTCGGCGCCGTCGCGGTCGACGAGGACCTTGATGCGCGCGCGGGCGCGGTTGACGCGCAGCCAGTCCTGCGCGTCGAAGATGCGGAACACGGCCTCGGCGACCTTCAGGTACTCACCGTCGTCGGCGGACGCGAAGTCCCACAGGGTGGGGGCGACGCGCGGCATGATCGAGGTGCCGCCGCCGACGCGGACCTCGAAGCCCTTGACGCCGTCCTTGATCTTCGCGAGGAAGGCGATGTCGTGGATGCCGGTGATCGAGCGGTCCTCCGCCGGCGTGCCGTCGAAGGCGGTCTTGATCTTGCGCGGCATCAGCTGCGTGGTGGGGTGGCGCACGAAGTAGCGCACGTAGGCGCCCACGTACGGGGTGGTGTCGAAGACCTCGCCCTCGGCGATGCCCGCCCACGGGTCACCGGTGACGTTGCGCACGGTGTTGCCGCAGCCCTCGCGCGAGGACAGGCCGGTCGGCGCGATCTCCCGGATCAGCTTGGCCATCTTCGCGAGCGGGATGTGGTGCAGCTGGATGTTCTGGCGCGTGGTGATGTGCGCCTTGCCGAGCGGGGCGTACTTCTCGGCGATGTGCCCGAACATCTCCATCTGCTCGGGGGTCACGCCGCCGAACGGCAGCTTGATCCGGCACATGTTCACGTCGGGCTGGCGCTGGCCGTAGACGCCCTGCTTCAGCCGGAAGCCGATGAACTCCGTCTCGGGCGTCTGGCCCTCGAGGAACTTCGTCGCCTCGGTGTCGAAGTCGTCGAACTCGCGCTCGATGATGGGGATGATGTGACCGGGGACGTCGCGACGCTCTGGATCGCGCAGGGATCCGCGTCCGCTGGGCGCGGGGTCGGCGTGGACGTCGGGGACCGAAGTGGGCTCCATTCGGCCAATCTAGCAAAACCTGATCCAGTTTTAGGAATTGACCCTTTCGGGCCAGTCGCCGCGCCGCCTGGGCGCAACGCCAAACGCGCTCTACAGCCAGGGATGCTCCGCGTCCGAGCGCAGGCCGACACCCTCCAGCAGCGCCGCACGCTTCCACCCCGGGAGCGCCGGCTCTTCGGCGACGATGACCGGCGCGTGATCGCGCAGGAACTGCTGGATCGCGGCGACGACCGCCGCAGCCTCCTCGGGCGTGGCCGAGGGACTCGTGATCTGGACCTGCGGGAGCGCGTCGGACATGGCGCCGGAGGCTACCGGGCGCAGCGCGAGGGCTACAGCGTCACGACCTGCGCCTGGACGCGCCCCTCCCGCAGCGCGGCGAGCGCCGCGGTCGCGATCGCCAGGTCCTGGATCGCCAGGCCGGTGGAATCGAAGAGCGTCACGGCCTCGGTCCCCCGGCGCCCTGGTGCCTCGCCGGTCAGCACGGCGCCCAGGTCGGTGACCTGCTCGCGGCGCACCATCCCGGCTTCCACGGCCCCGGTCAGCTCCCCGCCGTGCGAGGCCTGTGCCCACTCGTCGCAGAAGAGCGCGCACGACGCGACGGCGCCGATGCTCATCTCCGCCTTGCCCGGGCCGTCGGCTCCCAGGAGGTTGAGGTGCAGCCCAGGTCGCAGGGTGCCGACGTCCAGCACGATCTCGGTGCCGGGCGTCACGAGGGACACGACGTCGCACCCGACCGCGTCGCGGATCGAGCCCACGCGCCAGCCGTCCGGGCCGAGTTCGTCGGCGAGCGCCCGGGCGACGTCCGGCCGCGGATCGACCAGGACGTTCCCGCCCTGCCCGCCGTACCCCTCGGCCACGAGGCAGCGCGCGGCCCAGGCGCCGTGCAGCCCGCAGCCGATGACCGCGACGCGCTGCGCGTCCGGGCGCGCCAGCGCCCGCGCGGCGATCGCGGCGACCGCGCCGGTGCGCAGCGCCGTGACGGCGCGAGCGTCCAGGAGCGCCAGTGGCTCGCTGGTGCGCGCGTCGCTGACGCACACCAGGCCCATCACGGTCGGCAGCGGCCCCTCGGGACGGCTCGGGTTGCCCGGGAACGAGGAGATCCACTTGAGCATCGCGAGGTCGCCGCCGAGCGCGGGCATCGCGCGGAAGTCCCCGTACGGCGGAGACTGCAGGTAGACCTTCGACGGCATCGTCCACTCGCCCCGGTGGTGGCGGACGAACGCCTCGCGGGTGTGCGCGATCGCCTCCTGCGGGGAGACCGCGGCGAGCACCGCGTCGTAGGAGAGGACCGGGAGGTCGGTCACGCTCAGCCGTCCAGCCCGATGCGCCCGGCGAGGTCGTCGCTGCCCGAGGCGGTTCGCGTCGGCGCCTGCGCGGGCGCCGCGATCGGCGCCTGGTACGCGCCGCCCCCGAACGCGTCCGCGGGTTGATCCGGCCTGTCGAGCACCGCTCGCGTGCTGACGATCAGGTCGTGCAGCGCGCGCTGGTGCGGATCCCAGAGCGGCCAGAGGTAGCTCAGGAGGATCCCCAGGCTGAAGAGGCTGAGCGCCCCCTTCGCCACCGCTTCGCGCAGGAACGCCCGCCCCCAGCCGACAGCCGATCCGTCGTAGTTCACGACCTTGATGCCGATGATGCGCCGCCCGGGGGACCGGCCGCGTGTCAGGCCCATCATCACCCACGGGTAGGTGAAGAGGGTCAGGAAGCCGGCGCCCAGCCCCCAGGCGAACCAGTACGGCATGGTCTCGGTGACGGTGCGGTCGTCGCTGTCCGTCGTCTCGTAGGAGAAGGAGTCGCCCCCCGTGACCGCGGCGACGATGCCCGCGATCGTGGCGACGATGAGGAACTGGAAGAACCAGTCCAGCAGCAGCGCGCCCGCGCGCGAACCCCACGGCGCGGCGGGCAGCGCCATCGCGGCGCGGGGACCCGCGTCCGCGCCGGGCTGGATCCACTGCGGCGTCTGCTCACGGTCGGGCGTCCGGAACCCCGGAGGCGGCGGCGGGGGCGGGGGAAGATCGGTCACGGGCCGATGATCCCACGCCCGCCGGTAGATTCAGTCCCGTGCTGCCATCGGCCACCGAGCGGATCCTCGCCACCCTCCCTGACGACGCGACCCTCCTGGACGTCGGCGGGTGGGCCGCCCCCTTCAACCGCGCGACCCACGTGCTCGATCTCATGCCGTACGAGACGCGCGGCGCGATGGGCAGCTACGGCCCGCGGGCGGAGCGGTTCACCCGCAAGACGTGGACGGTGCGCGACATCTGCGACCGCCGCCCGTGGCCCTACGCGGACGACCAGTTCGACTTCGCGATCTGCGTCACGACGCTCGAGGACATCCGCGATCCGATCTGGGTGTGCCACGAGCTCGGCCGGGTGGCGAAGGCCGGGTACGTCGAGGTCCCGACGATCGAGGCGGAGCTGATCTTCAACGTCGAGGGCAACGGCCCCTGGCTCGGGCACGAGCACCATCGCTGGCTCTGTGACGTCGAGGACGGGGCACTGCGCTTCACCCACAAGCCGCACTCGATCCACCACGACTGGACGCTGCGCGTCAACGAGCGCTGGCGCGCGCGGATGGAGCTCGAGGATCACCTGCTCGGGCTGTTCTGGGAGGGCGAGCTGCCGGCGTTCGAGCGGCCGCTCATCGGCGAGGACGACTACCAGCGCCTGTTCTCCGAGCTGCGCGACCGCGTGCGGCAGCGGTTCGAACCGTCGGACGCCGAGCTGCGGCTGAAGACCGCGCGGGACCTCGCCCGTCACGGTGCGGCGCTCGCCGCGAAGCGCCCGCGCAAGCTCGCCGAGTCGCTGATCGACCGCCTGCGCTGATCGACCGCTTGCGTTGGGCGGTCGTCGGTCGAACGGCTATTTCCGGATCGTCGATCGACCGAACCGAAGGGTGCGATCGGGCGACCCGACCGGCCCCGTTCGGGGCTGTGATGTCCGGCGGGACGACCATCCGTCTCGGGGATCGAGGAACACGCCCCCGACGGTCAGGGTCTTGGTGTGTCGTTTCTCCTCGACACCCAAGGTGGGCCACGCGGCCCTCGGTCCGCGACATCCGCGTACCACCGGGCGCCACGTCCGCTGCGACCGGTCGCGCTCGCGCTCCTGGTCGCGGTCGCGCTGCTGGGCCTCGTGGCGGAGGCCGGAGCGGCGAGCCGCTACGGGTCGGCGTGGGCCCTGCGGTCCGCCGGGGTGCCCAAGACCGTGTCGCCCGTTCCGCAAGGTCCC
>NZ_JBFIGP010000173.1:0-8055 GCF_041602235.1 Paraconexibacter sp.
CGGACGCACGTCGTGTTCTTCGACGGGGTCGCCAACGGGTTCACACGCCACGCCTTCGCCGCGGGGGCCGACGACCTGGTCTCCGCCGATGCGATGCAGCCCGGTTCGGCCGCCCAGGTGGTGTTCGCCCTGGAGAAGGCGGCGGCGCGGCGTGGCGGGGAGTCGCGGGACTCCAGCGTCGGCGAGCTGATCACCGTCCTGGGGCCCAAGGGCGGCACCGGCAAGACCCTCGTGTCCTGCAACCTCACGGTGGCGCTCGCGCGGGCCGGGGCCAGCGTGATCCTCGTGGACCTCGATCTGCAGTTCGGTGACGTCGGCCTGGCGCTCGGACTCGACCCCGAGCGCACGAGCCATGAGCTCGCGACGTCCGGCGGGTCGCTGGACCAGGACAAGGTGGCGGACTTCCTCACCCGTCACAGCTCCGGTGCGCGGGTGCTGCTGGCGCCCCGGCGACCGGACCACGGTGCGGCGGTGAGCGTCGGGTTCCTCACGCAGCTCCTCCCGATCCTGCGGACGATGGCCGACTTCGTGATCATCGACACCGCGCCGAGCTTCGGGCCGGAGGTCATCGCCGCGATCGACGCCTCGTCGGAGATCTGCCTGGTCGCGATGCTCGACGCCCTCTCGCTGAAGAACACGCGGCTGGCCCTCGAGACGCTCGACCTGATGGGTCGCGACCCGCAGCACACGCGCGTCGTGCTCAACCGGTCCGACAGCAAGGTGGGGGTGAACGTCGCGGACGCCGGCGTGTTGCTCGACCGGACCCCGGACGCGCTGATCCCTTCCAGCGGGTCCATCTCGCGCTCGGTCAACGAAGCCATGCCGATCGTGCTCGGCAGCGCCAACGTCGAGGCGCGCGAGGCGTTCGAGCAGCTGGCGCGCCAGTACCGCCCGCAGCTCGACGTCCCGGACCTCAAGGGAGCGCGCGGTCCCAAGAAGCTGGGGCGGTTCGTGCGGCCCGGCCGCTCGAAGGCGGCGGTGTGACATGGAGCTGCACGAGCGGCTGAGGCTGGAGTCGGCGCCCGCCGGGGGCGGCACGGTCGACGTGTTCGCCGAGCTGAAGAACCGCATTCACCTCGCGGTCATCCAGGACCTCGGGCCGCAGCTCTTCGCGCAGGACCTCGCGGTCGACGACCTGCGCCGACGGGTGGTCGCCGGGGTGCGCAGCCGCCTCGAGCCGGAGACCGGCCTGGCCCGGGAGGACCGGGACCGCCTGGTCGAGGAGATCGCGGACGACACGGTCGGCTACGGCCCGCTCGAACGGCTGCTCGCGGACCCCGGGGTCAGCGAGATCATGGTCAACGGTCCGCACAGCGTGTGGATCGAGTCGGCGGGCCGGCTCTCGAAGACGCCCGTGCGCTTCCACGACGACTCGCACCTGCGGCGCATCATCAACAAGATCGTCGCGCAGGTCGGTCGCCGCATCGACGAGGCCTCCCCGATGGTCGACGCGCGGCTGCAGGACGGGTCGCGGATCAACGCGATCATCCCGCCGCTGTCGCTGACCGGCCCGGTGCTGACGATCCGCAAGTTCACGAAGAACCGGATGATGCTCTCGGAGTTCGAGGCCATCGGGACCCTGTCCGCCGAGGCGATCGCCTTCCTGGACGCGAGCGTGCAGGCCGGCCTGAACATCGTCGTCGTCGGTGGCACCGGTACCGGCAAGACGACGCTGCTCAACGCGATGTCCGCCTGCATCCCGGAGGACGAGCGCATCGTCACGATCGAGGACGCGGCCGAGCTGAAGCTCCAGCAGGAGCACGTGCTGCGCCTCGAGTCGCGCCCTCGCAACGTCGAGGGCGAGGGCGAGGTGAGCATCCGCGACCTGGTCAAGAACGCGCTGCGCATGCGCCCGGACCGCATCGTCGTCGGTGAGTGCCGCGGGGCCGAGACGCTGGACATGCTGCAGGCGATGAACACCGGGCACGACGGATCGCTGACCACGGTGCACGCCAACACCCCGCGCGATGCGCTCGCCCGTCTCGAGACGCTCGTCCTGATGGCCGGGTTCGACCTGCCGATCACGGCGATCCGTCAGCAGATCGCCTCGGCCCTGGACCTGGTGGTGCAGCTCGAGCGCATGCGTGACGGCACGCGCAAGGTGACCTACATCACCGAGGTGCAGCGGATGGAGTCCGGGATCATCACCCTGCAGGACCTCTTCCGCTACGAGATGGCGCGGGTCGACCACGAGGGCAACGTGGTGGGCACGCTGAAGCCGACCGGCCTGCGGCCGGCGTTCGCCCACAAGTTCGAGCGGGCAGGGGTCACGCTGGCCGCCGCGTTCGGTCAGGTGGGCGGGTACCCGCGGGCGGCCGGGTAGTGCGGCTGTTCCGGGCAGGCCTCGCCCTAGCGGTGCTGCTCGTGCTCGTCGGCCCGGCGTCGGCGGCATCCGCGGCGGACCCGACCCTCGTGGCCGGGGCGACCTCCCCGTTCGGACGCTCGACCTTCCTGCTGACCCTGCCGGAGCGGGGCCCCCTGCCCGCGGACGCGATCCTGACCGAGAACGGCGGGCCGCTGGGCGACGTCTCGGTGATCCCCGCGGCGGCGCTGCCCGGCAGCTACGGGGTGGTGCTCGTCCTCGACACGTCCGCGGGACGTGCCGCGCGGACCGTGCGCGCCGAGTACCGGGCGGCACGCGCCCTCATCGCCAGCCGTCCTGCCGGGATCCCGATGGCGATCATCACCTACGACGGGGTGGCGACCGTCGCGGTGCCCTTCACGACCGATCAGCACCCGCTCGTGGACGCGTTGCGGGCTCCGCCGATCCCGGCCCCGGGCGCGCGCGTCGTGGACGCCGCCGACGCGGCCGTGGGGCTGTTCGCGGCCGAGAAGCTCGGGGCGGGAGCGATCGTCCTGGTCGCGGGCGAGCGGGATCGCGGGAGCCGGGCCCGCGCGCCGGCGGTCGCGCGGCGCGCCCGCGAGGCCGGCATCTGGATCTTCGGGATCGGTCTGCGGGGGCCCCGATCCGCCACCGGCGTCATCGATGCGCTCACGCCGGACGGCGTCGGGCAGAACCTGGGCACGGTGTCGCGAGGTGAGCTCGTACCGCTGCTGCGGGCGGTCGGTGAGCAGACGGCCGGGGCCTCGGTGCTGTCCTACACGTCGGCCGGCGCGCCGGGCAGCCGCGTGACCGTCGAGTACCGCGCCGGTTCGCGCTCGGTCCGCACCGACGCCGTGCTGCCCGAGGCGAGCCGGTCACGTCGCGAGGCGGGCGACCTCCCGTCGCGATCGCAGCCCGCGTCGCCGAGCTTCGCGGAGACGGCGGCCGGCCGCGTGCTCATCAGCCTCGCGGTCATCGTGCTGCTCGTGGGTGCATCCGCCCCGCTGCTCGCGTCGGCCCGTCGCCGCCGGGAGCTGTACGGGCGAGTCGGTGGGTACGGGCTGCACGAGCCCCAGGCCGAACCGGTCGAGGAGGACGTCGTCGCGCCGGCGCCCGAGCGGTCGCGGCTCGGCGGGGATCGGATGCGGCGTCTCGGTCAGGCCCTGGAGATCGCCGGGATCGACCTGGCGGCTCCCCATCTGGTCCTCCGCACGGTCGTGGGGGCGGCGGTGTTCGGGGGGCTCGTCGCCGCGACCAGCGGGATCCCGCTGGCGGGCATCATGGCGGCGGCGGGCGTGCCGCTCGTCGTGCGGTACGTCGTACGGCGCGCGCTCGCGCGCCAGCGCGGTCTGTTCGCCGATCAGCTCGCGGACGCCCTGCAGGCGGCGGCCTCGGCGATGCGCGGCGGGCACAGCTTCGTCGGCGCGCTGGCGAGCATCGCGGACGAAGCTCCGGAGCCCACGGCGGGTGAGTTCCGCCGGGTCGTCGCCGCCGAGCGCGTCGGGGTGCCGCTCGCCGACGCCCTGGGCGAGATGACCGAGCGGATGGACAACCGCGACGTTCGGCAGGTCGCCCTGGTCGCGCTGCTGCAGCGCGAGACCGGTGGCAGCGCGGCGGAGGCGGTCGACCGGGTGGTCGAGAACCTCCGGGGACGCGACGACGTCCGGCGCCTGGTCACCACGCTGACGTCGCAGGGCCGGATGAGCCGCTGGGTGCTGACCGCCATCCCCGTCGGGCTGGGCCTGTTCCTCACCGTGCTGAACGGGGAGTACATGGCGCCGCTGTTCGAGACCGGGATCGGTCGGGTGGCGCTCCTGCTCGCGGTGCTCATGTGTGCCGCCGGCTCCACGATCATCGGCAAGATCGTCGACATCGAGGTCTGACGATGCTGACCGTCATCCTCGTCTCGCTGCTCGTCGGCTACGCGGTGCTGGAGCTGTCGCTCGCCGTGGGGGCCGCGCGAGGCCGCGTGGACCGCTCGCTCGTGCTCGCCCGCTCCTACGGCTTCGGTGAGGACGCGCCGGTGGTCGACGAGCCGGTCGAGCGTGCGAGTCCGGTCGGGCTCATCGGCTCGCGGTTCATCTCGCGGCTCGGGGGAGCGGGCCTCGAGGAGCAGCGGCGACTGCTGCTGGCCGCCGGGTACTACGACATCACCCCGGAGCGGTTCCTCGGGTTCCGCATCCTCGGCGCGGTCGGCGTACCGATCCTCCTGCTGCAGTTCGCGATCTCGAGCATGGCCCCCGTGCTCGCGGTGCTGATGCTGGTGCTGGCGGGGCTGGTGGGCTGGACCCTGCCGAGCACGATCATGGCTCGGCGCGGGACCCAGCGGCTGCAGGTGATCGATCGCTCCATGCCCGAGCTGGTGGACCTGCTCGTGGTCTGCGTGGAAGCCGGCATGGCCTTCAACGCCGCGCTGCGCGCCGCGACCGAGCGGGTGGACGGTCCTCTCGGCGTGGAGCTGCGCCTGTTGCTGCAGGAGCAGCAGCTCGGGGCGTCGATGGCCGATGCGCTCGGGCACGTGGTCGAGCGGGCCGACACGCCCGCGGTCCGCGCGTTCGTGCGGACGATCGCGCAGGCCGACAAGCTCGGCGTCCCGGTCGGGTCGCTGATGCGCACCCTGGCCGAGGAGATGCGCAAGCGCCGTCGCGCGAGCGCCGAGGAGCAGGCGCAGAAGGCGCCGGTCAAGATCCTCTTCCCGCTCGTCTTCCTGATCTTCCCCTCGATCCTCGTGGTGCTCATGGCGCCGGCGGGGCTGGCCCTGATGGAGAGCTTCAAGTGATGGGCGACGGTGGCTTCGGATCCCCGTGGCGGCGCGGCGGGTGGTTCACCGCGGTCTTCGCCGCCTTGTCGCTGATCGGGGCGGGCACGTTCGCCGTGGCCGAGATCGATCCGGGGATCACGTGCCCGGCCTCCGGCTCGCCGCTGCCGCCGGACGCATGGCCCGAGCAGTGCCCGCCGCCCGAGGGCGAGTCCACCGGTGTGCCGTCGTCGGCGGATGCTCCCGCCGACGCGCCGGAGGCACCGGGGCAGGCCGTTCCGGAGGACCTCGTCGAGGACCCGTCGTCGGCTCCCGCGCTGACGCCGCTACCCACCCCGGCCGGTGCGCCTGCGGACCGGCCCGAGAGCCACGACGACGAACCGTCGTCGATCGACACCGCTGCGGGCGAAGTGACCGTTCCGCCGGAGGCGACGGCGAGCGGGGGTGCCTCACCGTCCACCACGTCGGCGGGGCACACGCCCGCATCCGCGGGGACGCCGTCGCCGACCCCGCAGGCCACCGCGGGACCGGGGCAGCCGGCAGTCGCGCCCTCCGCGGCCGAGCCGCTCCCCAAGACCCCGCAGGTGACCGCGCCACCGGCGACGCAGCCCTACGCGGTGCACCTGCCGCCCGCCGCCGGCCGTGGGCCCGACGACGCCCCCGTGGGGGGCGTGGAGCCCAGCCGCGAGGTGCTCGACGACCTGGCGAAGAAGGCCAGCCGCACGACGGCGGGCCCCGCTCGCACGGCGCGGCCGGCACCCACCTCCTCACCCCCGTCCGGGCCGGACGGGACCGCCCATGTCCACGGCACGGAGGAGTCGGCGGGCGCCGCACTCACGTTCCCCACGGTCGACGTCGACTGGTCCGCGTTCTCGCCCCTCGCCGGGCCGAGCTTCGCCGCCTCCGAGACCGCGCGGTTCCCCGGCCCCGCGTTCCTGCTGCCGATCTACGAGGCCGCCGGTGCCGAGTACGGGGTCCCGTGGCAGGTGCTGGCGGCGATCAACGAGATCGAGACGAACTTCGGGCGCAACCAGGGTCCCTCCAGCGCGGGTGCGGTCGGGTGGATGCAGTTCCTCCCGTCGACGTGGCAGGCCTACGGGGTGGACGCCGGCGGGGACGGGGTACGCAACCCCGCCGACCCGGTGGACGCGATCTTCTCCGCCGCCAACTACCTGCGGGCCGCGGGCGCGCCGGGTGACATGGGGCGCGCCGTGTTCGCCTACAACCACGCCGGGTGGTACGTCGAGCGGGTCCTGCGGCGGGCGGCCGAGTTCGGGCGCATCCCGTCCGACCTGCTCGCCGCGATGAGCCGTCACGGGCGCAAGGACGCCGACGCGATACGCCGGGCGACCGGCGGCGCCGGCTACCTCGACGAGCGGGCCGACCCCGACTCGCTCGGGCGGGTGCTGCTGCTGGACGACGAGTCGCTCCGCGCGGCGGTGCTGGACGACGACCGCATCTCGGTCTACCCCTGCGGTCGTGGGGACATCGCCGACGGGATCGTCGACCGGCGGGTGCTCGAGGTCCTCGCGATCCTCGCCTTCCGCGACCTGCGACCGACGGTCAGCTCCCTGCGCTGTGGACACGGCTACCTGACCGCCGGGGGCAGCGTCTCCGACCACTCCCACGGCGGTGCGGTCGACATCGCCGCGATCAACGGCACGCCGATCGCCGGGAACCAGGGCGCCGGGTCGGTCACCGACGACGCCATCCGCGAGCTCCTGAAGCTCCAGGGCGGGGCCCGGCCCAGCCAGATCATCAGCCTGATGCGCTACGCCGGGGCCTCCAACACCCTGGCGCTGAGCGATCACGACGACCACATCCACGTCGCGTTCCGGGCGCTGGGAGAGATCGATGGGGACGGCTCGGATGCCCGGTAGGCGCGGTCGCCTGCGACGCGTGCGACGGGACGAGTCCGGCGCGGCGCTGGTCGAGATGGCGCTCGTGCTGCCGATCCTCCTGATCGTGGTCTTCGGCATCCTGGAGTTCGGGCGGGCGATCAACTACTGGATCGACACCACGCACCTCGCCAACCAGGCGGCGCGGTTCGCGGCGGTCAACAAGAACCCCAACGGCTCCGGGACCCTCGCCGCCTACATCGCCGCGCAGGGCACCACGCAGGAGCTCCGCAACGGCGGCACGCAGTCGGTGCCCAACGCGCTGACGGTCACGCTGTGCTTCCCGGCCGGCACGTCGAAGGTCGGCGATCCGGTCCGGGCGGTGGTCTCGACGACCTACAACTGGATGCCGTTCCTCGGCCTCAGCGCGACGTCCAGCACCCTGAAGGGCACCGCGACGATGCGGATCGAGGTGCCGCCGACGGCGTACACCGGTACGACGACGTGTCCGGCCTGAGCCGCCGGTGCGGCGGGGTGGGCCGGGAGGACGGATCGGCGATCATCCTCACCGCCATCGCGATGACCGCGCTGCTGGCGTTCCTGACCTTCGGGCTGGACGTCGGGAACTGGTTCCTCCACAAGCGCCACCTGCAGATGCAGGCGGACGCCGCGGCGCTCGCGACCGGTCAGGAGTTCAGCGCCGCGTGCGGGTCGGCGACCCAGAACGACCAGAGGATCATCGATCGCGCCAAGCAGTACGCCGGCTTCGCCTCCCCGAGCGGCCCGAGCTACAACCCGCAGGTCGCCGGCCGGCAGGACAGCGTGCACATCGCGATCAACTCGAGCACCTGGTACGGCCAGTCGAAGACGGACCCCACGGTGGACACCCGCCCGCCCTGCCAGTCGGCGATGGTGGACGTCAAGCTCACCGAGACCGACCTGCCGTTCCTGATCAAGCTGATCAACGGCGTGGTCCCCGGGAACGTCGTCCCGGCCATCAATGCCCACGCGCGCATCTCGGTGCGCAAGCTCACGGCGCGCAGCGGGTTCCTCCCGTTCGCCGTCCCGCAGGCTTCGCCCTCCCGGGTCCGTGCGACCTTCATCAACGAGACGACGGGCGCGACGCTCGGACAGGC
>NZ_JBFIGP010000174.1:0-8036 GCF_041602235.1 Paraconexibacter sp.
GCGACGGCATCGTCGATCGCGGCGGGGGCGATCGATCGGATCCATTCGCGCAGCGTGGTGTCCGCGACGCGGGCGTAGACACCCGGGGAACCGGGCCGGGCGCAGCCGTCCCCGTAGCTCGTGGCGCCGACGAGCTTGAACGCACCGTTGGCGTCGCTGCCGAACAGCGGACCGCCGGAGTCCCCTTGGCAGGTGTCGATGCCACCCTGCGGGTACCCGGCGCAGATCTGCGTGGCGTTCTCGAACGTCCCGTACCGGGTCCGGCAGGTCGCGTCGTCGATGATGGGGACCTGGGCCACCTGCATCTCCGATGCCGAGCTGCCCCCCTCCGATGTGGCGCCGAATCCGGCAACCGTCTCGAGGACGCCCGGAGCCCACAGCGGCTGGGCGCCGACCCCGGCGACCTTCACGGGAGCCTGGGAAGCGGTCGTCGTGAGCCGCAGCAGCGCCACGTCGTGGTGGTCGTTGTCGTCGTACTCGGGCGGGATGGAGATCGCGTCGACGTCGTAGGCGGTGCCCCCGGCGCCGTCGGAGCGCGTGGTGCCGAGGGTCACCTTGACCGAGGGGGCGGGCGCCAGCGGGACGCCGAGCACCTTCGGCCGGTACACGCAGTGCGCGGCCGTCAGCACGTACCGCGGGGCCACCAGCGTGCCGGTGCACTGCGTCGTGCGGTCGATCAGGATGCGGGCGACGGCGTCGAACCGTCCGTCGGCGGGAGCGGCGGTGCCGCCCACCACGCGCGGCTGGTAGCTGCGTCCCTGTGCACCCGCCAGCCCGCCGACGAGCAGCGCCCCGCAGCAGAGCGCCATGAGAAGTCCGGTCAGGCGGGCTTTCACGGGCACAGGAGCAGGATAGGCAAGGCGACGTCCGCCCGCGGAATACTCACACCGGGTTGTGGTTGTCTGGAAGGCTCGCCCGCCATGCGAACCTCATTGCTCCGGACCGCCCTCGTCGCGGCCCTCCTCACCCTCGTCCCGGCCACGGCCAGCGCCGCCGCGGACCGTTACGTGGCGCTGGGTGACTCCTACTCGTCCGGCACCGGCACGCGGACGTACTTCGACTCGACCTGCCAGCGGTCCGTGTACAGCTACCCGTACCTGCTCAGCCAGCAGCGGGCGAACACCAGCCTGGTGTTCGCGGCCTGCTCGGGTGCCAAGACCGGCGACGTCCTGAGCAACCAGGTCAGCAGCCTCACGTCGACGACCAAGATCGTGACGATCACGATCGGCGGCAACGACGCCGGCTTCTCCAACGTCATCAAGGAGTGCGCCAAGCCCGAGTGGGCATCGATCTGCGACACGAAGGTGAACGAGGCGCAGAACTACATCCGCAACACGCTCCCGGGCCAGTTGAACAACGTCTACACGCAGATCAAGAACCGCTCCCCCACCGCGAAGGTCGTCGTGCTCGGCTACCCCCGCCTGTTCATGGGCGTGGACTGCAACGCCGGCACCTACTTCGACTCCGACGACATGGTCATGCTCAACCAGACGGCGGACCTGCTCAACAGCACGACGAGCGGTCGGGCCTCGGCGTACGGGTTCACCTTCAAGAACCCGACGACGGCCTTCACCGGCCATGCGATCTGCTCCTCCACCGAGTGGATCAACGGCCTGAGCAACCCGGTCGGGGAGAGCTACCACCCCAACCGCACCGGGCACAGCTCGGGCTACCTGCCGCTCGTGCGGCAGGTCACCGGCTGACCTCGCGGTCAGGGACGGCGCTGCTCGGCGACGGGCGCGCCGTCCGCCCCGGTCTCGTGGGCGGTCGGCCACCCGCCGAGGTGGTTGTCGCGCGCTCCGTCGACCGTGACGACGGCGCCCGAGGTGAAGTCGCCCGCGGGTGAGACCAGGTGCGCGATCGTCCAGGCGATCTCCTCGGGCCGGCCCAGCCGTCCGAGCGGGATCGTCGAGGCGGCCGCGTCCACGATCGACTGCGGGTACTTCGTCATGAACGTGTCGGTGCCGATCTGCCCCGGCGCCACCGCGTTGAGCCGGATCCCGAACCGCGCCCACTCGATCGACAGGACGCGCATCAGGTTCTCCACGGCCGCGCGTGCCGCGGAGGAGTGCGCCATGCCCGGGAGCCCGTGGTGCGGCGAGAGCGTCACGCTGATGACCTTTCCGCCGCCCTGCGGGATCATCGCCTTCGTCGCCACCGCGTGGGTCATCAGCCAGGTGCCTTCGACGTTGAGGCGCATGACGGTGCGGAAGCCCTTCGGCGTGATCGTCTCCGCCGGGGCCAGGAACTGCCCTCCCGCGTTGTTCACGAGCGCGTCGATGCGACCGTGGCGGCCGAGGACCTCGTCGACCGCGGCGTCGACCTGGTCCTCCTCGCGGATGTCGCAGACGACCGCGGTGCAGCGCCCGTCGGCCGCGAGGGCCACGGTCTCCTGCAGGGGCTCGTCGCGGCGGCCGAAGACCACGACGCGCGCCCCCAGGGAGGCCAGCTCGATCGCGGTGACGCGACCGATGCCCGATCCGCCGCCCGTGACGATCGCCACCTGGCCGTCGAGCAGGCCCTCCCGGAAGATCTCGCTCATGGCGCGCGACGTTATCTGCCTGACCCGACGCGCGCCCGCGGGCCCGGGCACGCGCCTTCCGCCGTGCGCTCGCGGAAGGCGGTCGGAGGGGCTGGTGCGCGGCTAGAGCAGCTCGTCGAGCGCGCCCATGGCCTCGCCCGGGGTGGCGAACGTCCCGATGAGCGTCAGCTCACCGGCGTGCGAGGACTCGTACAGGGTCAGCGTCCTGCGGTCCAGGACGACGTCGGCGCCGATGACGCACGTGGAGAGGTCCAGGTCGTCGAGGTAGCGGGCGGGGGCTGCGGTGGTGGCGGGCATGTCGGGCTCCGATCGTGAATCTCCGTGGATCCCCGCTCCCCCCTCGCACGAACAAGTGTTCCGCGCCGGCCGTCGTCGAGCTGTGGCGTCGGTCACAGACCGACGCGGTTTTCCCGGCATCCGGGGAGCCTTCGGGGTCCGAGCCCCGAAGAACCGCCCGGATCAGGAGGACAGCCGGCTCAGGCGACGCCGACCGGCACCGGCTCGCGCCGCTGCGCGGCCGGGGACGTCGGCGCCTGCGCCTGCGGCGCGTCGACGGCGGGCTCGGTCTCGTGCGCCTCGCGCACGAGGAAGATCCGCACGCCGATCACGATGCCGACGAGCGTCAGGAGCGCCCAGCCGACGCCCTGCCCGACCTGTGCGGCCACGGGGCCCGGGCAGGCCTGGGACACGCCCCAGCCGACGCCGAAGATGACGCTGCCGAGCAGGTGGGAGCGCTGCGGGCGCTCCGTCGTCCAGCCGATCGGCTGGTCCACCAGCACCGCGCGGCGCTGGAACCGGCGCACGAGCGCGAGTCCGATGCTGGCGGTCGCCACCGCGGAGCCCATGAACAGGAACAGGTAGGCCTCCTCGAACAGCAGGGCCCCGCGGATCACGTCCGGGTCGACCATGCCGCTCCAGGTGAGCATGAAGCCGAAGACGACGCCGAGCAGGGCGCCGGTGAAGCGCTGAGCAGCCATCAGATGATCACCTCGAGCAGGGTTGCGACACCGATCGCGGTGCCGAAGAACGTGCAGGTCGCTGCCAGGCTGGCGGGCGACAGCGAGGAGGTCCCGCTGAGACCGTTGCCGGACGTGCAGCCGCCGGCGAGCTTCGCGCCGTAGCCGATGAGCACGCCGGAGCCGACGAGGAGCGGGACGATCCACAGCTGTCCGGTGCCCTCGAACGTGCGCGTCATCCAGCCGTAGCCCTCGAAGCGGGCAGCGCCGTTGAGCAGGAGGTACAGGGCCCCGGACATCGCGACGCCGAGCGCGAACCAGCCCCGCCAGTCGAAGCTGAAGCTGCCCCGGCCGAGCTTGCCGACGAGCTCGGAGTACCCGCCGGTGATCCCGAGACGGGCGTTGAAGAGGATGCGGCAGGCGACCACGCAGACTCCCAGCGTGGGTCCGGCGATGTACCAGGCGATCTGTTCCTTGAGCATGGGCGCGACCTCGGCGCGGACGGCGGGCGAATCTGAGACTCCCTAAACCGTATCGAAATATCTGGGAATACTCGTCCAAGCGTCGATGTTTCAGGTCTCGGCCCTTCGGATAGGCAACGCAGTTATGCGTATTTTCCGAATCAGCCTGGCCTGTCTCTGCCTGGGGCTGCTCGCCGCTCCCGCGACGAGCTCCGCAGATATCCCGATCCGCATCGGCATCGGCGACCAGCAGGTCAAGACCTTCGACAACGTCAAGTTCCAGCAGGCGAAGTTCAAGCGCATCCGGTACTTCGTCCGCTGGGACGTCATGGAGCACAAGGAGCCACGCCTGGCGGCGCGCGCGTTCGTCAAGCGCGCCCGTGCGGAGGGGATGTCGGTGCTGCTGCATCTCAGCACCAACGACTTCGCGAGCAAGCAGGGCCACCGCCCGTCCGTGCGCGAGTACAAGGCCGCCGTGCGGCGCCTCGTCCCCTACTTCCGCAAGCTCGGCGTGCGGGAGTTCGGCGTGTGGAACGAGGCCAACCACGCCAGCCAGCCGACCTACAACAGCCCCAACCACGCGGCGCTGTACTTCCGCGAGATGTACCGCGCGGTCAAGGGCCGCTGCCGCTCGTGCATCGTGGTCGCGCTCGACGTCCTGGACCAGCGCGGGGTCGAGAAGTACATGCGGAGCTTCTACCGCCGCCTCTCCCCCACCTACCGCAAGCGCGCGACGGTCGTGGGCATCCACAACTACGGGGACGTCAACCGCGAGCGGACGACGTACACGCGCCGGATCATCCAGACCACGCACGACTACACCAAGAAGGTCCAGTTCTGGTTCACGGAGACCGGCGGTCTCGTGAACTTCGGGCGCTCGTTCCCGTGTGACGTGGACCGGGCCCGCGACCGGCTGCGGTGGATGTTCAGCCTCGCCAACCGGTACCGCCGCAGCGGCGTGAAGCGGCTCTACATCTACCAGTGGACCGGCGCCGGCTGCGACCAGCGGTTCGACGCCGGCCTCACCAACCCCGACGGCACCGTGCGTCCGGGCTACACGTACGTGCGGAAGAAGCTGCCGAACTACCTCAGGTAGACCACCGCGCCGATCCCGCGAAGGACACGCTGCCCCGGTGCGTCTCGTGCCGGGGCAGCGTCGCGTTCGTACACGCCGGGCGTCGCCCACCCCCAGACATATGCAGCTTTCGTGATATCCTCATGTTTCTATGCGTGATATCCCTCGGCTCAAGGCGGAGTTCTTCAAGGCGCTCGGCCACCCCCTCCGGATCCGCGTGCTGGAGCTGCTCAGCGAGCGAGAGCGCTCGGTCTCCGAGCTGCTCGAGTACGTCACCGTCGAGCAGCCCGCGCTCTCCCAGCAGCTCGGTGTCCTGCGCCGCGCCGGATTCGTGACCGCGCGCCGAGAGGGGAGCAACGTCATCTACCGGGTCGCCGACGAGCGCGTCCCCGACCTGCTGGCCGTGAGCAAGGACATCCTCGTGGACATGCTCACCACCACCCGGGACGAACTGCGCCAGTCGTGAGGCTGCCGGCGCACAGGATGCTGCCGGCCGCCGCGGACTACCGCGGGCTTCGAGGTACCTGGCGCGGCGACCTCCTCGCCGGCGTGACGGTCGCGATCGTCGCGCTCCCGTTGGCGCTGGGGTTCGGCGTCGCGTCGGGCCTCGGTGCCGAGGCGGGGCTCATCACCGCCATCGTCGCCGGGATCGTCGCCGGCGTGTTCGGAGGCTCCGACGTGCAGGTCAGCGGCCCCACCGGCGCGATGACCGTCGTCCTCGTACCCGTCGTCGCCTCCGTCGGTCCGGACGGCGTCCTCATCGTCGCCCTCCTCGCCGGGCTGCTCCTCGTCGCCGCCGGCGTGGGTCGGCTGGGCCGCTACGCGTCCGTGCTCCCCTGGCCCGTGGTCGAGGGCTTCACCGCCGGCGTCGCCATCCTGATCTTCCTCCAGCAGGTGCCGATGGCCCTCGGTGTCCCGCGCCCCGACGGCGAGAACACGGCTGCCGTCGCGGTGCGTGCCCTCGCGGACGCCGGCAACGTCCACGTCGGCGGGCTGGTCGTCCTGGCCGCCGTCGCCGTGACCATGCTCACCGCCTCACGGCTGCACCACGGCCTGCCCGCGTCCTTGCTCGGGGTCGCCGTGGGCACAGCGGTCGCGCAGGTGGGCGGCCTGGACGTCGCCACCATCGGCCACATCCCCGCGAGCCTCCCGAGCCCGTCGCTCCCGGACGTCAGCCCGGGCGAGATCCCGGGCCTCCTGTCCGCGGTGATGGCCGTGACCGCGCTCGCCGCGGTCGAGAGCCTGCTCTCCGCCAAGGTGGCGGACGGGATGGCCGACACCCGCCAGCACGATCCCGACCGCGAGCTCGTCGGGCAGGGGCTCGCCAACGTCGCCGTCTCGTTCTTCGGCGGGATGCCCGCGACCGGCGCGATCGCCCGCACCGCGGTCAACGTCCGGGCGGGGGCGAGCACGCGCGTCGCGGCCATCGCCCACGGGCTCGTGCTGGTGGTCGTCGTCCTGGCGCTCGCCCCGACGCTCGCCCGGGTCCCGCTGGCCGCCCTGGCCGCCGTGCTGATGGTCACCGCGGTCCGGATGGTCGAGTTCGGCACCGTCGGGCGCATCCTGCGCTCCACCCGCGGTGACGCGACGCTGCTGCTGGTGACCGCCGCGGCGACCGTGGCGTTCGATCTCGTCGTGGCGGTCGGCGTCGGCGTGGCGCTCGCGTCGCTGCTGGCCCTGCGCGCGGTCGCCGACGCGACGACCTTCGAGCGCGAGGCGGCGATGCCCGTCGACGTCGACCCGGTCCTCGAACACGCGCTGCTCGCCGACCACATCGTGACCTACCGGCTCGACGGGGCGCTCTTCTTCGGCGCGGCTCAGCGGTTCCTCCTGGAGCTCACGGAGGTGGGCGACGTGCGCGTCGTCATCCTGCGGTTGGGCCGGGTCCGGGTCCTGGACTCCACCGGCGCCGTGGCGCTCGCCGACCTGATCCGGCACCTGCAGCATCACGACGTCACGGTGCTGCTCACCTCCGTCCGCGACGAGCACCTGCGGCTGCTCGAGCGGGTCGGCGTGCTCGACACGCTCGTGCACCGCAACCACGTGCTGCCGGGGATCGAGCAGGCGCTGGCGCACGCCCGCAGGCACGTGGCCGGGGAGGCGCAACCGGCCGCGAGGCCGCAAGCGGCCTGAGGCCGCTGCGGGAACGCGGCGCTCGGAGACCTCAGGACCGCTCCCCCGGGGCGTCCTCGTCGTCGTAGCCGATCACCCACTGGGCCGCGCGAGCGAGCGGTCCACGGCCCGCGTCGGTCCCCAGCTTCACCACCACCACGAGGACGAGGGTCGTACCGAGTCCGGCGAGCACGCGCACCCACCAGTCACCCTTGATCCCCATCCCCACGCTGGTGCCGACGCTCAGCAGCACGCTGAGCAGCGTGATGCCGCCGGTCGTGAGGGTGAGCGTCTTGCTCGACGGTGAACTCCTCGACATGCAGGTTCGCGTACCCCGTCGCGGCGCCGATCATGCCGACGGACTACCCCGCGGGCCCCTCGGCCTGGTCTCTCAGGCCCTCGCGTGCCGCGAACAGCCGCAGGGCGCACTCGAGCTCCAGCCGGCGCTCGTCCAGCGACCGCCCGAGCATCTCCTCCGCGCGTCTGACGCGGTAGATGACCGTGTTCTGGTGGATGCCGAGCCGGCGGGCCGTCCGCGACGGGCTCGACCGCTCCTCGAGGTACACCGCCACGGTCGCGCGCAGGCGCGTCGCCGCATCGCTGTCGCCGGCGAGCTCACCGAGCTCCTGCGCGATGAAGTCCACCGCCTGCTCGGGGTCGCTGCTGAGCAACGAGCTCAGCGACACGGCGGGGTAGTGGATGATCACGCCGGGTCGCAGGCCGAAGACCTCGCCGACCCGCCGGGCGGCGCGCGCCTCGCGGTGCGATCGGCGCATCCCGTCGAGCCCCTGCTGCGTCCCGCCGAAGGCGACGTTGAACCGGTCCTCGATGACCGCCGAGCGGGTCGGAAGCGCGTCTGCCCACCCGTCGCCCGAGGTCCACGCCCACGC
>NZ_JBFIGP010000175.1:0-8034 GCF_041602235.1 Paraconexibacter sp.
CCGCGCCCGCGATCACGCGCAGCAGGGTGGTCTTACCCACCCCGTTGGCGCCCACGAGACCGGCGTGCCGACCCGGCGCCAGCTTGAAGGACACCCCCGAGAAGAGGAGGTCGCCTCCGGGGTGGGCGTACGCGAGATCGGTGACGTGGAGATGCGCCATCGCGCGCAGTCTCCTGCATCGGTCCGGTCACCCGCAGCGTCGTCGCGACGCCCGTCGCCCCGGCCGCCGCCCGTGGGAGATCGTGCGGACTTTGTGACACGCGCAACAGCTGACGGCGACTCGGCGCGCACCGAGCCACGCGGGACCGCGCAGACCAGTAGATTCCTGCACGGCATGGCCGAGGTGCTCTTCTTCATCGCCGCTGTCGGCGCCATCGCGGGCGCGATCGGCACGGTCGGATTGCGCAACCCGTTCTACAGCGTCCTGGCGCTCGTGTTCCACCTGCTCTCGCTCGCCGCGCTGTTCCTGCTGCTGCGCGCCGAGTTCGTCGCCGCCGCGCAGGTCATCGTCTACGCGGGCGCCGTGATGGTGCTCTACGTGTTCGTCGTCGCCTACGTGGGCGGCACGCAGGAACGCCTCGGCGCGCAGACCGGCCCCGGGATGCGCGCGGCGAGCATCGGCTTCTCGCTGCTGCTCTTCATCGAGTTGACGATCGCGGTGCTCGGCTCCGGGCTCAAGGCGATCGACTCCGACGGCGCCCCCTACGAACCCGGCTTCGGCTCACCCGAGCAGATCGGCGAGCTGCTGCTGACCCGCTTCCTCATCGCGTTCGAGCTCGCCTCGTTCCTGCTGCTGATCGCGGCCGTCGGCGCCGTCACCCTGGCCCGCCGCCGCGGCGGGCTCGGCGAGGACCCGGGGGTCATCACCCCGATGGACCTGATCAAGCCGCGCCCCAAGGGCACCGGGACCATGGCCGAGGGCGTGGGCCGTCACACCGGCGACGCCGGGGGCGTCGCGACCGTCATGAGCGGCACGCCCAGCGCCTCCCATCCGGCCGACGCCGACCGCGAGGAGGACTGACCATGGCCATCGGCTGGTACCTCGCGGTGAGCGCGCTGATCTTCTCGATCGGCGCGGGCGGCGTCCTCGTCCGCCGCAACCCGCTCGTCATCCTCCTCTGCCTCGAGCTGATGCTCAACGCCGCGAACCTCGCGCTCATCGCCTTCAGCCGGATGCACGGCAACGGCGACGGTCAGATCTTCGCGATCATCGTGATGGTCGTCGCCGCCTGCGAGGTGTGCATCGGCCTCGGCGTCATCGTGGCGATGTACCGCCGCCAGCTGCCGATCGACGTCGACGAGTTGCGCGAGCTCCAAGGCTGATCAACGGGACCACCTTCGCATGAACGTCACGGACTACGGCTGGCTGATCCTGCTCTTCCCCCTCGTGGGGTCGATCCTCATCGGGCTCGGTCACCGCGTGCTTCCGGGCCGCGCGGCCGGCATCATCGGCACGACGGCCATCGGCCTCGCGTTCCTCGCCGCGCTGGGGGCCTTCTTCCAGCTCCAGGACGAGCCGCACGAGCTGCGCCAGATCACCAGCGTGCTCTACGACTACGCGAGCACGGTCGGCGTCGACGCCGAGATGTCCATCCTGGTGGACCCGCTGTCGCTGCTGATGTGCCTGGTGGTCACCGGCGTCTCGACGCTGATCCACCTCTACTCGCTCTCCTACATGTGGAGCGACAAGGGGTACGCGCGCTTCTTCTCGTACCTGAACTTCTTCGTCTTCTCGATGCTGCTGCTGGTCCTGGCCGGCAACTTCCTGCTGCTGATCGTCGGCTGGGCCTTCGTGGGCGCCGCGTCCTACCTGCTGATCAGCTACTGGTACCGCCGCACGACGGCGACGACCGCAGGCGTCAAGGCGTTCGTCATCAACGTCGTCGGCGACATCGGCCTCGTCCTGGGCACGTACTTCATCTTCAAGCACACCGGGACGCTCGACTTCCTCAAGACCTTCGAGGGCGCGGAGGAGTTCGCCACCGAGGGCAACGGGGACCTCACCGCCGGCCTGATCCTGCTGCTCGTCGGCGCGTTCGCGAAGTCCGCCCAGGTGCCGTTCCACACCTGGCTCCCGGACGCGATGGAGGGCCCCACGCCCGTCTCCTCGCTGATCCACGCCGCGACGATGGTCACCGCCGGCGTCTACCTGATCGCCCGCATGCACCCGCTGTTCGAGCAGGCGCCGGCCGCTGCCGACGTCGCGGCCATCACGGGCGCGGTCACGCTCCTCGTGGCCGGCACGATCGGCCTGGTCGTCACCGACCTCAAGCGCGTCATCGCGTACTCGACGATGTCGCAGATCGGCTACATGATCATGGCCGTGGGCGGTGGCGCCTACGTGGCCGGGCTGTTCCACCTCATGACGCACGCCTTCTTCAAGGCGCTGCTCTTCATGGCTGCGGGTTCCGTCATCGGAGCGATGGCCGGCCAGCAGGACCTCGACAAGATGGGCGGCTTCCGCAAGGCGATGCCGTTCACGTTCGGCTGCTTCGTGGTCGGTGGCCTCGCGCTGGCCGGTGTCCCGCCGTTCTCCGGGTTCTTCTCCAAGGACGAGATCCTGCTGATCCTGGGTGACCGCGGCGGCTGGTACTGGGCGCTGTACGTCGCCGGCTACGTCGGCGCGATCCTCACCGCGATCTACACGTGGCGGATGATCTTCCGCGCCTTCTGGGGCGAGCCCTGCCCCGAGGCCAAGGAGCTCGAGGCCGGCCACCTGCACCACGCCGAGGTGCACACCAACCCCGCCAACGGCGAGGTCGAGGACACCGACGTCGGCTTCCCGGGCTCCGAGCACCACATCGCCGAGCGCAACGCGCCGATGAAGGTCGCGATGGGCGGGCTCGCGGTGCTGGCGGTCGTCGGCGGCGTGGTGCAGATCCCCGAGGTCACGCACGCGCTCGACTCCTTCCTCGAGCCGTCCTTCGAGGAGAGCGCGATCGCGCAGGCCTCGGACAACACGGGCCTCATGGTGTTCGGCCTCGCGCTCGGCACCGTCCTGGCCATGGTCGGCATCGCCATCGCCTACCGCCTCTGGGTGCAGACCCCCGAGGTGCCGGCGCGCATCCAGGCCCGCTTCTCCTTCCTGCACCGCCTGTTCGTGAACAAGTGGTACTTCGACGAGCTGATCGACCTCGTGATCGTCCGCCCGTTCGCCTGGTTCGGCCGCTTCGGCCAGCAGACGTTCGAGCGCCTCGTCGTCGGGGCCGCGCTGATCGGTGGTCCGACGGGCCTCGTGCGCGTCGGCTCGGCCACGGTGCGCGCGCTCCAGTCCGGCTTCCTGCGGGCCTACGCCGCGCTGCTGTTCGCGGGCGTCGCCGCCACCGTCTTCTACTTCCTCGTGCAGTCGTGATCTCGTGACCCTTCACCTCTCGATCTTCCTCTGGCTGCCGGCCGCTCTCGGCGTCCTGGGCCTCTTCCTCCCGGGGAAGGCCGCCCGCCTCCTGGCCGCGCTCGGCGCGCTGGGCGCGCTGGGCTACGCGATCACCGCGGTCGTCGACTACGACCGCGACCAGGGCGGCCTGCAGTACGTCACCGACCGGACCTGGATCTCCGAGCTGGGGATCCACTACAAGCTCGGCCTCGACGGGCTGAACCTGTTCCTGGTCCTGCTCACGACGGTGCTGTTCCTCGCCGCCGTGCTGTGGTCGATGCGCAAGCCGATCGAGCGGGAGCAGCACTACTGGCTGCACATGGGCATCGGCCAGAGCGCCGTCCTCGGCGCCCTCATGGCGCAGGACCTCGCGCTCTTCGTCGCGTTCTTCGACCTCATGCTCATCCCGTTCTTCTTCCTGACCGCGGGATGGTCGACGGCGGAGAACCGCATCCCAGCGGTGATGAAGCTCGTCATCTACACGCTGGTCGGGTCGCTGCTGATGCTCGTCGCGGCGATCGCGACCGCCGTGCTCTCCAAGGACGCCGCGGGCGGCGAGCTGACGTTCGTGCTGAGCGACCTCGCCCAGACCCAGCTCGGCGAGGGCACGCAGAACTGGATCTTCCTCTGCTTCGCCGCGGCCTTCCTCGTGAAGATGCCCGCGTTCCCCGTGCACGGCTGGATGCCGGACGGGTACCGCGCGATGCCCCTGCCCGTGCTGGCCGTGTTCTCCGGCGTCCTGTCGAAGGTCGCCGCCTACGGCTTCCTGCGGATCGTGACGCCGCTGTTCCCCGACGCGGCCGTCAACTTCCAGACGCTGATGCTGCTCATCGCGCTCGCCTCGATCCTCTACGGCTCGGCGCTGGCGTTCACCACGACCGACACGCGGCTGATCCTCGGATACTCGTCGCTGGCCCAGCTCGGCTTCATCCTGCTCGGTGTCTTCGCGCTGAACCCGCAGGGCGCGCAGGGCGCGATCCTGCAGTCGGTCAACCACGGGCTCGTGGTCGCGCCGGCGTTCTTCCTCGTCGCGCTCGCCTCCGAGCGGGCCGGCGGCTCGGAGGACATACGCGACATGGGCGGGCTCGCGTTCCGCGCACCGGTGATGGCGACCGTCTTCCTGATCGTCGCGCTCGCCAACCTCGCGATGCCCGGGTCCGCCAACTTCGTGGGCGAGTTCTTCATCCTGCTCGGCGTCTTCAAGGCCAAGCTCGTGATCGCGTGCATCGCCTTCGCCGGCGTGGCGCTCGCCAGCGTGTACTCGCTGCGCCTGTTCATCCGCGTGATGCACAACCGCACGGGCGCCGACACCGACTCCCGCGAGATGACCGTGCGGGACGGCCTCGTCCTCGTGCCGCTCATCCTCGCGATCGTCGCCCTGGCCTTCTACCCGCAGCTCGCGCTCCAGAAGGGCGAGAAGGACGTGACCGGCGCGGTCGCCACCGCCTTCGAGCGCTCCGACGCGGACGAGTTCGCCAAGCAGTCGGCGTCGGGAGAAGGCGCCGAGGATCCGACCCAGGCCGCCAACGCGCCGCGCCCGCAGTCCGGCGGCAGCGGCCAGATCGTGATCGACCCGAACACCGGGCAGCCGGTCGACCCGAACACGGGTCAGCCGATCGATCCGAGCACGGGTCAGCCCGTCAGCCCCGCCCAGGAGCCCACACCGTGACGACCGTCCTCGCGGCCGCCAAGGCCCCCGATTTCGACTGGGCCGCCCTGTCCCCGTTCCTCGCGCTGCTCGGCGGCGCGGTGGTCGTGCTCATGCTCGGCCTGTTCCGCGCCCGCTTCGCGCGGGAGCAGCTGGTCCCGTTCCTCTCGCTGGCCGCCGTCGGCGCCGCGATCGGACTGACGATCTGGCAGTGGGACACCCGCACCGACCTGATCAGCGGGGCGCTGCGGGTCGACGCCCTGTCACAGAACCTCAACCTGATCATCCTGGCCACGACCGCCGCGGCGATCCTGCTGTCCTGGCGGGCGGTCGCGCCGCGGGAGAGCGCCCACGGCGAGTACCACGCCCTCCTGCTCACGTCGGCCGCGGGCATGCTCGTCCTCGTCGGCGCCCAGAACCTCGTCACGCTGTTCATCGGCCTCGAGCTGCTGTCGATCCCCCTCTACGTCCTGTGCGCCACCGAGATGCGCCGGGCCACCGCGCTGGAGTCGGGGCTGAAGTACCTGATCATCGGGTCCGCGGGCTCCGCGGTCCTGCTGTACGGCCTCGCGCTGATCTACGGGGCGACGGGTGCCACGGACTTCGCCGGGATCGCGGCGGCCGCGGACGCCGAGGGCCTGGCCGACGACAGCCTCCTGCTCGGCGGCATCGCGCTGACCGTCGTGGGCCTGGCGTTCAAGTGCTCGATCGCGCCGTTCCACCAGTGGACCCCCGACGTCTACGAGGGCGCCCCCACGCCGGTCACCGCGTTCATGGCGGTGGCGACCAAGGCGGCCGCCTTCGGCGTCTTCCTGCGGCTGTTCGACGTCGCCCTGATCGGCTCGAGCGCGACCTGGGCGCCGTTCCTCGCGCTGCTCGCCACGGTGACCATCATCGTCGGCAACGTCGGCGCGCTCGGGCAGTCCTCGCTGAAGCGCCTGCTGGCCTACTCGTCGGTCGCGCAGGCCGGGTACCTGCTCGCGGGCGTCGTCGTCGCCTCGCAGCTCGGCGTGCGGGCCACCGTCTTCTACCTCGCCGTCTACCTGGTCATGAACATGGCGGCCTTCGCCGTGATCGTCGCCCGCGAGCGGGAGACCGGTCTCGGCGATGACCTCGAGGCGATGCGCGGGATCGGCCGCGACCGCCCGCTGCTGGCCTGGCCGATGACGCTCGCCATGCTCGGCCTCGCCGGCGTCCCGGCGACCGCCGGGTTCATCGGCAAGTTCTATCTGATCGATGCTGCCGTGGACGGCGACTACGCCTGGCTGGGCATCGTCATCGTCGTCGGGTCGATGATCTCCCTGCGGTACTACCTGCGCGTCGTCACCACCGTGTGGAGCAACGACGCCCCCGCGGCCGCCGTCGCCCCCTCCGCGGGCACCCCGGCCCTGGCCGGCGCCTCCCAGGACGGACCGTCGGAGTTCCGCCCGGGCGCCGAGCGCCACTGGGAGGTCATCCTCGTCGCCGCGCTCTTCGGCGCCGCGACCCTGGTGCTCGGCATCGTGCCCGGCCCGCTCTTCGACCTGGTCGGCGAGGCCGGGTCGGGTCTCGGCCTGTTCTGAGCGGTCCCGCCCGGTGGGGCGGGGGCCGGTGCGGGGCGGGGGCGTGTGCCACCGCGGCCGGGGGGTGCACGCAGGTCTCGACGGGTGTACGAGTCACCTGCGCCACCCGTGGGTGTACCTAGTGCGGATCCGCACGAGCAACCGCGGTCGACCCGGCCTCGACGGACCCTCATATCCATCCCGTCGTGTCCTTCAAGGAGGAATCGCGATGATGCAGTCCCTCGCGAAGCTCGAGCCGCTCTGGCTCGGCCTCGTTCTCGCCGGCGCGCTCAACTGGGCGATGGTCGGCGTCTTCGACACCAACGTGCTCGCCGAGATCTTCGGCACCGGCACGTTCACCGACATCGTCTACACGGTCGTCGGCTTCGCCGCCCTGATGCTCGTCCCGTCACTGATGGACCGCTTGCACCTCGGCGACCACGGTCACGGACGAGCCGCGCACGGCCACTGACCCCCACAACAACGCGTCGGGCCCGCCAGAGCATCCGCTCGACGGGCCCGCGCAGGTCCTGCAGGAAGCGCAGCGCGCCTCAGGCGGCCGCGGCGTCCAGCTCGTCGAGCCACTCCGGCACGATCTCCGCCCGCTTGCGCGCGACGTAGGCGTGGTAGTGCAGCGGGTCGCCACTGACCGCGAGACGGTGCTGGTACCGGGTCTCGGCGGAGACCTCGAGCACACCCTCGTCGCTCATCCGCGCGATCAGGCGGCTGAAGCCCGACGGATCCTCGTCGGTGAGGAAGTCGTCCTTGATCGTCATCGCGAGCCAGGCGTCGGACTCGAGGTAGTCGAACGCGTTCGCGAACGCCCGCGGGGGGATGTCCCCGAAGCCCAGCGCGGCGACCGTGGTCAGGCAGTTCGCACCGACGCCACGGAGCGTGACGTCATCCGCGGGGCTCGGATCGGTGAGGTCGCAGACCAGGTACTCGTCGTAGACCTCAGGGCGGTCGCGCTCGGTCGCCTGACGGGCCTCCGGCAGGATGTCGATGCCGACGATCTTCGTCGCCCCCATCTGCTGCAGCTCCTCACCGACCATGCCGTTCCCGGCGCCGAGGTCCAACACGCGCATCGCCGAAGCCGCCGTGCCGTCCAGGGTGAGCTGCTCCTGCAGCAGGTCGCGCACCACGGTCGGCGAGCAGCACTCGAGCTCCTCGTAGAAGAGGCGCTCGTACAGGCCGCGCACCGAGAAGATCTTGTCGTAGTCGTGGAACCTGATCTGCTGGACCGAACCGTCGCCCCCGATCACCTCGCACCATTCCTCGTCCTGATCGAGACCCTCCGCGCGCGCTTCACTGCGCGGCATGCGGATCTCGAGCTCGTCGACGGACAACTCCGGTGCAGGGGTGTTCATGTGGCTCCTCGGTTCATGGTTCCGGGACATCACCGCCGCAGGCGGACGCGTACGTGGGCACGCGGCGGGTCGGGTGCCGGCGTGACGCGGAACAGGGAGGCTGCA
>NZ_JBFIGP010000176.1:0-7954 GCF_041602235.1 Paraconexibacter sp.
CGTCGCCCACGACTCCGCCGGACCGGAGACGGAGGACCTGCTGCGGACCCACCCGCTCGCGGCGGCGGGAGTGCTGCGTCACCTGCGGTTCGACCCCGGACCAGGACCGGCCGTCAAGCGCAACGCCGCGTGGCGGGCGGCACGGGCCGACACCGTCCTGTTCACCGACGACGACTGCCGTCCACCGCGCGACTGGGTCGCGAACGCCCTGGCGGCGGCACTCCGGCGACCGGGGGCGATCCTGCAGGGCCGCACCACGGTGGATCCGGACGAACTCGCGGTCAAGCACCGTGTCCCGCACGCTCGCAGCCAGGAGGTCGAGCCCCTGGTCCCGTGGGCGCAGACCTGCAACATCCTGTACCCGCGCGCCGTGCTGGAGGCGACCGACGGCTTCGACGAGGCCCTCCCGCTGGCGGCCGGCGAGGACACCGACCTCGCGTTGCGCGCGCAGGCGCTCGGGACGCCCTACGAGGCCGCCCCGGACGTCCTGACCTACCACTGCGTCGAACCCGCCACGCTGCTCGCGCGGATGCGCGAGGTCCAGCGCTGGGAGCACCTGCCCTTCGTGGTGCGGGAGCATCCGGAGGTGCGGGACGGCCTGCCGGGGTTCGGGACCTGCTGGAAGCCGGCGCACGCCCGGCTGCCGCTGGCCGCGGCAGGACTCCTCGCCGCTCTGCTCGCCGTGCGGGCGAGACGGGGCGACCGGGTCCTCGCCGGCCTGGGCGCGACCGTCCCGTGGGCACTGGCGGCCGCACCCCGCTACGGGTCCTCGCCGCGCGGGGTGGCACGCGCGATCAGCGAGCTCCCCGGCCGCTTCCTGCTGGACGCCGCGGAGATGACCGCGCTCGCGCGGGGAAGCGTGCGGTACCGGACCCTGCTCCTCTAGTGCGCGTCGCACTGCTCAATCCGGTGTTCTGGCCCGAGGTGCGTCGTGGCTCGGAGCGCTTCGCCCGGGAGCTCGCGGACGGGCTGACCGCCCGGGGTGAGCAGGTCACGCTGATCACGTCCCACCGGGGGCGCCGCTCCAGCACCGTCGAGGACGGCCTGCGGGTCGTCCGCGTGCGACGCCTGCCGGTGGAGGACCGGTTGCGGCGCCGGCTCTACGAGGAGCACCTCGCGCACCTGCCGGCGCTGGCTCTGGAGCTTCGCCGCGAGCGCCCCGACATCGCCCACGCCTTGTACCCGACGGACGCCCTGGCGGCGCTGCGGGTGCGCGACCGCCACGACGGCGCGCCGGTGGTGCTGTCCTACATGGGCATCCCGCACCGCACCGCGCTCGCCAACCGCCGCTGGCGCAAGGAGATCGTGCTGCGGACCGCACGGGACGCGGACGCCGTCGTCGCCCTCAGCCGAACGGCCGCCGACGGGTTCCGGCGCTGGCTCGGGGTGCAGGCGCGGGTGATCGCCCCTGGCGTGGACGTGGGTGTCTTCCACCCCGACTCCACGGCTCGCGCCCCCGCGCCGACGATCCTCTGCTCGGCCGATCACACCCAGCCCCGCAAGCGCGTCGGGCTCCTGGTCGAGGCGTTCGCGCTCCTGCGCCGCGAGCACCCCGGCGCGCGCCTGGTGCTCTCCCGCGTGCGCGGGACACCGCTCGCCGGGCGCCTCCCGGACGGGGTGGAGGAACGCGACCTCGACGACCGCTCGGTCCTGGCCGCGGCGAACCGCGAGGCGTGGGTCGCGGCGCTGCCCTCGGTCGGTGAGGCGTTCGGCCTCGTGCTCGCCGAGGCGCTCGCGAGCGGGACGCCGGTGGTCGGGTCCCGGGCGGGCGCGATCCCGGAAGTGGTCGACCGCGCGGGCATCGGTGCCCTGTTCGACGGCGACGATCCGCGAGACCTCGCCGCCGCACTGGGCACGGCGCTGGACCTCGCGGCGGACCCCGCGACCTCCGCACGGTGCCGGGCGCGGGCCGAGGAGCTCTCGGCAGCCGCCTGCGCCGAGGCCTACGCGGCGCTGTACCGCGAGCTCACCGACTAGGCTGCGACGCCGTGCTCGCGTCCGCAGCCGCCCGCATCGACGGGCTCCCTCAGGACCATCTGATCCTCGATGTCGGCGGGTGGGCCGCCCCGATGTCGCGGGCGGACTGGGTGATCGATCTCTTGCCCTACGAGACGCGCGGCCTCTACGTGCACCGGCCCGACCCGGCGCAGGAGCGCTTCGGAGCGGACACCTGGGTCCAGCGCGACATCTGCGGTGCGGCGCCGTGGCCGTTCGCCGACAAGCAGTTCGACTTCGCGGTCTGCTCGCACACGCTGGAGGACGTCCGTGATCCCCTGCGGGTCTGCGAGGAGCTGTGCCGGGTGGCGAAGGCCGGGTACGTCGAGGTCCCCGCCCCGATCCAGGAACTGACGTTCGGACTCCACGGTCCCTGGGTCGGCTGGAGCCACCACCACTGGATCACCGAGCTCGAGGGTGAGGGACTGCGCTTCACCATGAAGCCGCACCTGCTCGTCGAGGAGGGCCGCCATCTGCCGGAGGGGAGCACGGAGGGCCTGACGCCGGAGGAGCTCGTGCTGCAGCTGTGGTGGGAGGAGGGGTTCGCGTTCCGCGAGCAGGCGGTGCTGGGCGTGGAGGAGTTCGACGCCTGGCTGTTCGGGCTCGTCGAGGAGTGCCGCGCCCGTGCGGCGCCGGTGGGGACCCCCGACGGACGCTGGTCGCGGCTGCGGCGCCGCGTCCGCGGTTAGCCTGCCGGTCCGCATGCCACCCGCCACGTTCGCGTCCCAGTTCTTCCGCCGCCTGCTCGAGGCGGTGCACGATCACGATCACGACGTCACCGACGCCGCCCTGCTCGCCGTCTCCGCACCGCGTCGTGCGCAGGCGCGGCTGGCCTCGGCCCTGCCCCGCGCCGCCGCACGCCGGGGGTGGGGACGCCGGCGCTTCGAGCTCGACAGCGCGGCCTCGCGCCTGGCGAACGTCGCCGCCGGGCTGCCGGGGCTGGAGCGCACCTACGCCCTGCTGCAGGACCAGGCGTCGCGGGACCTCCTCGTGGAGCTGTTCCTGTTCCGCGTGCTCGGCAGCCAGCACGTCCGCTCCCCGGTGGCGTTCACCGACTACGCACGCGCACGCGCCGGTCTCGAGGTCGTGGAACGCGACGTCGCCGTCGTCCCGGACCCGCACACGCCGCGGTTGTCGCGCTACCGGGTCACCGGTCCCGGCGGTGCGGCGATCACGATCTGCTCGGCGGAGCCCGAACTGGCGAGTGTCTACGCGCTCGGCCAGTACCACCACCCCGAGGTGCACGCCGAGCCGGGCGACGTCGTGCTCGACGGCGGCGCGGGGTGGGGGGACACGGCGCTGTACTTCGCGGACGCGGTCGGGGCCACCGGACGCGTCATCTCCCTGGAGATCTCTCCGGTGAACGCCGAGGTCATCGCGGCGAACACGGCGGCGAACCCGGACCTGCCCGACGTCATCGAGGTCGTGCCCTTCGCCCTGTGGGACCGCAGCGGCGAGACGCTGCACTTCTCCGAGGCCGGTCAGGCGTCGGTGCTCGGCAGCGGCGACGCGTCCGGGACCGCCGTCGAGACGCGCACGGTCGACGCGCTCGTCGCCGACCTGGGCATCGAGCGTCTCGGCTTCGTCAAGCTCGACATCGAGGGGGCGGAGCCGCAGGCGCTCCGAGGGATGGAGCAGACGCTGCGACGTGACCGCCCGAAGCTCGCGATCGCGCTGTACCACGACCCGATGCACTTCATCGACCTGCCGGCCGCGATCGACGATCTCGGTCTCGGCTACCGGTTCTTCCTCGGGCAGGGCGCGCCGGGGACGCCGGAGACGATCCTGTTCGCCGCCGCGTAGCCGCCTCGCGGCCTGCCGAGCGAGCGATCCGGGGAGGGGTGCGTCACGCCCCTCGGGGTCGTCCAGGCTCTACGCTCCCGGCATGGCCGGACATTCGAAATGGGCGGGGATCAAGCACAAGAAGGCGATCGTCGACGCGCGCCGGGGCAAGCTCTTCACCAAGCTCGCGCGTCACATCACGGTGGCCGCCAAGGCCGGGGGCGGCGACCCGGACGGCAACCCCGCGCTGGCGCTGGCGATCCAGAAGGCCAAGGACGCCTCGATGCCCAAGGACAACATCGAGCGGGCGATCCAGCGTGGCACCGGCGAGGGCGCGGACGCGGCCAGCTACGAGGACGTGCTCTACGAGGGGTACGGTCCGGGCGGCGTGGCCCTGCTCATCGAGGCCCTGACCGACAACCGCAACCGGACCGGCTCGGAGGTGCGCCACATGCTCTCCAAGCACGGCGGGTCGCTCGGTGAACCCGGCTCCGTGGCGTACCTGTTCGACAAGCAGGGCGTGATCGTCGTCGACGGCGAGCAGTACTCCGAGGACGACCTGATGATCGCGATCGACGCCGGCGCCGAGGACATCGCGACGGACGACGACGTCCTCGAGGTCCTCACCGAGCCCTCGTCGCTCACGCCCGTGCGCGCAGCCCTCGAGGAGGCCGGGATCGAGCTGCAGAGCGCCGAGGTCACGTACCGCCCCAAGACGCGCATCGAGATCGACGAGGACACCGCGGCCAAGCTGATGCGGCTCATCGACGTCCTCGACGACAACGACGATGTCGGCGAGGTGCACGCGAACTTCGACGTGGATGCCGACGTCCTCGAGCGGCTCGCCGGCTGACCCGCGGGGGCGCCGGCGCTCGCTCCTGCGCGAGGACGCGCGGTTCCGCCGGTACTTCCTCGGCGCGGCGACATCGCTCGTCGGCGACCGGATCACGTTCGTGGCGATGCCGTTCGCCGTCCTCTCGGTGTCGAACTCGGCCGGCAGCGTGGCGGCGGTCGTCGCCGCGCAGACGGTGCCCTTCGCGCTGCTGGCGCTCTTCGCCGGGGTGATCGCCGACCGCGCGGACCGGCGCCGCATCGTCCTGACGAGCGACGTGGTCCGGATGGTGACGCAGGTGATCGCCGCGGTACTCCTGCTGAGCGGGTCGGCGGAGGTCTGGCACCTCGTCGTGCTCATGGTCTGCTTCGGCAGCGCGGACGCGTTCTTCATGCCCGCGACGCAGGGGATGCTGCCGCAGTTGGTGGCGGGCCCCCGGCTGCAGGAGGCCAACGCGCTGCGCGGCATGGTGAGCAGCAGCGCGATGATCGGCGGACCGGCGCTCGCCGGGGTGCTGGTCGCGCTGCTCGGTCCCGGTGGCGCGCTCGCGGTCGACGCCGGGACCTTCGCGGTGAGCGCCGTCTGCCTGGCCGGGGTCCGGCCGGACCCGGTCCGGCGCCTGATGCGCGAGCACGAGATGGTCCCGTCCCTGCTGGCCGGGCTTCGCGAGGGCTGGCACGAGGTCCGCTCACGCCAGTGGATCGGGCTGGGGCTCTCGGGGTTCGCGGTCTACACCGTGGTGGTGCTCCCGGCCGTCTTCGTCCTCGGGCCCGTCATCGCCGAGCGCGAGCTTGGCGGCGCGGGGGCGTGGGCGGTCATCTCCGCCACCTTCGGGGTCGGCTCCCTCATCGGGAGCGCCATCGCGCTGCGGTGGCGACCCCAGCGCCCGATGGTCGTCGTGGCCGTCGGCATCGCGGTGGGCTCGGCGCAGGCCGCCGTGCTCGGCAGCGGCCTGTCCCTGCCGGTCATCGCGGCGCTCGAGGGCATCACCGGTATCGGGGTGGCGCTGTTCTTCACCATCTGGGACAGCGCCTTGCAGGAGCGGGTCCCCGAGCAGGCGCTCTCACGGGTGACGAGCTACGACTTCTTCCTCTCCATCGGCCTCTCGGGCCTGGGCGTGGCCATCGCCGGACCGGTCGCGGACCTGGTCGGCCTGCAGCAGACGATGCTCGCCATGAGCGCCATCGCGGTCCCGCTGGCGCTCTCGCTGCTCGCCTTCCCGGCCGTCAGGCAGCTTCGGCGCGTCGAAGCCGGAACGTCTTGACGGGCGCCGAGACGCCCTTGACCCGGCGCTCCCCGGCGAACGACCAGCGCAGGCGCGGATCGTCGCCGGCGGCCTCGCGGACGGCGGGCGCCGCGAGGACGCTCCCGGTGCGGGCCAGCGAGGTGAGCCGGCTCGCGAGGTTGACGGGCGCGCCGAACCAGTCCGCGCCGTAGTGGGCGGCGGGGCCGTAGGCCATCCCGACGCGCAGCTGCGGGAAGTCCTCGCCCTCCTCGATCACCGCCTCGAGGAGGTCCAGGCAGGCGACCCCGAGCGCCGGCACGTCGTCGCAGGTGAGCATGACGGCGTCGCCGATGGTCTTCACCAGACGCACCGGGGCGTTCGCCACCCCTGCGGCGAGCGCCTCCAGACGCGCCGCCACGCGACCGACCTCCTCGGCGGGGACCTCCTCGCCCATGCGGGTGAAGCCGACGAGATCGGCGAACGCGACGCCGACGACGCGCTCGCCGGGCAGGCGCCCCAGCTGGCGGGCCTCGTCGTCGACGGCCTCGGCACGCACCATGTTCCGCAGGTGCATCCGCACCGTGTTCTCCAGCAGCGGTCCGACGTACGGCAGGATCGCCTCGACCGTCGCCTCGTAGCGCTCGGCGAGCTGGCGCTCGTCCAGACCCGGTTCGAGCGCCAGTTCGAGCACGGTCGCGCGCATGACCTGCGCCGTCTGGGCCAGCCCCCGGCCGAGCACCCGGCTGACGTCCAGGATCTGGTCGTCGCTGAGGCCCAGGGCGCGGAACAGGGCGGGGCTGCGGGCCGCCTCCACCTCCCGCTCGGAGAACTCGACGACGTCGGGGTCGAGGATCGGCATACCGTGGGATCGCCGCAGCGCCTGCAGCATCTCGAGCTCCACCCCGGCGCGCTCGGCGAGCTGGCGGCCGGTCAGGGTGGGGGGGCCGTCCATGACCAGGCGCTCCGCGGGGAGGAACGGCAGCAGCCACGGCGTGTCGACGGCCTCGAGCTCCTCGAGCGTGAAGCCGCGACCGATCAGCCAGTCCAGGAGATCGATCCGCTCGGCGCGCGCATCGCCCTCGAGGCCTTCCAGGAGGCCCGTCGCGGCCCAGTCGATCGCGTCGCTCATCGGCACGCAAGCTACGGCATGGCGCCCGAGAGCCGGGGACGGTCAGTCGACCGGGAGCAGGACGCCGTGCTCGGCGTCCGCGCGCAGCAGGCCGAGCTGCCGGCTCTGGTGCAGGTGTCCGATGAGCGCCTCCGTGACCCGCGGGTCGAACTGGGTGCCTGCGCACCGCGCGAGCTCGCGGACCGCTTCGGGGTGACTCATGCGCTGCCGGTAGGGGCCCGCCGAGGTCATGGCGTGGTAGCTGTCGCAGACGAGGACGATCCGGCTGCCGATCGGGATGTCCGCTCCGCGCAGGCCGTCGGGGTAGCCCTCGCCGTCGAAGCGCTCGTGCTCGTGTCGGACGATCCGCGCGACGTCCGCGAGCCCGGGGATCGCGCGCAGGATGCGCTCGGCGATCACCGGGAGCTCTCGCACCCGTGACCACTCGTCCTCGTCGAGGGCGCCGTCCTTGCGGAGGATCGCATCCGGCAGCGCCACCTTGCCGATGTCGTGCAGGAGCGCCGCGGCGCCGACGCGATCCACGTCGGTCGCCGAGAGCCCGAGGACCTCTGCGACCGCGCGGCTCATCGTCACGACCGACCGCGAGTGCTCCCCGGTGAACTCGTCACGCTCGTGGAGCGCGGCGGCGAGCGCCTCGGCGACGTCGAGCTGCACGTCCTGCCGTGCGGCGTCGTCCGGCGTGTCCTCCTCGGACCGCAGCGCGACGCGCCCGCCGCCCGCCGCCCGGGCGCGCGTGAGCCCGTCGGCCGCTGCCGCCAGGAGCTGCTCGACGGACTGCGCCCGCCGGTAGGGGGCGAGGCCGACCGAGACGGAGAAGCGGGGATCCGGGATCGGATCGTCGGCCATCGTGTCGAGCAGCCGCTGCACGCACGCGACGGCGGCCCCGGCCTCGGTGTCGACCAGCAGCAGCGCGTACTCGTCGGCGCCGGTGCGGCCCACGAGATCGGCGGTGCGGACCAGCGCCCGCAGCCGATGCTCCAGGGCGGCGAGC
>NZ_JBFIGP010000177.1:0-7950 GCF_041602235.1 Paraconexibacter sp.
GCGGCGTCGGCGGTCTGGAGGCGATCCGGCAGGCTGACACGGCGATGTACGCCGCCAAGCGGGACGGTGGCGGCGTGGCGGCGTTCTCGACCGATGTCGCGGCCTCGAGCAGGCAGGAGGCGGGGATCGTCGACGCCCTGTCGGCGGCCCTCGCGGACGGGCAGTTCGCCCTCGTCTACCAGCCCATCCTGGATCTCCACACCAGCGCCGTAGCAGGCTTCGAGGCGCTGCTGCGCTGGCACCACCCTGACCTGGGTGAACAACCTCCGGCGCGCTTCATCCCCGTTGCCGAGCGGCACGATGTCATGGCACGGATCGAGGAGTGGATGCTGGCGGAGGCCTTCCACCAGGCCGTGCGGTGGAACGCCCTCTCGCCACACCCGCTGGCGGTCGGCGTCAACCTCGCGCGCCCGCGCGCCACGGTGGACCCCGTCGCGACTCGCGTGCTACGAGCGCTGGAGCGGTCCGGGCTTGCGCCCGGACTGGTGCGTCTGGAGGTGACCGAGGGTCTCGTCCGGGACGACCGCGGCGCCTCGCTCGAGGACCTGACGCAGCTGCGCGGACGCGGCGCGAAGGTCGTGCTCGACGACTTCGGGACCGGTGGTCTGTCCCTCGATCATCTGCCCTACCTCCCGATCGACACGGTGAAGATCGACAGCGCGTTCGTGCGGGAGATCGCTCCCGGCGCACCCGAGCCCGGTCTGCTCGGCGGCATCACCGGCCTCGCGCGGAGCCTGGGCCTGGACGTGGTCGCGAAGGGCATCGAGACCGTCCACGAGGCAGAGGTGGTCCGGGCGGCCGGCATCCGGTACGGACAGGGGTTCCTCTACGCCGCCGGGCTCGCCCCCGCGCCGCTGGAGGCGTGGATGCGGACCCACGGCGCCACCATGGAGGTCGTGGTCCCTGACCCGCGGGGGTGAGCGTCACCCCCGCGTGGGGAGCCGGCGCAGGCCGAGGACCGCGAGGCCGGCGAGCAGACCCCAGAACGCGGAGCTGACACCGAAGGCGGTGATGCCGGAGGCGCAGGTGACCAGGGTGACGATCGCCGCGTCGCGGTGGTCCTCGCTCGCGAGGGCGGTGGCGAGGGCTCCCGCGAGCGCCCCGACCAGGGCCAGCCCGGCGACCGCCTGCACCAGCAGCGGCGGGCAGGCTGCGATCAGCGCGGTGGCCAGGCCCGCCCCGAGCCCGATCACCACGTAGACCGCGCCCGCGGTGACCGAGGCGACCCAGCGACGCGACGGGTCGGGGTCGGCGTCGGGCCCTGCCGCGAGGGCCGCGGTGATGGCGGCCAGGTTGATCGCATGCCCGCCGAACGGCGCGCCGACGATCGTCCCCGCGCCGGTCGTGGTGAGCACGGGACGGAGATGGGGCCGGTAGCCGAACGACGCCAGCACCCCCATGCCGGGGATGTTCTGGGACGCCATCGTCACGAGGAACAGCGGGAGGCCGATCCCGACGAGCGTCTGGGGCTCGACGGTCGGCGTCACGAAGCTCAGGCCCGGGAACAGGTCGTCGCCGACGGCGGCTCCGGCTCCGGGATCGAGCAGGACGACGGCCGCGGTCGCGACGAGCGCCGCGGGGACCGCGTACCGGCGGGCCACGCGGGTCATGATCAGCCAGACCGCGATGACCGGGAGCGCGAGCCCGGGCAGGTCGGCGGCCGCCCGGGCCGGCGCCAGGCACAGCGGCAGCAGCACGCCGGCGAGCATCGCGCTCGCGAGCGAGACCGGGATCGCGGCGATCCAGCGACCGAGCCGCCGGGAGAGGCCGGCGATGACCAGCAGCGCGCCGGTGAACACGAACGCCCCGAGCACTGCCGCGTATCCCCCCTCGACGTGCCCGGCGGTGGCGAGCAGCGCCGCGCCCGGCGTCGACCACGCGATGCTGATCGGCATCCGGTAGCGGACACCGAGCCAGATCGCGACGACGCCCTGGGTGAGGCACAGCACCATCAGTCCGGAGGCCGCTTGGCTCGTGGTGGCCCCGATCCCCTCGAGGCCGGCGAGGACGATCGTGAAGGCGCCGGCGAAGCCGACGACCGCCGTGATCACGCCGGTGACGACCGGCTGGGAGTAGGCCTTCACGGTGTGATCGCCGGTGGGGGGTAGATCACCCAGCTCAGGGTCCGCGACGGCGCCAACGCCACGTAGCGGTGCGGCACGTCCGCCGCGAACCACACGGCGTCGCCGGGCCCGAGCTCCTGCTCCTGGCCGACCGGCCCCGCGAGGACCCGGCCCATGACGCAGAAGACGACCTCCTCGGCCCCGGGCAGATGGGCCACGCTGGTCTGATCGACGCCCTCGGGCATCTCGATGTCGTAGAGCTCGGCGCGGTGCGCATCGGACTTGGCGTGCACGAGCCAGCCGGTCATGCCGGAGTCGGCCTGCATGGCCTCGCCGGTCCGCGCCGCGATCCGCCGCACGACGGGCTCGCCCTCCGGTGCCAGCAGCGTGCCCAGCGGCAGGCCGAGCGCGTGCGAGATCCGCCAGAGCGTCTCCATCGACGGGTTGCCGGCCCCGCCCTCGATCCGGGAGACGATCGTCGTCGAGAGCCCAGCGGCGCGCGCGAGGGCGCCCAGCGAGAGGCCCTGAGACGTGCGGTGGGCGTGGATGACGCGCCCGACCCGACGCGCGAGGGCGTCGAGGTCGCCGGGAGACGGAGATGGGGCGGGATCAGGAGTGTCAATCATGGTGGACGATCGACAACTCTAGTGGAGTATCGGCGTTCCCGCGGGAACGCCCTGCGCTGGTGCCCGTCAGCGCGAGCCATGGCTCGGCGGTCTAGCCTGGAACACCATGACGGCTCACCGGATGGTCATGCACGCGAGCACCCTGCTCGCGGTCGCGCTGCTCGCCCTGGCGACCGGCGTCCAGCCCGCGGGCGCCGCCCGTGCCCCCGACGTGCGGGCCGGCGTCGGACAGGCCGACATCACGCCGCCGACGGGCATTCCGTTCGGCGGCTGGGTGCGCGCGGATCGCAGCGGACGTGGCGTCCACACGCGGCTGAACGCGACCGCGATCGTCCTCGAGCGCGGAGGCCGGAAGGTCGCGCTCGTCTCCGTGGACCTCTTCGCGGCCGTCGGGGGGATGGTCAAGGAGGCCGCGGACCGCAACGCCGATCTCGGCTACTCGGAGCGCAACGTCATGGTGTCCGCCTCCCACACCCACGGCGGGCCGTCCGGCTACGCGAACTTCTCCACGCTCAACACGCTGGCGCCGAGCATCGAGACGATCGACCGGCCGAACACGTTCGCCGAGTTCATCAACCCCAGGCCTGTGGATCGTCAGCTCTACACCTTCCTGGTCGACCGCATCGCCCTGGCGATCCGGCAGGCCGATCGCACGCTCGCACCGGCGCGCGTGGGCTGGGGCGAGGCCCGCCTCACCGACGTCACCAAGAACCGCAGCCTCGAGGCGCATCTCGCCAACCACGGGCTGATCCTCGAGCCCGGGAAGGGCAGGCCCGAGCAGGACAGCGAAGGCCGCCTCCACACCATCGACCCGGAGGTCAACGTCCTCCGTGTCGATCGGCTCGTCCGGCGCTCGCGCCCGTGCGTCCGCCGCGGACGCCGCACGCGCTGCCGTCGCACCGTCGCGATCCCGATGGGCGGATGGTCGATGTTCGCCAACCACGGCACCGTCAACCCGGCCTCGTACCTGTACTACAACCAGGACCACCACGGCGCGGCCACACGGGTCTTCGAGCGCGAGGTGCGCCGCATCGGCAGGGTCCCGGCGTCACGCCGCGTCGTGAACGTCTACGGCAACGGCAACGAGGGCGACCAGTCCGCCGGGCTCGACGGCCAGGGCCCGGTCATCGCCGAACGCGTGGGACGCCGCGAGGCCGCGGCCATGCTGCGTGCCTGGCGGCAGGCCGGCCGCCGCATGACCCGCCGGCCGACCCTCGACGTGCGCTGGACCCGCGTCTGCTTCTGCGGGCAGATGACCTCGCAGGGGCCGGTCGGTGACACCCCGGTCCCCGGCATGCCGTTCCTCACCGGCAGCGAGGAGAACCGCGGCCCGCTGTTCGACCTCACCGGCGTGCCGTTCGAGGGCCACCGCAGCCCGACCGAGTCGGGGTTCAAGAGCCAGGGGCACAAGATCCCGGTGCCCGGCGCGAGCACCTCCACCTATCCGAACGCCGCACCGCTGTTCTCCATCCGCGTGCGGGACCGGCTGATCGTTTCGCTGCCGGGCGAACCGACCGTCGAGGTCGGACGGCGCGTTCGCGCACGGGTCCTCGAGGCCGTGCGACCGGCCAACGTCCGCCGGGTCATCGTGTCCGGGCTGACCAACGAGTTCCTCCAGTACCTGACCACGCCGGAGGAGTACGACCGTCAGCACTACGAGGGCGGCTCGACCATGTACGGCCCCAACCAGTCGGTGCTCCTCACCGATCACCTGGCCGAGTTGTCGCAGCACCTCGTGCGTGGCGAGCCCGCGCAGGAGGCCTACGAGTTCGACCCCCGCAACGGCGTCACGGCGGACGCCAAGCCCTACGGCAAGGGTGCGGAGCGGGGCACCATCGTGGAGCAGCCCCGGGACGGGCAGCGCGAGACCCAGCTCGTCGAGTTCGGCTGGACCGGCGGCACGCGCGGCCTCGACAAGCCGCTCGACACCCCCTTCATCACGGTCGAGCGCAGGCGGGGCACGAAGTGGAAGCGGACCACCGACGACCTCTGGATCGACGTGCGCTGGCAGGTCGACGACGACGGTCGCTACACGGCGCAGTGGATGGTCCCCGAGGGGACCGCCGCCGGGACCTACCGGTTCGTCGTCACCGCGAACCGGTACGCGCTGACGTCGCGATCCTTCGTGCTGCGCGGCTGAGGCCGCGCCATCAGTCGTCGTCGGCCTCGTCCTCGGACCCGCCGTGGGCGTCGCCGTCGTCGTCGGGCGGGGTCGTGGCGGCGGGCGCAGGCGTCACGGTCGGCGCGGGTGAGCGGTCCGGGCGCTCCGTGGTCGGACCCTCGCGCGTCGCGGTCGTCGGGCTCCCCGTTGACGTCCGTACGGTCGGCGAGGACCGCGGGGCGGGGGCGACCGTACCCACACTCGGCGCGCCGCGGAGACCGATCTGAGGACTCGCGATGCGGGTCGTGAGCACCGCCATGCCGGCCGCGAACCCGAGGCCGACCAGCAGGAGTCCGAGCCCGAGCAGGATCGTCCGGGAGCGGGACCGCCGGGGTGGGGACGGGGTGGGGGTGGTCGGGGTCGTCACGGGAGCGGCAGCTCCAGGGTCGCGCGGGCGCCACCCGACGCCGTCCTCCGCTCGAGCCGCGCATCGCCGCCCCAGCGTCGGGCCAGCTCGCGGGCGATCGGCAGCCCGAGCCCGGTGCCGGGGGTGCGCGCACCGCCCGCCCGCCCGACGGCACCCCTGCGGAACCGCTCGAACACCGCCTCTTCCTCACCGGGCGCGGGACCGGGCCCGTCGTCGAGCACCTCGACGCGACCCGCCGAGGACCGCAGCGTCACGCGGACCCCCGGGCCGCCGTAGAGGAGCGCGTTCTCCACGAGCACGTCGAGCGCCCGTGCCAGGTCGGCCGCGGGCACGCGGACGACCGCCGGGACATCCGTGGCATCGTCGAGGACCAGCTCCGATCCCTGCGCCCGGGCGCGGGCGTTCCAGCGGTCGATGGTCTCGGCGAGCGTCTCGTGAAGCGCCAGGTCCTCGCTCGGTGCGTCCCGTTCCCCTGCTTGGGAGAGAACGAGCAACTCGTCCACGGTCCGCGAGAGACGGTCCACCTCGGCAAGCGCCGCGTCAGCGTCCTCCGCGGCGGTCCGGGGGTCCGCGCGACGCAGCTCCTCGAGCCGCAGGCGCAGGCCGGTGAGGGGGGTGCGGAGCTGGTGCGAGGCGTCGGCGACGAAGGACCGCTGGGCCTCCAGCAGCCGACCGAGACGCACCGCCATGTCGTTGAAGGCCAGCGCGACCTGCTGCTGCTCGGCTGCGCCCTCGACCGGCGCACGGGCGTCGAGGTCCCCCGTGGCGAGCTGACGCGCGGCGGTCTGGAGTCGGCGGGTCGGACGGGCGATCTGGCCCGCCAGCAGCGCGGCCAGGAGCAGGCCGACGAGCAGGACGACGCCGGAGACCGCCCCGATGCCCGTCGTGGCGCGCCGCGTCGCGTCCGCCACCGCCCGCATGTCCTGCGTGAGACGGACGGCTCCGTCCGGCTGTCCGGCGTCCAGCACCGGCACCGCGGTGGCGAGCAACTCCGTGCCGAGCGTGCTGCTGCGACGCTCGTCCTGCACGCGCTGACCGCGCAGCGCCGCCGCGATCTCGGGTCGCCCGCTGAAGTCCGTGCCGCGGGCCGCGGCCCCGGAGCTGTCGGCGATCACGCGCCCGCGGGCGTCGACGACGATCACGCGGCCCCGCGTCCGCGCGGCCTCGTCACGCACCAGGCGTTGCACGTCCGCGCTGTCCAGCGCGGGAACACTGGCGGCCAGCAGGGATGCCTGCGCACTGGCCTGCTCGCGCACCTCGGCCTCGACCCTGTCGTGGAGATTGAGCGTCAGCGGCACCGCGAGGGCGACGATGGCCACGAAGAGCGGATAGGCGATCGCCAGGAGCAGCCGCGAACGCAGGGTCATCCCGGGGTTCCCAGGTCGAGCCGGTAGCCGACGCCGCGCAGCGTGGTGATCGGCGGTGCGTCGTCGGGCAGCTTGCGTCGCAGGCCTGCGACGTGTACGTCGAGCGTCTTGCCCGTGCCGAACCACCCCGTGCCCCACACCTCGTCGAAGAGCTCCTCTCGCCCCGCGACCGTTCCCGCGCGGCGGGCCAGGGCGTACAGCAGGTCGAACTCGCGACGGGTGAGCTCCAGTGCCGCGCCGTCGACGGAGGCGACGCGGGCGCCAGGGTCGACGGTCAGGGTGCCGACGGTCAGGGGCTCGAGCGGACGCCGTGTCTTCGCGCTACCGGCCGTTCGGCGCAGGACCGCGCGGATGCGAGCGATCAGCTCGTCGCTGCTGAAGGGCTTGACGACGTAGTCGTCGGCACCGATCTCGAGTCCGACGATGCGGTCGATCTCGGCGCCACGGGCCGTCAGCATGATCACCGGCGTCTCGGTCGTGCGGTGCAGGTGCCGGACGACGTCGCGTCCGTCGCCGTCCGGGAGACCGAGGTCGAGCAGGACCAGGTCGAACTCCTGCCGGTCGACGAGGCTCGTCGCCTCCGCGACGGTGCAGGCGCTCGTCGGCTCGAACCCGCCACGGGTCAGGGCGCGCAGCAGCGGCTGCAGGATGGAGGGTTCGTCCTCGACGACGAGCAGGCGTGGAGCACCCGACATAGGAGGTTCATACCGCTTTCGGTATCGCGTTACCTGGCCCTAACCCGACGCTCGCCGGGACATCACACCGGTCCGCCCATCATCGATGAGCACCCACGACGAAACCGGAGTCCCACATGCCCAGTCGCCCCAGGATCATCGCCACGGCCACGACGCTCGCCGCACTCGGAGGGCTCGGCGCCGTCGCCCTGTCGTCACAGCCGGGCCCGGTCGCGGCCGCACCGGCGCAGACCGCCGCCGCAGACGCCCCGGCGGCGGTCACGAAGCCCGTCGTCGAGGTGCGGACCGAGACGATCCACCGCACCACGCACGTCAAGCCGACCGCCACGCGCAGCGCGACGCCACCAAGCGGTGCCCCCGTCGCGCAGGCCTCCGCGGTGCGCGTGGTGCAACCGGCGCGGATCGCTGCCACTGCTCCTGCCCCCGCCGCGGTGCGGTCCCCGTCCGCAGCCCGCCGCGAGGAGGCCGAGGACCACGACTCGGCGCAGGAGCGCGATGCGACCGAGGATCACGGCTCGACCGAGGACCGCGAGGACGAGCACCCGGAGGCCGGCGAGGAGCACGCGTACGAGTCGAGCGAGCGCGGCGATGACTGACCCCGGGAAGAAGCCCGCGCCGGTGCGCTGGCGGGCTCGGACGTCCACCACGCTGGCAGTCACGGCGGTCGTGAC
>NZ_JBFIGP010000178.1:0-7833 GCF_041602235.1 Paraconexibacter sp.
GTCTGGGAGGAGATCTCCGACGGCTACGACTACATCAAGGTCGGCAGCCGTGAGATGCCCTCACGCCAGTACGTGGCGGGCTTCAACTTCCGCAAGAGCGACCAGCAGCAGAAGGTGGGCACGCTCTCCGGCGGCCAGCGCAACCGCGTGCACCTCGCGAAGCTGCTGCGGTCCGGCGGCAACCTGCTGCTGCTCGACGAGCCGACCAACGACCTCGATCACGAGACCCTGCAGGCGCTGGAGAACGCGCTCGTCGGCTTCCCCGGCTGCGCGGTGATCATCTCGCACGATCGCTTCTTCCTGGACCGCATCTGCACGCACGTGCTCGCGTTCGAGGGCGACTCGCAGGTCGTGTGGTTCGAGGGCAACTTCGACGCCTACGAGGAGAACCGCCGCGAGCGCCTCGGGGACGCCGCCGACCGCCCCCACCGGATCGGCTACAAGAAGCTCACCCGCAACTGAGCGGGCAGGTGACCGGGGACTACGCCGGAGCGGGCTGAGCGTCCGGCTCCGGCGGCGCGTCCGGCACCGGCGTCCGCCGTCGCAGGATGGCGATGCCGACGAGGCCGCTGAGGATCGAGCCGGCCAGGATCCCGATCTTGGCGGTGTCGACCAGCGCCGCGTCGTCGTAGGCGAGATCCGCGATGAACAGCGACACGGTGAAGCCGATCCCGCCGAGCGCCGCGACGCCCCACACCTGCGCCTTGGTCACCTGATCGGGCAGGGTGCCCCACCCGAGGCGCAGGCCGAGGAAGGTCGCGCCCGCGATGCCGATGAGCTTGCCGAGGACCAGGCCGGCCACGATCGCCCAGGCCAGGCGACTCGATGCCGCGTCGCCGATCGCGCCGCCGCCCAGGTCGACGCCGGCGTTCGCCAGCGCGAACAGGGGGACGATCGCGAACGCGCTGATCGGGTGCAGCCGGTGCTCCAGGTCCTCGAGGACCCGGCGTCCCGCGATCTTGCCGGTCGGCGTCAGCAGGCCGAGCGCCACGCCGGCGATCGTCGCGTGCACCCCGGACTCGTGGGTCGCCACCCAGGCCACGAGCGCGATCGGGATGTAGTGCCACGGGCGGGTGGCCCCCAGCCGCTGGAGCACCAGCACGGAGAGGAGCGCGGCGACGGCGATCGCGAGCCAGCCGAGGGCCAGCCCCTTGGAGTAGAACACCGCGATGATCACGATCGCGACGATGTCGTCGACGATCGCGATCGTCAGGAGGAAGAGCTTCAGGCCCGGGGAGATGCGATCGCCGAGCAGCGCCAGCACGCCGATCGCGAAGGCGATGTCGGTGGCCGCGGGGATCGCCCAGCCGTCGATGCTGTCGGTCCCGAGGGTGATCGCGGTGAAGATCAGGGCGGGAACGGCGACACCGCCGGCCGCGGCCATGATCGGCAGCGCCGCCGAGCGCCGGTCCTGCAGCTCACCGCAGACCAGCTCGCGCTTGATCTCCAGGCCGACGATGAAGAAGAACATCGCCATCAGGCCGTCGTTGACCCAGTGCCGCAGATCCTCCGAGATGACTGCGGCGCCGATGCCGAGCGTGAGCTTCGTGTCCCACAGCGAGAGGTACTCGTCCGAGAACGTGCTGTTGGCCCAGACGAGCGCGACCACCGTCGCGATCGCCAGCGCGATACCACCGGCGGCCTCGTCGTGGAGGAACTCCGTCAGTGGATCGACGACCGCAGTGCGAACGCGCTCCGCGGCGGCGGCGACGGTGGACTGGTCGTCGGTCACGAGCCCACAGGGTAGCGGGGCGCCCCCATCGGCCCGGGTTCCGTCACGTCGGCTGCGGCGGCGCCGCGGCCCGCAGCGAGCGGATCGCGGCGGGCAGCTCGTCGGCCGCGTGGACCACGACGTCGGCGCCGGCGAGGGAGGGGGCCTCGAAGGGGCCCGTGGCGATCGCGATCACGGCCACGCCGTCGGCTCGGGCACACGCGATGTCCAGCGGCGTGTCGCCGATGACGACGGTGCGCTCGCGCGGGTAGGCCCTGCCGCACGCCCGCCGGCCGGCGCGCGCGCGGGCGATCGCCGGCAGCGCGTTGCGGTCGGCGTGGTCGCTGCCGTACGCGCCCTGTCCGTCGTGGAAGTGATGGCCGATCCCGGCGGCCGCCAGCTTGCGCCGCGCGATCGGTGCGAAGTTCCCGGTCAGGGTGGTCATCACGTCGACCTCGGCCGAGAGCGCCGCGAGCATCTCCGGGACGCCGGGCGCGACGAACGACGTCAGGTCGTCGGGACACAGGCGGTCGTAGTGACGGCACGCCGCCTCGATCAGCGCGGACGATCCCTCGTCCACGACGGCTCCGGGGACGCCCGCCGCCAGCGCGAGGTCACGGGCGATCGCCGCGTCGGTGCGGCCGGCCGTCTCGACGTGGACGTCCGCGACCGAGACCTCGAAGACCTCGAGCACCGCGGCGCGGACCGCGTCGGCGTGCTCGCGGGACGCCCGGAGCAGCAGCGTCCCGTCGATGTCGAAGAGCAACAGCACCTCACCGGACGGTACCGGTCGATAGGGTCCTTCCCGGTGAGCCGGGAAGACTGGTCGGCACGTCGACCTTCCCTGCCCGCTTCCGGAGCCGCCCGTGACGCTCGCCATCATCCTCTTCCTCGTCGTCCTCGCCCTCGTGGCGACCGAGTGGGTGCACCGCACGAAGGTGGCCCTGGCGGGCGCGGTCGTCATGCTCCTGACGCAGACGATCGATCAGGAGCAGGCGATCGAAGCCGTCGACTGGGCGACGATCGGGCTGCTGGTGGGGATGATGATCGTCGTCCGCCTCACCGAGACGACCGGGCTCTACACCTATCTCGCGATCCGGGCGGGCCAGGCGTCGAAGGGCCGTCCGCTGGCGATCGTGCTGCTGCTCGGCGGGGCGACGGCCGTCCTGTCGGCGTTCCTGGACAACCTGACCACCATCCTGCTGATGGTGCCGATCACGTTCCTGCTGGCCGACGCGCTCGACATCGACCCGATCCCGCTGATCCTCATCGAGATCTTCATGTCGAACATCGGCGGCACGGCCACCCTGATCGGTGACCCGCCGAACATCCTCATCGCCGGGGCGACGGGACTCAGCTTCGCCGAGTTCATCACCAACCTCGCGCCGATCGTGATCGTGACGTTCATCGTCGTGACCGCGCTGTTGTACAGGGTGTACCGCAAGCGATTGCAGGTCGACCCCGCGGCGCGCGAACGCGTCCTGGAACTCGATGCCGACAAGGCCATCGAGAACCCGGAGGAGCTCAAGCGGCTGCTGCCGGTCCTGCTCGGGACCATCGTCTTCTTCTTCGTCCACAAGCCGTTGCACGTCGAACCGGCGACGGTGGCCCTCGCAGGCGCCGCGCTGATGCTGCTGCTCACGCGCCAGAACCTCGAGGAGACCCTCGCGAAGGTCGAGTGGACGACGCTGTTCTTCTTCGTCGGCCTGTTCATCATGGTCGGTGCGCTGGAGGAGACCGGCGCGATCGGCGAGGTGGCCGACGGCGTGGCGAACATCACCAACGGCGACCGCACCGCCGAACTGCTCGGGATCACCTGGATCAGCGCGATCGCCTCCGGCCTCGTCGACAACATCCCGTTCACCACGGCGATGATCCCCGTGGTCGAGCAGCTCAACGAGTCCGACGACAACGCGTACTGGTGGGCGCTGTCGCTGGGCGCCTGCTTCGGGGGCAACGCGACGCTGATCGCCGCCGCCGCGAACGTGGCCGCCGCCGGCCTGGTGGAGCGGTCCGGCCGCCGGATCCGGTTCTTCGAGTTCCTCAAGCTGGGGGTACCGGTCACGTTCGTCTCCCTGCTGCTCGCCACCGGATACATCAGCCTCAGGTACCTGTAGAAGCGAGGACCACGCACGATGCCGAGATCCATCATCGAGACGACGATGCGCCAGGCGCCCACCGTCACCCGAGACCAACCCGTCGTCGACGCCCTGCGCGTGCTCGTCGACACCGGCCTGCCCGCGGTCCCGGTCGTCGACCAGGACGGCCGGCTGCGCGGGATCTTCGGTGAGCGCGAGTTCATCGGGGCCCTGTTCCCGGGGTACCTGAGTGAGATCGGGTACGCGGGCTTCGTGACCCACTCGCTCGACGACACGATCGACCGCCGCGCCGGCTGCCTGGTCGACCCGGTCGGGAAGCACCTCACCACCGAGCACGTGGACGTCTCGACCGACGCGGCCGACGCCGCGGTGGCCGAGGTGTTCCTGCACCATCGGGTGCTCCTCGTGCCGATCACCGACCATGGCCGCGTGGTCGGCGTCGTCACCCGGGCGGACTTCTTCCGTGCCGTGGCCGAGCGGACGCTGGCTCGCGGCGACGGCGAGCAGGAGTAGGTCCGCCCCCGCCGGCCCCGTCGCCGGCCCGGGTACCGCTCGCGCGCGCGACCAGGAGCACTTATCGTTGCTCCGTAATGGGGACCGACGCCTTTGGCCGTGAGGTCGACGAGAGCCGGACCGCTTCATCCGCGGCCACGCGCGTCCCCGGCATCCCCGGCGGCGGGCCGCGGAGGACCGGGGTCCCGGGCTCACTGATCGCGCTGCTGCTGGCCACGATCAGCCTGGGAGGCACGGCGGCCGCGCTCGTGGTCGAGGAGCGCGGCAAGCTCGACGACCCGCTCGAGCAGGCGCGGCGCGGCGAGATCACGAACCTGGACTCCCGCTCGTTCCTCCGCGCGCGCAACCTGGACCACGCCTACACGGCGGCGACGCGCGGCCTGGCGGCGGACGAGGTGGTCACCCAGTTGACCGTCGCTCCGACGGGCCTCGAGCTCTTCACCCGCGACGACGCCGCCCGCCAGCGCGTGCGTCGCGTCGACGCCGCCTACGCCGTGTCGTCCCGACAGGCCGGTCGCAGCGAGAGCGCCGGCCTGCCGCCCGACCGCCTCCTGATCACCGGTGCCGAGACGGCCGTCCGGGCCGTGCTGAGCCGGCTCCGCGACCCCGACGCGAGCGTCGTGAGCGTGCAGGTGAGCTTCTCCGAGCTCGAACGGCGCATCACCCAGGCCGAGTGGCTCCTCGAGGTCGCCGGCGTCCGGCCGCGGGACGCCCGGTGGTACGCGAGCGTCGACGGCACGAAGGTCCGGCGTTCCAGCGACCCGGCGGGCCCATGAGCCTGCGGATCGCTCGGCTCGCCGTGGCGCTGCTGCTCATCGGCGGGTCGGTCGTGATGGCTGCCGACGCGCTGTACGAGCTGGTGCGCACCGGGAACTGCGGGACGCTCGGCGGAGCGACCGTCTCGGCTCCGTGTCCCGAGGGCACCGGCGGACACATCGTGTCGCTCGTGCTCGCGGTCACCCTGATCCCCTTCGTCGGGATGGCGATCGCGCCGTTCCGGTCGAAGCTCGGCCTCGCGGGCCTGTGGTGGTGCTTCCTGTGGATCGCGATGGGAGCGGCGGCGCTCGTCGCCGGTCACGGTCCCGCGGCCCCGCCCGACGTCGGAGACGGCGCGACGATCATCGGGATCACCTTCCTGGTGATCGGCGACCTGTCGCTGTTCGGTGGCCTTGCCGCCGGCATCGCGGCGCGCCGCGGCGCCGCGGTGCTGCGTCAGCGCGCGAACGACGCGTCGGCGGGGAGCGAGAGCGCGTAGGCGGCGATGAGCTCAGCGGCGTGCTGCACGTCGCCGAGCTGCACCATCTCCACCGGGGAGTGCATGTACCGCAGCGGCAGGCCGACGAGGCCGCACGGGATCCCCGCCCGGCTGAAGTGCACGGCGTCGGCGTCGGTGCCGGTCCGGCCTGCCGACGAGCTGATCGTGAAGGGGATCTGCTTCTCCTCGGCGGTGGCGTGGAGCCCCTCGAAGATCGCCGGGTTGAGGACCGAGCCGCGTTCGATGACGGGCCCGGACCCGAACTCGTGCTTGCCGTGCTCCTTGAGGTCGATGCCGGGCTGATCGGTGGCGAAGGTGACGTCGACGACGATGGCCGCGTCGGGCTGCAGCGCGTAGGCCGTGGTGCGGGCGCCCCCGAAGGTGATCTCCTCCTGGACGGCGGCGACCGCCACGACGTCGCCCGCCGCCCCGCCGGCCTCGGCGACCAGTCGGGCCGCCTCGTAGGCGACGAAGCAACCCAGGCGGTTGTCCATCGAGCGGGAGACCGCGCGGTCGTTGGGCAGTTCGACGGGCTCGCCCGAGATGACGGCGACGTCGCCGATGCGGACCCGGCCACGGGCCTCGTCCCCGTCCTTGGCGCCGATGTCGATGTGCAGATCCTCGAGCTTGGTCGGCTTGTCGCGGGCGTCGCCCTTGAGCAGGTGGATCGGCTTCTTGCCGATGACCCCGGCGACGACGCCGTCCTTCGTCAGCACGTCGACCCGCTGGCCCACGAGGTTCGGCGGGTCCCACCCGCCGACGCCGATGCAGAACAGGAAGCCGTCGTCGTCGATGTGCGTGACGATGAGCCCGATCTCGTCGATGTGGCCGACGATGGCGAGCGTCCGGCCGCCCGCCGTGCCGGCCACACGACCCCGGACGGTCCCCATCACGTCGGTGGAGACCTCGGCGAACTCGCCGACCGCGTCGCGGAAGACGGCGGCCGGCGCCGTCTCGTAGCCGGACGGGCCCGCAGCGGTGAGCAGTCGATGCAGGACGGGGGGGATGGGCATCGGGCCACCCTATCGAGGCGCCCGAGCCGCTCTCCCCCCGACCGTCGCCTACGCCGCCGCGATCTGGCGCAGCACGTACTGCAGGATGCCGCCGTGACGGAAGTAGTCCGCCTCCTTCGGCGTGTCGATCCGCACCCGGGCGTCGAACTCGGTGCCCGTGTCCGTCGTGACCTTCACGGTCCTCGGCAGGTCACCGGCGTTCAGCGCGTCGGCGAAGCCCGTGATGGAGAACGTCTCCTCGCCGGTCAGCCCCAGGGCGTCGGCCGACTGACCGTCCGGGAACTGCAGCGGCAGGACGCCCATGCCGACGAGGTTCGAGCGGTGGATGCGCTCGAAGCTCTCGGCGATCACGGCGCGGACACCGAGCAGGTTCGTGCCCTTCGCCGCCCAGTCGCGCGACGAGCCGGACCCGTACTCCTTGCCGCCCAGGACGACCAGCGGGATGTCGTGGTCGGCGTACTTCAGCGCCGCGTCGGCGATCGCCAGGACCTCGGACGGGTCCCCGCCCGGGCCGAGGTAGCGGGTGACGCCGCCCTCGGTGCCCTCCGCGAGCTGGTTGCGCAGGCGGATGTTCGCGAACGTGCCGCGGATCATCACCTCGTGGTTGCCGCGACGCGAGCCGAAGGAGTTGAAGTCACGCGGCGCGACGCCGTGCTCCTCCAGGTACCGGCCCGCGGGCCCGTCCTTCTTGATCGCGCCGGCCGGCGAGATGTGGTCGGTCGTGACGCTGTCGCCGAGCTTCGCGAGCACCCGCGCGCCCTCGATGTCGCTGACGGGGTCGGGCGTCTGGGGCATCCCGTCGAAGTACGGCGCCTGCCGCACGTAGGTCGAGTCCGGGTTCCAGGCGAAGCGGTCGCCGGACGGCACGTCCAGCGCGTTCCACTCGGGCCCGCCGTCGAAGACCTGGCCGTAGCTCTTGCGGAACATGTCCGACTGCACGGCTTCCTCGACCGTGGCGGCGACGTCCGCCGTGGTGGGCCAGATGTCCTTGAGGAAGACGTCACTGCCGTCCGAGGCCTGGCCGATCGGGTCGTTGAGCAGGTCGACGTCCATCGAACCCGCGATGGCGTAGGCCACGACCAGCGGCGGCGACGCGAGGTAGTTCATCTTCACGTCGGGGTTGATGCGGCCCTCGAAGTTCCGGTTGCCGGACAGCACCGACACCGCGACGAGATCCTCCTCGTTGATCGCCGCGCTGATCTCCGGGGGCAGCGGTCCCGAGTTGCCGATGCACGTCGTGCA
>NZ_JBFIGP010000179.1:0-7803 GCF_041602235.1 Paraconexibacter sp.
ATGGCCGGGCACAAGGACGCGGGCGGGCTCGTGGTGGCCGCCGACGGCGAGCACGCCAAGCAGGTGGCGAAGCTGCTGCGCGAGGTGACGGGCAAGCCGCCGACGGTCGTGCTGCACACAGAGGCGCGCGCCGCCGAGAAGCTGGCCCGCTTCTCGTCGTCCAAGGACGAGTGGATCGTGGCGGTCAACATGGTCAGCGAGGGCGTCGACATCCCGAGGCTGCGGGTCGGCGTGTACGCCAGCGCGGCGAAGACGGCGATGATCTTCCGGCAGATCGTCGGCCGGTTCGTGCGGACGATCGCGGGGCGTCCGCCGGAGATGAGCTGGGTCTACCTGCCGGCCGACCCGGTCCTGCGCATCCACGCCTCCGAGGTCGAGACCGAGGTCCGGCCGTTCCTGCGCCGAGTCGACGAGGACGGCGAGGGCGAGTGGGACGAGGTCCCCGAGCGCACCGAGTCCGAGCGCTCCGAGGTGGTCGAGTTCGTGCCGCTCGCGGCGGACGTGGCGTCGCAGATGACGCTCTTCGGCGGCCCGGCACCGGCGACGCCAGCGCCCACGTCGGTCGTGGTGCCGATGACCTCCGGGGTCGCCGCCGACCTCCCCGGGTACGAGCCGCCACCGTCCACGCCGGCGGTGCCCGCCTACCAGCGCCGTCGCATCCTGCGCGAGAAGCGCCACGGACTGGTCAACGACCTGCGACGGCGCGACGGCGGCAGCCCCCAGGAGATCAACGCCTGGCTCAACCGTGAGACCGGGGTCAAGAAGGTCGCGGACGCGTCGATCGAGCAGCTCGAGAAGTCCATCGATCTCCTCATGCAGGCGCTGACCAAGCCCGCGGGCCGGCGCCGGTAGCGGCTGAGGGTAGGACCGGGACGACGAGAGCCCCGGGCGTCCGGGGCTCTCGTGCTACGTGGGTCGCCCGGGACTCGAACCCGGAACCAAGAGATTAACTTGCCGCACCGGCTTTCACCGGCCGCCGCACCAGAGGCGCGGTTTGCGGTCTGGACCATCTCTTCACCCTCGACTCGACGTTAGGGTGGGCAGCGTATGGCCTCTGAGGGCTCGCCCCCGAAGGGGATTGCCTGCTGATTGCCCAATCCTGGAGATTGTCACCGCGATGGGTACTCAAGGCTCTAAGGGGGTCCCAGCACACAGCTGCCGACAAACCAGCGGTTTCCCGACTGGCGCTCCTATGTTGTTGAAGTCTCCTGCTCTGCCATTGAGCTAGCGACCCGTCGGAAAGCCTACGACACGCGGCAAGTCCCGTGGGTGCCCCCGAGCGCTACGCATCGTGGTGCCGCACATCCCCGCACCCACACGGGGGGTTTTTCCGGTCAACGCAGCAGCGGGCCGACCGTAGCGTTCTGGGTGTCCTACAAGCGAGTGCAACGGATGCCTTCATGACGCCCCGGACGTCGAGTTCCCCTCCCGCCCTGTTCTGCCCCGAGTGCGGTGCCCGGCACGATGCCGACGCCCATTTCTGCGAGGCCTGCGGGCACGCCCTGCATGCGCCCGAGGAGCCCACGGCGGCCGCGCCCGCCGCGCCCGCTCCCGGCCCCCAGGGCGGCGGGCCCCCGTGGACGGCGATCATCATCGGCGCAGCGGTCGTCCTGGCCGCCGGCGCCATCGCGCTCGTCCTCCTGCTCGGCGGGGACGACAAGCCCGCGGAGCAGGAACCGACGGCCACCTACGCGACGCAGGTCGCAGCGCTCCTGGCGCCGATGAACGAGGCGAACGCGGCGTTGACGCAGGACCTCCTGTCGCTGGACCGCGGGGACGACCCCGACGATGCGCTGACGTCGGTCCGCGCCGCGCAACGTGTCGCCCGCACCGCGGTCGACGATCTCGCCCTGCTCACGACCCCGGCGGACGGCACGGAGCTCGAGGCGCTGATCGCCCGCGCGCTCGCCCGGGAACGCACGTTCCTCACGGCGGCCGGAGCGGCGCTGACCAAGCCGACCACGGCAGCGGCCGCCGACCTCGGCCCGACCGCGGCGGCTGCGCGCGATGCGTGGCGTGACACGCAGATCGACGGGGCCGGCGGTCGGATCGCCGGGGTCGACCGGCTAGCGGTGTGGACGCGTGCGGAGGTGAGCGACGCCGCGGCACGCGCGAAGCGGGCGGCCGAGGCCAAGGCGAAGGCCGAAGCGGAGGCCAAGGCCAAGGCCGAGGCGGAGGCGAAGGCGAAGGCGGAGGCCCAGGCCCGCCAGCAGCAGCAGACGTCCGTCTCGTGCGGCGGCTTCGAGGGCATCTACGAGGTGTTCGCCGTGGGTGTGAGCTGTGACGTCGCCCTGTCCGCCGCGGCGTTCCAGGTCAGCGGCCAGGGGTCCAGCGGCGGCTACACCTGCCGCATCGTCGACCGGCAGGCCGATGGGCTGACGAGCTACACGTGCAGTCGCGGGGACGGCACCCAGGTGAACTTCAGCGCCTACGTCGGGTAGGCGCTGGAGCGCGGGCGGTACCTGCCGCCGGCCGCGGCGGCAGGTAGGAGGGTGGAAGTAAGTACCCCCTCGGAGACTCGAACTCCGACTACGAGCGTGAAAGGCTCGCGTGCTAACCGTTACACCATGGGGGCGGGGCCGCGGATGATACGGACCCGCGTGATACGTCGGGTACCGAGGCGTAGTGTTGCCGTGCCCATGATCCGCTCGTGTTCCTCCGCAGCCCTGCGCCGCTCGTCCGGCCTGCTGATCGCGGCGACCGCGGCGTCCGTGGTCGCGGTCGCCGCCCCGGCCGCGACCGCCGCGACGAAGCAGCAGCAGCCGCGGCCGGCCAGCGCACGGCTGGCCACCTTCGCGCGTTGCGACGCGCTGCTCAGCTACGCCCGTCGACAGGCGGTCGCCCATCCCGAGATCGTCCCCGTGGCGGGCGAGGGGTTCGGGCCGGTCATGTCGCAGCCGGGCGTCACCGTGGTCGAGCGGCCGGCGTCCGCAGGGCCGCAGGAGGACTCCGGCGCCGCGACGCAGGGCGTCGACTTCTCGGGGACGAACACCCAGGAGGCCGACGTCGACGAGCCGGACACCGTCAAGACCGACGGCCGGCGGATCTTCGTGATCGCCCAGGGTCGCCTGCACGCCCTGGCGGTCAGCGACGGAGGGAAGCCCCGGCTGGTCGGCTCCCTCGCGCTCACCGGCGACGGCGGGTCCGCAACGGCCGGCGACACCGCCTCGACCTTCGGCTACGGCGCGGAGATGCTCCTGCAGGGCGACCGGCTGCTGGTCATCGGGACGCAGTACGGGCTGTCGGCCGCCGAGACCTACCAGGCGTCACGGGCAGGCGCGAGGGCGAGCACCTCGATGGCCTACCCCTCCAGCGGCGCGGTGGTGATCGCCGAGGTCGACGTGAAGGACCCGGCCGCGATGAGGATCACGCGCTCGATGACGGTCGACGGCAGGTACGTCTCGGCCCGGGTCAGCGGCGACACCGCCCGCGTGGTGCTGACCACGCCGCCGCAGGCCGTTTCCGTCGACGGCTCCGGGAACCCGAGCCCGCAGCAGTACGAGGCGCGCAGACGCGCCGCGCTGCGCCGCGCGCCCCTGAGCACGTTCCGGCCGCGTATGGCGATCCGCGATCGGGCCGGGCGCACGAAGCTCCGCGGAGCGCTGCCCTGCACGGCGATCCGGCGGGCGCGGACGTTCTCCGGGCTCGACACGACCACGGTCCTGACGTTCGACCTCGACAAGGGCCTCGAGCTGCTCGACTCCGACGCCGTGCTCGGAGCGGGCGACACGGTGTACGCCTCGACGAGCGGCCTCTTCGTCGCCTCGCAGCGCTACGACGAACGTCTCGCAACGACCGGGACGCCCTCGGTGTCCCGGATCACCACGCAGATCCACCGCTTCGCCGCCGGCGAGCGCGGCCGCACCGCGTATCGCGCCAGCGGCAGCGTCCCCGGCTACCTGCTCAACCAGTTCAGCCTCTCCGAGCACCGGGGCGTGCTGCGCGTCGCCACCACCGAGGAGCCCGTGTCGTCGGGCGACGAACGCACCGAGTCCTCCAGCACGCTGACCGTCCTGGATCAGGACGGCACCCGTCTCGTGCCGGTCGGCCGGGTCGGCGGGCTCGGGAAGGGCGAGCGCATCTACGCGGTCCGCTTCGTCGACGACGTGGCCTACGTCGTGACCTTCCGCCAGGTCGACCCGCTCTACACGGTCGACCTGTCCGACCCGCGCGCGCCGCGCGTGCTCGGCGAGCTCAAGATCCTGGGCTACTCCGCCTACCTGCATCCGGTCGGCGACGACCTGCTCCTGGGCATCGGCCAGGACGCCACCCCGGAGGGCCGCCGCGCCGGCACCCAGATCTCGCTGTTCGACGTCTCCGACCTGCGGGTGCCCCGTCTCGTGCACCAGGCGAAGCTCGGCGGGACGTCGTCCTCGAGCGTCGAGTACGACCACAAGGCGTTCCTGTGGTGGGCGCCGAGGAAGACCGCCGTCCTGCCGGTGACCCAGTACGACTCCGTCGCGGACCCCTCGACGCGGCAGCAGCCGTTCAGCGGCGTCTACGGCTACCGGGTCGACCGGGCGAGCGGGATCGACGCGCTCGGCCGCGTGTCGGACCCGCCGGACGAGCAGCACGGCTACGTCCCGCAGATCACGCGCACGCTCGTGTTCGGTGGGCGGCTGGTCACGGTGTCCGAGCGCGGGCTCGGGGTGGCGTCGCTGCACGATTTCGAGCGCAGCGCGTACCTGCCGTTCCCGGACGACCCGAAGCAGGGCAGCAACCCCGGCGGGCCGCGGCCGGCGCGCTGAGAGCTCAGAAGATCGACTGCGTCAGCCCGCCGTCGACGGTCATCGTCTCGCCCGTGACGTACGCCGCGGGGGCCGAGCACAGGAACGCCGCGACCGCGGCGAACTCCTGCGGGGTGCCGGCCCGCCCGGCGGGGATCTCGGCGGCGGCCATCGCGTCGATCGCCTCCTGCGATCCGTAGAGCGAGGCGAGTCGTCCGGTGGCGATGCGGCCCGGCAGCAGGCTGTTCAGGGTCACGCCGTCCGCGGCGACGGCGCGGGCGAGGGTCTTGAAGGCGGTGATCATCGACGCGCGGTGCGCGCTGCTGAGCATCAGGGCCGGGTTCGGTTCGCGCACGGTCGTCCCGACGATGTTCAGCACCCGTCCCCAGCCCCGCTCCTGCATGACCGGGAGCGCGGACCGGATCAACGTCATCGGTGAGAGGACCAGCGACCGGTAGGCCTGCTCCCACTGCGCGTTGTCGAACTCCAGCGGCATGCCGCCGGGAGGCCCGCCGGTGTTGCACACGAGGATCTCGACCGGGGCGCCCAGGTCGCGGGCGACGTCGTCCAGCAGCGTCGGGCCGCCGTCGACGTTCTCGGCGTCCCACACGAAGCCGGTGGCGCCGATCTCCTGGGCGGCCGTCTCGACCCGCTCGCGGGACCGGCCGCTGATGGCGACGAGCGCGCCCTCGGCGACGAGCGCCTGCGCCGTGGCCTTCCCCAGTCCGCTGGACGCGCCCGTGACGAGCGCGACCTTCCCCGTGATCCCGAGATCCATGGTGGGCGACGATACCCGCCGCCGCGCCAACTTCGCGGCCGCGGCTCCTGAGCACGGCGACGCAGTTGCTACCGTTCGAGAGGTCGAAGGGAAGTATCCCGACGGCGGGTGTCGTCACGACGGTCCTCGGACCCGGTGCCCGCGGCCTCCCAGGAGGCGGAGAAACCTTCGCGCGTTGCCCGTCACGACAACCGCGAAGGAGCCGCAGCATGCCTGAAGTCCTGTCCGTCCTCGGTGACCGCTGGGTGCTGCTCGCCCTGGCCATCGCCGTCCTGCTGACCATCGACCTGCTGGTCCTCCGGGGCCGCGGCGGCGCGATGTCGACCCGCACGGCGGTCGTCGCGAGTATCGCCTGGTTCGTGATCTCGCTGATGGTCTTCGCCGTCCTGTTCGCGGCGGGTGACCGCGAGGCGGCGAGCGCGTACCTCGCCGGCTACCTGGTGGAGAAGAGCCTCTCGCTCGACAACGTCTTCGTCTTCCTGTTGGTGTTCACGGCGTTCGGGGTCCCCGAGGCGGAGCGTCACCGGTTGCTCACGTACGGGATCCTCGGCGCCCTCGTCCTGCGCGCGGTGTTCATCGTGGCCGGGGCGGCGCTGCTCGACGCGTTCGGCTGGGTCAGCTTCCTGTTCGCCGCCGTGCTGCTGTGGACCGCCTGGCGGATGTTCGCGCACCGGCACAGCAGCGAGGAGGAGGGCAAGCTCGTGGACCGGTTGCGGCATCGCCTGCCGATCTCCCGCGCGGGCGCGCCCGGTGCGCTGACCACGCGCGAGGCCGGTCGCTCGCTCCTCACCGCCTCGGGGGCGGCCCTGATCGCGATCATGGTCGTGGACGTCCTGTTCGCGGTCGACTCCGTGCCCGCGATCCTCGCGATCACCGACGACACGTTCATCGTGTTCGCCGCGAACGCGTTCGCGCTGCTCGGGCTCCGGCCGCTGTTCTTCCTCGTCGCCGACCTCGTCGATCGCCTCTACTACCTCAAGACGGCACTCGCGGCCCTGCTGGCGTTCATCGGCGTGAAGATGGTCCTCGGCGAGGTGGTCGGCAAGATCGGCCCGGAGATCAGCCTGCCGGTGATCGTCGCGATCCTCGCGACCGGGGCGCTGGCCTCGGTGATCCGGGAGCGCCGTCTGGTGGGGCAGCCCGCCGCGTCGTAGGTGAGCCTGCCATCCTTCCCCGGCGATGGGCGCTTAGCTCAGTTGGCTAGAGCACCTCGTTTACACCGAGGGGGTCGGGGGTTCGAGTCCCTCAGCGCCCATCGATCGCGGAGCCCCGGGGTCGCCGTCGCGGCGCGGGCCGGTCGCTCCGGCGGGTCCCGCCCGGCGAGGTCACGGACACGGGTGGGCGACGTTCTCGGCGCGAGTTGCCGCAAGTTCTTCTGAACGACGGCGTTTACGAAGACTCACGGGGATCGCCGCCCGCGTCCTGCGGTGGCGCGACAAGGAGATCAGGGTCCATGAAGAACACGTTGCTCGCGACGGTGGCGGTGCTGTGCGGTACCGCTCTCGCGCCCACCGCTGCCCAGGCGGCCGAGCCGTCGGTGCTCGGCATCCCGTGCACGACGGCCGCGGACGGCGTTCGCACCTGCGTGGGGGACACCAGCACGCTGGTCCGCTCGTTCGACGGCGCGCCGATCGACGTCAACGTCGTCCTGCCACCCGCTCCCGCATCCGGTCCCGACGGTGGGTATCCGATGCTCGGCGTGTACCACGGATGGGGCGGCAGCAAGGCTTCTCCGTCGGGCTCCGCGGCGGGTCGCAAGATCACCGACTGGGCCAAGGCCGGCGTGGCCGTGTTCTCGATGAGCGATCGCGGCTGGGGCGACTCGTGCGGCCAGACGAGCCAGACGCGCGTCAACCCGGCGACCGCTCAGGACTGCCTCCTGGTCGGCTACAACCATCTCCTCGACACGCGATACGAGGTCCGTGACGCGCAGACGATCATCGGCCGGATCGCCGACGTGGAGCTCACGCCGGGGACGCCGCTGATCGATCCGCGGCGCGTCGGCGCCACCGGGGGCTCGTACGGCGGCGGCATGTCCATGGCCCTCGCCGCGCTGAAGGACCGCATCATGCTGCCCAACGGCGGCTACGAGCAGTGGGTCAGCCCGGCCGGCAAGCCGCTGTCGATCGCCGCGGCCGCACCCGAGATCCCGTGGACGGACCTCGCGTACTCGCTCGTCCCGACCGGCCGCACGCTGGACTACGCCAACGGCCCGAGCTACGGGGACCGCGTCGGCGTGATGAAGGCGACGTTCGTCACCGGGCTCTTCGCGACCGGCATCCTCGGGTCGCAGTACGC
>NZ_JBFIGP010000180.1:0-7734 GCF_041602235.1 Paraconexibacter sp.
CCTCGCCGGTGCGCGGGCCTGCCGTGCTCAGCAACGCCCAGCTCGAGCAGGTGCGCGACGAGCTCCTGGCGATCCGCTCCGAGCTGCACGAGCGCGTGACGCGACGAGCGGTGGATCGGATGTCGGCCGCGATGGAGCCCGAGACGGGCCCTGTCGGGATCATCGAACGGCTGCGCCGGCGGTTGCGCGGTCAGGCGTAGGCTGGGGACGTGGGCAAGCGCAGCCGAAAGCGTGGAGGTGTCGAGGCCGCCGAGCGCCCTCGTCCGCCTCGCGAGGACCGGGGCCGTCCCGCGGCACCGGCACGTCGAGCCTCCGTCGCCGGGCGCCCGCCGGCGCGCTCGCAGTACGACGTCGAGCCCGCCACGTCGCTGTTCGGCCGCGTGGCCGAGTCGTGGCGCGTCGCGGGCCAGCGCCCGTCCAAGGAGGTCCCCAAGGACCAGCGGCGCGCCGTCCGTCCCGAGCGTCCGCCTGGGATCTTCGGCGGCCTGCCGGTCAGCGAGATCGTGATGTTCGCCGGCCTGGTCGGGGTCGTCGTCAGCTTCGCCCGCGGGCCAGGAGCATCGGAGACCGGACTGCTCGTCAGCTTGGCCGCCGTCGGGCTCGCGACGTTCGAGCTGACGGCCCGCGAGCACTTCTCGGGGTACCGCTCGCACTCGTTCTTCCTGGCGCTCATCATCACCGTCGCCGTGCACGCCGGGGTGGCGTACGGGGTCGGAGGCGAGGCCGGCAAGAGCCCCTTCCTGATCATGCTGGACCTCGTCCTGTTCGCGGGGCTGGGCTGGACGTTCGGGGCGCGCTACAAGCGCGCGCGCCGTGCTCTGCGCGGAGGTGCGCGATGAACCGGTTCCCCTTCGTCCAGTTCGAGTTCACGCATTCGATCGGGCCGCCGGCCGGGCGGTACGTGGTCTACCCCGAGGACGACCAGGAGCTCGCCGGCGAGGTGCTCGACGAGCTCGACTCCGCGTACGAGGAGATGAGCGCCGCGGGCTCGCCGGGGCAGGCGGGGTCGACCGTGGCGTCCGCCGCGCCTCAGGCGACGCCGGCGGTCGGGCACGAGGACGACCTGCTGCTCGGCGCCGCCGACGTCATCGTGATCCGGACGGTCGGAGCGCCCGCCCCGAGGGGCGGTCGCCTGGGTCGCGGGGGCGCGCCGGCGGTGGCGGACGGCGAGAAGCCGCGCGAGCTGTCCCTCACGCTGGCCACCGTGGTCTTCGGGACCAGGCTGCTGCCCGACGACCGCGTCGCCGCGCGGTTCTTCGAGTCCGTGCAGTCACGGGGCGACGAGCGCGATCAGTGGGCCCGCGCCGCACTGGAGACGCTCAATCGCAGCGTGGTCGCGTACCGGGCCTGCGCGGCGGACCCCTACGTGATCGACCTCAGTCCGCTCGACGCCCGGGCCACGCGGATCGGGTACGGCATCGCGGAGCTCGTGGCCGCCGGGAAGTGGGAGAAGGCCATCGCGGTGCCCCCGCCGCCCGTGCCCAGGCTCTCCCGCGACCAGAAGGTCATGCCGACCCAGGCGATGGGCATGGTGCTCACCGGGTCGGGCCGGGTGCTCGAGAGCGAGGACCTGCTGCTGCGCGCCGTGCTGGACGTGGAGCAGCACCGTGTCCGTGCCGGGGCCATGGGGCTCCGGGCGGCCTTCGACCTGCTGCTCGGCGAGTTCGCGGGTCAGCACCTCGCCGGATCCGTGCAGGCGCAGTTCGAGCGCCTGCTCGAGACGCGCGACGAGATCGGTCAGCTCGCCGACGCGGCAGTCCGGGGCCCGCTCTCCACACGCCAGGCGGAGCGGCTCGCCGACCTGGTCGAGGCGACCGGGGCGTTCATCGACCGGTGGCGGTACGAGGCCCTCGGCTACGCGTAGGCGCCGGTTGCGGGCGTGCGTCGGCGTGGCAGTCCGGGGCACCCCCAAAGGTGGGAGGCATCTCCTCCCACGGCGGGTTGTCGCAGGTACGCGGGTCGATGAGAGTGGCACTCGGAGTACCCCGACGACGAGCACCCGAGGAGAACCCGTGGCAACAGTTGGCGTGACGCACCATCAGATGTTCATCGACGGCCAGGACGTCGATTCCGACCAGGTCTTCGAGATCCGGCACCCGGCGACCAACGAGCTCGTCTGCACGATGGCGAAGGGCACGGTGGACCACGCCGACCAGGCCGTCGAGTCCGCGCGCAGGGCGTTCGAGTCCGGCGTGTGGTCCTCCAAGCCCACGGAGGAGCGGGCCGCCATCATGCGCGCCATCGGCGACCGCATCGCCGTCGACCTCGACGACTTCATCGAGGCGGAGATCAGCTGCAACGGCGCGACGATCCGTCAGGCGATCGGCTTCCACTGCGGCCTCGCCTCGGGCCACTTCCTCTACTTCGCCGAGCAGGCCGAGCGGTACGAGTTCGAGCGGGACGTGCCCACCGTCGCCTACCCGACGATGTCGATGAACCGCGTGCGCCGTGAGCCGATCGGCGTCTGCGCGGCGATCGTGCCGTGGAACTTCCCGCTGGTCCTGGGCATCTGGAAGATCGGCCCGGCGCTGGCCGCCGGCAACTCGGTGGTCGTGAAGGTCGACGAGAAGACGCCGCTCTCGCTGCTCAAGCTCGCCCAGATCGCGCACGAGTGCGGGGTGCCGCCGGGCGTCCTGAACCTCGTCTCCGGGGAGGGCAAGGAGGTCGGTGCCCGTCTGGCCTCGCACCCGGACGTCGACAAGGTCGCGTTCACGGGCTCCACCGCGGTCGGTCGCGAGATCATGCGGCTTGCCTCCGGCACCGTGAAGAAGGTCACGCTCGAGCTCGGCGGCAAGGCGCCGACGATCGTGCTGCCCGACGCCGATCTCGACATCGCCCCGGACGGGGCGCTGTTCGGCTGCATGCTCTACAGCGGCCAGGTGTGCGAGTCCTCCACCCGCGTGCTCGTGCACGAGTCGATCCACGACGAGTTCGTGCAGCGCATGGTCGCCCGCGCCAGGACGATCAAGCTCGGCGACCCGTCGGACTTCGACACCGACATGGGCCCGGTGGTCTCCGAGCGCCAGCGCGACCGGATCGTTGACTACATGGAGCGGGCCAAGGCCGACGGCGCGACGGTGGCGCTGGGCGGCGGCACGCCCGAAGGCCCCGAGTTCGAGAGCGGCTGGTGGATCGAGCCGACGATCTTCACCGACGTCACCAACGACATGCAGATCGCCCGCGAGGAGATCTTCGGCCCGGTGATGGTCGTCATCAAGTACTCCACGGTCAAGGAGGCGATCGCGATCGCCAACGACACCGACTACGGCCTGACCGCCGGCGTCTGGGGCGGCGACTACGAGGACGCGGTGGAGGTCGGCAACCAACTGCGCGCCGGCACGGTGTGGATCAACAACTGGCACCAGATCGACCCGGCGCTGCCGTTCGGCGGCTACAAGCAGTCGGGTACGGGCCGTGAGCTCGGCGCCGGTGCGCTCGACGAGTACACCGAGGCCAAGCACATGCACGTCGACCTGACCACCAAGCTCGAGCGGCACATCTTCGACATCCTGCTGTCGACGCCGCCGGAGGCGTAGGCCGTGACCTAGGCTGGGTCGCATGACCTGGCCCCCAGCCGACGACGCCCGCGGGGGACCCCTCGCGGGCGTTCGCGTCCTCGACCTCTCACGGATCCTCGCGGGCCCGTTCTCCACCCAGGTGCTGGCCGACCTGGGTGCCGACGTCATCAAGGTCGAGCGGGGCGGGACGGATCCGGTCGGCGACGACTCGCGGCACTGGGGACCCCCGTGGGCGCCGTCGGGGGACTCCTCGTACTTCTACGCCTGCAACCGCGGCCGGCGCGCGATGCTGGCCGACCTGCGCGTGGACGCCGACCGCGATCTGGTGCTGCGGCTCGTCGACGACGCCCACGTCCTGATGGAGAACTTCCTGCCGGGGACGATGGAGCGCCTGGGGCTGTCCGACGAGGTGCTGCACGCCCGCAACCCGCGGCTCGTCCACGCGGTGATCTCCGGCTACGGGCACGACTCCTCGCGCGCCGCGTGGCCGGCCCTGGACTTCGTCGTCCAGGCGCACACGGGGGTGCTGTCGGTGACCGGGCCGGATGCGGCCACCCCGACGAAGGCGGGACTGCCGATCGCGGACCTCTCCGCCGGGCTCTTCGCCACCGTGGGCGTGCTGGCGGCGCTGCGGCGCGCGGAGCAGACCGGGGTCGGTGGGCGCGTCGAGGTGTCGCTCGCCGAGGCGTGTGGGGCGCTGCTGTCCAACCAGGCGCTCAACCACCTGATCGGCGGCGCGACTCCCCGGGCGATGGGCAACGCCCACCCCAACGTCGCCCCCTACCAGGTGGTGCGCGCCGCGGACCGCGGGATCGCCATCGCCGCGGCCAGCGACCTGCAGTTCGGGCGGCTGTGCGCGGTACTGGACTCCCCGGCGCTGGCGAGCGATCCCCGCTTCACGAGCAACGCGCTGCGCGTCGAGCATCGCGAGGTCCTCGTCGCGGAGATCGAGCGGCTGCTCGGCGCCCGGACGGCGGCCGAATGGGTCGTCGCGCTGAACGAGGCGGGCGTCGCCGCGGCAGTGATCAACACGGTGCCGGAGATGTTCGCCGACCCCGACACGCGGGCGGGCCTGCTCACCTCGGTCACCGACGAGGAGGGCCGCGAGGTACCGCAGCTCCGCACCCCGATCCGCCTCGACGGCGTGCCGCTGGACCCCGCGGCCGCGCCCCCCGGGCTGGGGCGGGACGACGCGGCGATCCGCGCGGCGCTCGCCGAGCGCTGACCGGCTCGGACAGCGTGTCCGGGCGGTGGCTCGGGCCGACGTGATCAGCGCTATCGTCCCTCGCGGAGAGAGACGCCTCGTGCCGACCGCGGAGAACTGGACCCCCAAGGGTCCCCCCATCAGCGACGCTCGCATCCGCGAGCGGCTCGCCGACGTCCTGGCGCGTGCGGTCGGCGTCCTGCCGTCCGTGGCCGAGGAGGCGCCGGCGTTCCCGCGCGACATCGACGACGCGCTGTCGACGCTCGACGGCCTCATCGCGCTCGTGCGCGAGCTCCCGTGCGAGATCGCCGAACGTGGGGATCTGCTGGGCGACCTGCGGGAGGTCCACGGCGATCTGCGCGAGCACCGGGCGCTCGGGCGTTACGCCGCGATGGCGGGGATCCAGAAGGCGCTCGCCCGCCTGCGCGGCATCACCTCGACCGACGAGATGCTTCAGCGCGTCCCGGGTGAGCTGTGCGCCGGGGTGGGCTTCGACCGGGCGATCATCAGCCGGGTGGAGGACTCGATGTGGATCCCGGTGAAGATCCACGTCAACGGCGACGAGCAGTGGGCGAACGAGATCCTCGCGGCGGCGTCCGAGCCGCAGCAGCTCGACCACATGGTCGTCGAGAGCGAGATGGCGCGCCGTCGTGCGCCGCTGCTGGTCCGTGACGTGCAGGAGTCCGATCACGTGCACCAGCCGATCGCCTCGGTGTCGGACTCGCGCTCCTACGTGGCCGCGCCGATCATGCCGGAGGGCCACGTCATCGGCTTCCTGCACGCCGACTACTACCTCTCGCAGCGTCATCCCGACGAGTTCGACCGGGACGTCCTGTTCGCGTTCGCCGAGGCGTTCGGGTACGTGTTCCTGCGCGCGGTGCTCGCGCAGCGGCTCAAGGCGCAGGGCGAGCAGGTCAGGGCGATGGCCTCCTCGCTCGAGGCGGTCATCGACGAGATCCGCGAGTCCGAGGTCCGGATGACCGGGGAGAGTCACCCGGTCCCCGAGGGGGGCCCCCGCCTGGCGCCGCCGTCGCCCGGCGACCACCGGCTGCACTCGCTGCTCACCGCCCGGGAGCTCGAGGTGATCGCGCTCCTCGCGGCTGGCGAGACCAACGCGGCGATCGGTGCCCGGCTGGTGATCAGCGAGGGGACCGTGAAGTCGCACGTGAAGCACATCCTGCGCAAGCTGCGGGCCGCCAACCGGGCGGAGGCGGTGTCGAAGTACATGCGGCTCTCGGGCCGCGCCGCGTGAGCGGGACGCCGGGACCGTGACATCTGATCTGTAACGGTCTAGGCTTCATGGCATGACCGTCATCGACACCTCGACCGCCCCGTCCGCCGGCGACCCGCTGATCGGGTCGTTCGCGCCCTCGCCGGCCGGCCCGGTGGACGGCCTGCCGCTGGTCGCCCCGCCCGTCATCCCGCTGCCCGCGCCGATCCAGCTCGCGCGGTTCGGGCGGCGCCCGCTCCCGTTCCTGTTCCGTGCCCGCCGCGAGCTCGGCGAGGTCTTCACGTTCGACGTGCCGATCGAGGACCGCGAGCTGGTCATCACCGGCCACCCCGACCACGCGAAGTCGCTGTTCACGGCCAAGCCGGACCTGGTGCCCTCGATGACCGCCGAGTCGCCACTGCGGCCGATCATGGGCGAGGGCGTCCTCACCACCAACGGCGACCGGCACATGCGCCAGCGCAAGCTCCTGCTGCCGCCGTTCCACGGTGAGGCGATCAAGCAGTACGAGGCGATGATCGAGGCGACGATCCACCGGGAGCTCGACCGCTGGAAGCAGGGCGACACGTTCCGCCTGGCCGAGCGCATGCAGGCGGTGACGCTCGACGTGATCATGGCCGGCATCTTCGGCGTCGAGGGTGAGCCGCCGGAGGGGTCGACCGAGCGGCGCCTGCGGGACATGACGCGGCGCGCGCTCTCGATGAGCGAGAAGCCGTGGTTCGTGCCGCTCGAGCTCCGCAACCTCGGCCGGACCGAGCCGGTCGGGCTGCTGAAGCGCCTGATCGACGCGGTCGACCGGCACTACTACCAGCTCATCCGCGAGCGTCGCGCCCAGCCGGAGGCCGAGCGCGGGACGGACATCCTCTCGCTGCTCCTCTCGGTGACCGACGAGGACGGCGTCCTCCTGACCGACCACGAAATTCGCGACGAGTTGATCACCCTGGTGCTCGCCGGGCACGAGACGACCGCCAACCAGCTCGCCTGGGCCTTCGAGCGGCTCACCCGTACGCCCGCCGCCCACGCCACGCTCCGCGACCTCGTGCGCCGGGACGACGAGGGCGCCGGCGCCTACGTCGAGGCCACGATCCACGAGGCGATGCGGGCGCGCCCGGTCATCCCGCTCGTCGGCCGCCACGTCACCAGCGACTGGCAGCTCGGTGAGTACGTCGTGCCCGCCGGGACGCGGATCTCGGTGGCGATCATCCTCGTGCACCACCGCGAGGACCTCTACCCGCAGCCCTTCGCCTTCCGGCCGGAGCGCTTCCTCGCCACCAAGCCCGGGACGTACACGTGGATCCCGTTCGGCGGCGGGACGCGGCGGTGCCTGGGGGCCGCGCTGGCGATGGCCGAGATGCGGATCGTGCTGCGGGCGATCACCGAGCGCATGGATCTCGAGGCGCCGGATCCCACCCCTGAGCGGGAGCAGCACCGCAACGTCACGCTCCTCCCGGGGCGCGGCGGGCAGGTCACGGTCGCGCGGCGGCTGTCCTGATCAGCCCTCGGCGGGCAGGATCTCGCCGAGCGCCTGCTCGCTGCGGGCCTGCAGCGCCAGGCGGAATGCGGCGTTGACCGCGCTCGTCGCCAGCGGGCGCATGCGATCGAGGGCGGCGGTGAGGTCGGCGAGCGCGACCGCGCGCGCCCCCTCGTCGGCGGTTCCGAGGGTCGGCGCCGCGACCCGCTCCACGAAGATCCGCACGAACATCTCGGCGATCTCCATGAGGTGACGGTGGAGCGTCTCGAGGACCTCGATCGACTCGGCGAACGTGAGGCCGAGCGCCTTGAGC
>NZ_JBFIGP010000181.1:0-7720 GCF_041602235.1 Paraconexibacter sp.
CCGCCGGCTTCTCGTGGAGCGCCTGCGCGACGGCGGGCAGAGCGTCATCACGACGACCGACCTGGCCCACGTCCCCGGTGGCGACGCCGCCGACGTGGTGCGCATCGCGGTCGGCGAGGGCGGCGTCCTGCAGGAGGTCCGGGCCGCATGAGCCCGAGGCTCGGGGACAGCGACCCCGCCCGGGGGCTGAAGCGCCGCAGGGACCGTGAGCGGGGCCCGAGACCGGCGGGTCACGCGATCTCGGCGCTCGCGTCCGCCCTCGCCCCCCAGACGCTGCTGGCGGACGTCCAGCGGGTCTGGGTGCAGGCCGTCGGGGCCGGTATGGCGGAGCAGGCGCAGCCGACCGCGGCGCACGCCGGCGTGGTGACGGTGACGTGCCGTTCGAGCGCCTGGGCGGCGGAGCTCGACCTCCTCGCCCCCACGCTCGTGGACCAGCTCAACGAGGCCCTCGGGTCGTCGCTGGTGACCGCGCTTCGGTGCCAGGCGACACCCGCGGCGAAGTGGGCGCGGGACGGGCGTCCCGGCGGCTGAGAAAAACCGCGCTTTTCCAGCAGTTTCGTAACGCTCCGACAGGGCTGGAAACACCCCTTCTGTGCTAGACTTCTGTCAACCGAAACGGGCAACCCCGAACCCGAGGTCTGGCGACCCGGGGACGGGGTTTTTCACGTACTGACGGAGCGGCATGGCGAACGACAAACAGCAGGGCTCGGCAAGTTACGACGCACAGGACATCACGGTCCTGGAAGGGCTGGAGGCCGTTCGCAAGCGGCCCGGCATGTACATCGGATCCACCGGTGTCCGCGGCCTGCACCACCTCGTCTACGAGGTCGTCGACAACTCCGTCGACGAGGCCCTGGCCGGCTTCGCCACGGAGGTGCACGTCACCATCCACCCCGACGGCAAGCTCACCGTCTCGGACAACGGCCGCGGCATCCCGGTCGCGATGCACGAGAAGGAGCAGAAGCCCGCCGTCGAGGTCGTCCTCACCGTCCTGCACGCCGGCGGCAAGTTCGGCGACGGTGGCGGCTACAAGGTCTCCGGCGGACTGCACGGCGTCGGCGCGTCCGTGGTGAACGCCCTCTCCGAGTACCTGCGCGTCGAGGTCCGTCGCGACGGGCACCTGTGGTTCCAGGAGTACGAGCGCGGGGCCAAGCAGATGGACCTGCAGAAGGGCGAGCCGACCAAGGAGCACGGGACGACGATCTCGTTCCGGCCCGACCCGGACATCTTCGAGACCGTCGAGTTCGACTTCCACACGCTCGAGCAGCGACTGCGCGAGACGGCGTTCCTCACCCGCGGCCTGCGGATCGTGATCACCGACGAGCGCGGTGAGGGGCACAAGGCCGACTTCCAGTACGAGGGCGGCATCGAGGACTTCGTCCGCTACCTCAACGACTCCAAGGACCCCATCGGCAAGAAGGTCATCTACTTCGAGGGGGAGTCCGAGGAGGGCTACGTCGAGGTGGCGATGCAGTGGAACACGAGCTACCAGGAGTCGGTGTTCTCCTTCGCCAACAACATCAACACGCACGAGGGCGGCTCGCACATGTCGGGCTTCCGCTCGGCCCTGACGCGGACGCTCAACAAGTACGCCCGCGACAAGGGCGAACTGAAGGAGAAGGACGACAACCTCAGCGGTGAGGACGTCCGCGAAGGCCTGACCGCCGTCGTATCCGCCAAGCTCGCCGACCCCCAGTTCGAGGGGCAGACGAAGACGAAGCTCGGCAACCCGGGCATGGAGGGCTTCGTCGCCTCGGTGGTGAACGCGAAGCTCGCGGAGTTCCTCGAGGAGAACCCGCAGGAGGCGAAGGCCTTCATCCGCAAGGCCGTCCAGGCCGCACAGGCCCGCGCGGCGGCGCGCAAGGCCCGCGACCTGACGCGGCGCAAGAGCGCGCTGGAGAACTCCAAGCTCCCCGGCAAGCTGGCGGACTGCTCGGTGCGCGACCCCTCCCTCTCGGAGATCTTCGTGGTCGAGGGCGACTCCGCCGGCGGCTCGGCGAAGCAGGGGCGCGACCGCAACACCCAGGCGGTGCTCCCGCTGCGCGGGAAGATCCTCAACGTCGAGAAGGCGCGGATCGACAAGGTCCTGCAGAACAACGAGATCCAGGCGCTCATCACGGCGATCGGGACCGGGGTCCGGGACGAGTTCAACATCGAGAGCGCCCGGTACCACAAGATCATCCTGATGACGGACGCCGACGTCGACGGGGCCCACATCCGCACGCTGGTGCTCACGCTGCTGTTCCGCGAGATGCACGACCTGATCGAGGCCGGCTACGTCTACATCGCCAAGCCGCCGCTGTACAAGCTCAAGCAGGGCTCCAACGAGCGGTACATCGAGAAGGAGTCCGAGCTCGAGGAGGTGCTGCTCTCGGACAAGTTCGAGAAGCTGCAGATCTTCGACCGCGACGGCAACCAGTTCAAGGTCACCGAGGCGCGCTGGCAGCGGTACACGCGACTGCTGAAGCAGTTCGAGGGATGGGCGTCGACCCTGCGCGCCGGACACGGCGCGGCCCTCGTCGGCTTCCTCGAGGAGGCGGGCGTCCTCGGCGCCCAGATCGGGTCCAGCGAGGACGCGGTCAAGCACTTCGCGAGCGGTGCGGTGGCCAGCGACGCCGTCACGGTGGAGCTGCTCGAGGAGGACGGCGACATCCTCACCGTCCGGGGCATCGAGAAGAAGACCGGGCTCGCGCAGACGCACCGCCTGCGGCGCTCGCTGTTCGACTCCCCCGAGTACCGCAGCTTCGTCAAGCTGCACGGCCAGCTCGTCGAGCTCATCGGCCTGCCGACGTTCGACGTCTCGCTCGGCGATCGCCACGACACGGCGACGACGTTCGAGGCGCTGCGGAGCACGGTGCTCCAGGTCGCCCAGCGCGGCGTCTCGCTCAGCCGCTTCAAGGGCCTCGGCGAGATGAACGCCGACCAGTTGCGCGAGACGACGATGGACCCGACGACCCGGACGCTCGCGCAGGTCTCGATCGAGGACGCCGCGGCCGCCGACCTCATCTTCTCCCAGCTCATGGGTGACGCGGTCGAGCACCGCAAGGCGTTCATCGAGGAGAACGCGCTCGCCGCGACGGTCGATGTCTGACCCGCGGCACGCCGGCGACGCCGGCACGAGGACCAGGACTGACCACGAAGGACGGAAGGTGACGCCCCATGGCGATTGACGTGCTCGACGGCGGCAACATCGAGCCCCGCGCGCTCGAGGAGGAGATGAAGAGCGCGTACCTCGACTACGCGATGTCGGTCATCGTCGGGCGTGCCCTGCCCGACGTGCGCGACGGCCTCAAGCCCGTGCACCGGCGCGTGCTGTTCGGGATGTCCGAGCTGGGCCTGGGTCCGACGCGCGGGTACGCGAAGTGCGCGCGCATCGTCGGCGAGGTCATGGGCAACTACCACCCGCACGGCGACGCGTCGATCTACGACACCCTCGTGCGCCTGGCGCAGGACTTCTCGATGCGCTACCCGCTGGTCGACGGCCAGGGGAACTTCGGCTCGATCGACGACGACCCGGCCGCCGCCATGCGCTACACCGAGGCGCGGATGACGCGTCTGGCCGTCGAGATGCTGCGCGACATCGACATGGACACGGTCGACTTCGTGACCAACTACGACGGCCGCAAGCAGGAGCCCACCGTGCTCCCGGCGCGCTTCCCCAACCTCCTGGTCAACGGCTCCTCGGGCATCGCCGTCGGCATGGCGACCAACATCCCGCCGCACAACCTCGGCGAGATCGTCGCGGCCACGATCGCCTACATCGACGACCCCGAGATCACGGTCGAGGGCCTGATGCAGCACGTGAAGGGCCCCGACTTCCCCACCGGCGGCATCATCATGGGCTACCAGGGCATCCGCGACGCCTACGAGACCGGTCGTGGTCGCGTCCGCGTCCGCGCCAAGGTCGGCGTCGAGGACATCCAGCGCGGCAAGGAGGCGCTGATCGTCACCGAGCTGCCCTACACGGTCAAGAAGGGCGGCGAGGGCGGCCTGATCCAGAAGATCGCGGACCTCGTGCACGAGAAGAAGCTGTCGGAGATCTCCGACATCCGTGACGAGTCCGACCGCCGCGGCATGCGCCTGGTCATCGAGCTCAAGCGCGACGTGCTGCCGAAGGTGGCGCTCAACAAGCTCTACAAGCACACGTCGATGCAGACGACGTTCGGCGTCAACACCGTCGCGCTGGTCGACGGCGTGCCGAAGACCCTGTCGCTGCGGCAGGTCATCGGCCACTACGTCGACCACCAGCGCGAGGTCATCGTCCGGCGCTCCAAGTTCGAGCTGGCCCAGAAGGAGGCGCGTGCGCACGTCCTCGAGGGACTGCTCATCGCGCTGGACAACCTCGACGCGGTCATCGAGCTGATCCGCAAGTCCAAGAACCGCGACGAGGCGCGCGAGCAGCTGGTCGAGCGCTTCGGGCTGAGCGTGATCCAGGCCACCGCGATCCTCGACCTGCGCCTGTCGCAGCTCACGGCGCTCGAGACCGACGCGATCAAGCAGGAGCACGCCGACGTCATGGAGCGGATCCGCGAGCTGCGCGAGATCCTCGGCAGTGAGCAGCGGGTGCTCGACCTCATCAAGGAGGAGCTCGCCGAGATCCTCGAGCGCTTCGGCGACGAGCGGCGCACGCAGATCGCGCCGACCGAGGACGACCTCGACATCGAGGACCTGATCGCCGACCAGCAGATGGTCATCACGATCACGAAGACCGGCTACATCAAGTCCCTGCCCCTCGCCACCTACCGCCAGCAGCAACGCGGCGGACGCGGCGTCACCGGGATGGACATGAAGGACGGCGACTTCATCGAGCACCTCTTCGTGTGCTCGTCGCACGACTACCTGCTGTTCTTCTCCAACCGCGGCAAGGTGTACCGCTCCAAGGTCTACGACCTGCCCGAGGCCAGCCGCACCTCCAAGGGCCGCGCCCTCGTCAACGTGCTGCCGCTGCGCGAGGGTGAGCGCATCCAGTCCGTGGTCTCGACGCGCGACTTCAAGGAGACCCAGTACCTCGTCTTCGCGACGAAGGCTGGCGTCATCAAGAAGACGGAGTTCCTCGCCTACAACACGCCGATCAAGGCGGACGGGATCATCGCGATCAAGATCCGCGACGAGGACGAGCTGGTCGCGGTGCGTCCGGTCGATCCGCAGGACGAGATCATCATGGTCTCGCGCGCCGGGCTCACGGTCCGGTTCAGCGAGTCCGACGCGCGCGCCATGGGCCGGGACACCGGCGGCGTCCGCGGCATGGACGTGGGGGATGCCGGCGAGGTGATCGCCATGGACGTCGCCCGCGACGACATGGAGCTGCTCGTGGTGACCGAGAACGGCTACGGCAAGCGGACCAAGATCGACCAGTACCGCAAGACCTCGCGCGGCGCCAAGGGCGTCAAGACCATCGGCCTGACGGACGCCAAGGGCGGGCTGGCGGGGGCGCTGGTCGTGCGGCCCCACCAGGAGCTCGTCTTCATCTCCGAGGGCGGGATGGTCCAGCGCACGGGCGTCAAGGGGATCTCGCAGCAGGGACGCTCCGCCACGGGCGTGCGGGTCATGAACCCCAAGGACGACGATCGCGTGTCCGCCGTCGCCCTGGTGGCCGAGGGCAGCAGCGAGGACGACGGGGCGTTGGCCGAACCGCTCGACGGGCTCGGTCCGCAGGACGGCGCCGCGGAGGCGCCGCCCACCGACCAGGAAGATGGCGCGCCCGACCCGGACGACACCGAGGATGGCGCCGCCGCGCCCGACGAGAACTGACCCGGCAGATTCCGTCCGGACGGTTGCTACAGTCGCATCACCAGAGAAAGGAGGTGGTCCGTATCTGTAGTCACAGTTCTTGCGGGACCCTGGAGGTGACCGGCACCTGAGCCGGTAGGGCTGGAACCGCTCAGCGGAATCCAAGCCGGGCCACCGTCGTTCTCCCTGCCGAAGTGGTCCCACGGCGTCGTACTCGGGAGCACGATGCATCCAGTCGAAGCAGTGCGAAGGCCGCGGCCCGTCGAAGCCGCGGCCTTCGTCGTTCCGGGCCGGCCACGGCGGCGGCGGCGGGACGACGCCCTCCGCCTACACTGCCCCGGTGCTCCGGACCATCGAAGCCCGCGCGCAGGCCGCCGTGCTCACCCTGTGGATCGTCGTCGCGGTCGCCGTGGCCGACGTCTACGCCCACGCGAACCGGTTGCGGCTCGTGCAGGACGCGGTCGACGAACAGGTGCCGGGTGTCCCGCTCCGCCTGCCCACCGATGTCGTGAACCGGGCCGACGCATGGGTGACCATCGGCCTGATCGCGTCCACGCTCGCGTTCCTGCTGGCGGCCGCCGCCTGGCTGGCGTTCCAGTACCCGGTCCATCGCCGCCTGGCCGCGGACATGACGGCGTGGCGGGCCAGCCCTCGCGCCGGCGTCGCCGTGTGGCTCGTCCCCGTGGTGAACCTGCTGGCTCCGGCCGTCCTGCTCGCCGCCCTGCTGCGCGCGGCGGCTCGGCCCGCGCCGCTCCTCGTCGCGCTGTGGTGGATCTGCTGGGTGGGCACCACCGTGCTCGCCGGCTTCGCCACGCGCAACCCCGAGGTGCTGGCGGACCAGCGGCTCCCCGACGCGCTGGCGATGGGCGGTGACATCCTCGCCGCGGGTGCCGCCGTGCTGGCGATCGGCTTCGTCCGGCGCCTGGCCGACTACGCGGCGTCGGCGTAGCCCGCGACGTCCGGCAGCCACGGCCGCCACGAGGCGGGGATCCGCGGCGACGCCACGTGGATGAAGACGTGGGGGCTCGGCTCCCGCGGCACCCGTCGCGGATGCATGTTCGCCTGGGCAGGGAGGTGATCGGACTTGCGCCGGTTGCACGGCGCGCACGAGGCCACGATGTTGGTCCAGTCCGACGAGCCGCCCTTGGACCGCGGGATGACGTGATCCACCGTGAGGTTCGACCGCGAGCCGCAGTACTGGCACTCCCAGCCGTCCCGGGCGAACACGGCGCGCCGGGTGATCTTGCGCCGGTGCGTGTCGCGCGGGACGCGGACGTAGTGCGTCAACCGGATCACGGCGGGGCGCGTCATCGTGCTCGACTCCGAGTGCAGCACCCGGTCGCCGGCCTCGATCACCTCGGCCTTGCACTTCAGGAGCAGGACCACCGCCCGCCGAACGGTGCAGACGTTGATCGGCTCGTACGTCGCGTTGAGGACAAGCACCCGGCCACCATCACGCCCACGTCGCCGGTGCTCATCGAGCGACGTGGACCGTCCTGGGTCTGGTGGGGCTTGCTTGGACATGGGCTGAGCCTGCGGGCCAGTGTAGCGGGGTCCGCGGCGCGCGCCAGAGCGCGGCGCTCCCCCGTCAGGCCGCGGGGTAGGAGCCCAGCACGCGAACGTCCGTGCAGTGCACCCGCAAGGCGTCGATCGCGTCGGCCGTCGGGCGATCGTCCAGCGACCCGTCGAGATCGACGTGGAACAGGTAGTGGCCCATGCGGTGACGGCTTGGTCGCGACTCGATCTTCGTGAGGTTCACCCCCCGGAAGGCGAACTCGCTGAGGCACCGGACCAGCCACCCGGGCTGGCCGTCGCCGTCACCGGAGAACACCACCGAGGTGCGCCAGCGAGCATCGTCGGACGGGGTCGCTGTGCCGAGCGTCGCGTCACCGGCACGGGCCAGCCAGACGAAGCGGGTGACGTTGCCGGGCTCGTCCTCCACGCCTTCGCGCAGGACGGTCGCGCCGTAGATCTCGGCAGCGAGCGCAGG
>NZ_JBFIGP010000182.1:0-7684 GCF_041602235.1 Paraconexibacter sp.
GCGGAGGTCGTGGCCGTGGACCGTTACGCGGGCGCTCCCGCCATGCAGGTCGCCCACCGCTGGCACGTGGTCGACATGACCGACCCGGCGGCGCTGCGGGCCGTGCTCGCCGAGGAGCGTGAACGGCCCTGCGCGGAACTGCACGTGGTGCCGGAGATCGAGGCGATCGCCACCGAGGTCCTGGTCGACCTCGAGCGGGACGGGCTCCGCGTCACGCCCACCGCGCGTGCGGCCCGGCTGACCATGGACCGCGAGGGCATCCGACGCCTGGCCGCGGAGGAGCTCGGTCTCCCGACCTCCCCGTACCGGTTCTGCGCGAGCGCGGAGGAGGTCGACGCCGCCGTGGCGGCCCTCGGCGTGCCCTGTGTCGTGAAGCCGGTGATGTCGTCGTCCGGGAAGGGCCAGTCCCTCGTCACGGAGCCGACCGGCGGCGCCGCCGCCTGGGACTACGCGCAGGCGGGCAGCCGGACCCAGCAGGCCCGCGTGATCGTCGAGGGGTTCGTCGAGTTCGACTACGAGATCACCCTGCTGACCGTCCGGCACGCCGGCGGCACGTCGTTCTGCGCGCCGATCGGACACGTCCAGGAGGACGGCGACTACCGCGAGAGCTGGCAACCGCAGCCGATGACCGCGACCGCCGCGCACCGTGCGGAGGAGGTCGCCCGGGCGGTCACCGACGCGCTCGGTGGACACGGGGTGTTCGGCGTGGAGCTGTTCGTCGTCGGGGACGAGGTGGTGTTCAGCGAGGTCTCGCCGCGCCCGCACGACACGGGCATGGTCACGATGGCGACGCAGGCGCTGAGCGAGTTCGCGCTGCACGCGCGGGCCATCCTCGGGCTGCCGGTGCCCGCTCCGAGGGTCCCGTTGGTGTCCCCGGGCGCCAGCGCGGTGGTGCTGGGCGGCGAGGTGGCCGAGGCGCCGCGGTTCACGGGGCTGCGGCAAGCCCTCGACGTGGATCCCGCCATCGACGTGCGGCTGTTCGGCAAGCCCGACACGCGTCCGGGGCGGCGGATGGGCGTCGCGCTCGCCCGCGCCGAGGACGCGGAGACCGCCCGCGGTCTGGCAGCCCGGGCGGCGGCGGCGATCAGCGTCGAGCCTGGGGCGCGCTGAACGGGACTCAGGCCGCTGCCAGACCGACCGCGGCGTGTACCGACGCGTCGGACAGGGACGGCACCACGAGGTGCGCGCCGGGGAGCGGGGTCCCCTCGAGGTAGGGAACGCCGATGACGTAGAGGCCCGCCGCGTACGCGGAGCGCACGCCGGGCGGTGAGTCCTCGAGCGCGAGGCTGCGTGCCGGGTCGACGCCCAGGCGCGAGCACGCCTCCAGGTACAGGTCGGGGGCCGGCTTGGGGTGCTCGACGTCGTCGGCGCTGATCACGATCTCGAACCGGTCGCGCACGCCGCCGACCGTCAGCGTGCGCTCGACGAACTCCCGCGAGGAGTTGGAGGCCAGCGCGACCGGTCGCCCCGCCGCGGCCAGCGCGTCGAGCAGCTCGATCGCTCCGGGCCGGGGCGGGCACCCGGCGAGCGCCTCCTCCATCACGAGGTCGTGGAGCTCGTCCATGAGGGCGAACCCCTGCCCGGGCAGCTCCAGCATGCGCTCGAGCTTCGCGGCCGCGACCGCGCGCGAGCTGCCGATGATGTCGCGCTTGTGGGCGTCGGTGAACGTTCGATCGCGCCGGGCGAAGAGGGTCACCTCGGCGCGCGTCCACGCGACCTCGGTATCGAGCAGGAGCCCGTCGTTGTCGAAGACGACGGCGTGGGGCGGCAAGGGTGCGGACACGCCTGCATCGTGGCGAATCTGCGCCCGCGAGCGTTTGTGCGCCAGATTACTGCGGCGGGCGTGCGCTGCTGCCGACCACTCCTCTGATGGTGACCCTGGTGATCTCGAGCTGGGCGCTGACGTTCCTGGCCGGCGGGCTCGCGTGGACCTGGCGACGAGAGGCACACGCGGCGACCTCCCTCGCCGAGCGACGCCTGCGGCACCGCCGCGAGAGCGAGGCCCGCCTGGAGGCCCTCGCCGCCGTCGACGGGCTGACCGGCCTGTCGAACCACCGCAGCTTCCACGACCGTCTCGCCGGCGAGACCGCGCGCGCGGAGCGCCACGAGCGGAACCTGAGCGTCGCGATCCTCGACGTCGACCACTTCAAGCAGATCAACGACCGGTTCGGGCACCCGGCCGGCGACCGGGTGCTCACGGAGACCGCGGAGCGCCTGCGCGGCCTGGTCCGCAACGGGGAGCACCTCGCCCGTGTCGGCGGTGAGGAGTTCGCGCTGGTGCTGCCCGACGTCGACGGCGTCGGCGCGTTCGCGGCGGCCGAGCGCATCCGCCGGGCCATCGCCTCCACTCCGTACGAGGGGGTCGGATCGGTCACGCTCTCGGCCGGCGTCTGCGACCTGGCGACCGCCGGCTCCGCGGGCGAGCTGTACCGGCTCGCCGACCGTGCGCTGTACTGGTCCAAGGCCCACGGGCGCAACCTGACCTTCCGCTACACGCCCGAGGTCGCCGACGAGCTGGAGCACCGCAGCGCCACGTCCGAGGTCCAACGACCAGACACCATCGCGAACCTCCGGGCACTCGTGGCGCTCGTCGCCGATCGGCACCCGTCGACCCAGCACCACGCGGAGCGCGTGGCCGCTATCGCCCACGCCCTCGCGCTGGAGACCGGCTGGGACCCCGAGCGCGCCCACCGCCTGCGTGACGCCGCCCTCGTCCACGACGTCGGCAAGATCGCCCTGCGCGAGGAGGTCCTGTTCAAGCACGGTCCGCTCGATCAGGGCGACCTCGCCCACATCAGGACCCACCCGCTCATCGGCGCCCGGATCGCCGCGCGGGCCCTCGACCCGGAGCAGGCGTCCTGGGTCCGCTGTCACCACGAGCGCTGGGACGGCACGGGCTACCCCGCCGGCCTGCGCGGCACCACGATCCCGGACGGAGCGCAGCTGCTCGGGCTCGCCGACGCGTGGGACGCGATGACCAGCGACCGGTGGTACCGGGCCGCACGTGACCACGAGCAGGCGCTGACCGAGATCGCCCGGCAGGCCGGCCTCCACTTCGCGCCGGACGCCGCCCGCCGGCTCGTGGAACTCGCGGAGAGCGGCCGCCTCGGCCGCATCGCCGGCGCGCACTGACCCGGCCCGGCCCTTCGTGCCCGGCCTCCCCGCGGAGGCTGAGCGTCCGCCGCGTCGACGGGGCGTGGCCATCGCCGCCTCCGTGCGGGATGATCGCGTGATGGCGAACATCGGCATCGGCGAGACCGAGGGGCTCACGGCGCGTGACGTGATCCATCCGCGCATGACCGCCAGCGACGCCGATGCGCCGGTCGGTGCCTTGCGGGCCTGGTTCGACGCCAGCGGCAGCCGCCGGCTCGCCGTGCTCGTCGACGCGACCGGCAACTACGTGGGGGTCGTCACCCCGGACGACCTGCCCGACGACGACGGCGTACCGGCCCGCGAGGTCGCCCGTAGCGGTGTCACCGTCCACGCGGACTCGCCCGCCGACCTGGCGGGCGAACTCGCGCGGGAGGAGCCCTCGCGACGCGTACCCGTCGTCGACGACGAGGGGACGCTGCTCGGCGTCGTCGCCCTCGACGAGGACCGGACGCGGTTCTGCGGAACCACCGCCGGCACGTAGCCGCACCGCCGAGAATCGACGTCCATCACCGCCATGCGCGACGATGCCGCCGTGCGCGTCATCGTCGTCGGTCTCGGAGAAGTCGGTTTCCACGTCGCGCGGACGCTGAGCGCGGACCGCCACGACGTCACGGTGATCGAGCGCGACCGCGCACGCGCCGAGGAACTGCAGGGCGAGCTCGACGCGCTCGTCGTGGTCGGCAACGGCTCGTCCCCCCGGTTCCTGCGCGAGATCGGGGCCGCCGACGCCGACCTCGTGTGCGCCGTCACCCCGATCGACGAGAGCAACGTGATCGCGGCGCTCGCGGCCCACCAGCTCGGCGCGGAACGCACGGTCGCCCGCGTGCGCGACCCGGACTACTTCGGCACCGAGGGCTCCTTCGCACGCGACGTCCTGGGCATCGACTTCGTCATCCACCCGGAGCGCGCCACCGCCGAGGACCTCGCCCAGGCGATCGAGCTCCCCGGGGCGGTGCACGTCGAGCACTTCGTCGACGATCTCGTGTCGGTCGCCGAGGTCGTCGTCACCGACCGATCGCCGCTGCTGCACCGCTCGCTCGCCGAACGGCGGCCCAGCGCGCCGCACGGGGTGCTGGCGATCATGCGGGACACCCGGGTCGTCGCGGCCGAGCCGGGGCACCGGCCGCGGGCCGGAGACCACCTGACGGTCGTCGCGGCGCGCGAGAACATCGACCGGGTCGTCGCCTACCTGGCGGGCCACGTCCGCGAGGTCCACGACGTCGTGATCTTCGGCGGGGGCAAGATCGGGCTGCCGCTCGCCCAGTCGCTGGAGAACTCCGGGCGTTACACGGTCACGGTGATGGAGAGCGACGTCGAGCGCGCCCGCGTCCTCGCCGAGCATCTGCGACGGGCCACGGTCCTGCACGAGGAGGGGCTGGGGAAGGAGGCCCTCCTGGCGCACGGCGTCGACCGGGCCGGCGCGTTCGTCGCCGCGGCCGGGGACGACCGCGCCAACCTGCTCGCCGCCCTCAACGCCAAGCAGCTCGGCGCCGGGATGGCGCTGGCCGTCGTCTCCCGCGAGGAGTACACGCCCCTCGTCGACGCCCTCCACATCGATGCGGGGTTCTCCCCGCGGCTCGTGACCGCGGAGGCGATCCTGCGCGCCGTCCGCGGGGCGAACGTCGAGGCCGTCCACCTGCTGGCGAGCGGCGGTGAGCTCATCGACGTCCAGGTCGATCCGGGGTGCCGCGCGGACGGCAAGTCCATCACCAAGGCGGAGTCGGTCGCCGGGACCCGCGTCGCTGCGATCGTCCGCAACGGGCGCGTGATCATCCCGGAAGGGGACGAGACCATCCATGCGGCGGACCGGCTCGTCACCTTCAACGTGCGCGGCGGGATCAGCCAGGTCGCCGCGGCCTTCGACGCGTGAGGCGCCCCCACTTCAGCCTCGGTCCGGGGTTCAACTGGCGTCTGATCCTGCCCGTCCTCGCGGCGGTGCTCGGGGCGATCACCATCGGGCTCGTGGTCTGCGCCGTCTACGCGCTGGCCGAGGGGGGTGACAGCGCTGCCGCGTTCGCCGTTCCGGCCGCGGTGTACCTGCCGCTGGCCGGACTGCTCGTGGCCCTCGGCAGGCGGTCGCGACGCGTCCCGCTGCGCGCCCGCGACGGGTTCCTGGCCGTCACCCTGGCGTGGCTGACGGCCGCCTTCGCCGGATCCGTGCCGTTCATGCTCGACGACGTCCTTCCCCGGCCGATCGACGCGATCTTCGAGAGCATGGCCGGGTTCACCACGACCGGGGCCTCGCTGGTGAACCCCGAGGAGACGCCGCGGGCCCTGCTGCTGTGGCGCAGCCTCTCGCAGTGGCTGGGCGGCGTCGGCATCGTCGTCCTCCTGGTGGCGATCGCGCCCGCGACCGGCGTCGCGTCGCAGCGGTTGTTCCACGCGGAGATGTCCGGGGTCACCGCGGAACGCCTCACGCCGAGGATCGCCGACACGGCGAAGATCATCCTCGCCATCTACGGCGCGCTCACCGCCGCCGGGTTCGCGGCCTTCGCCCTCGCGGGGATGACGCCGTTCGATGCGATCAACCACATCCTCACCGGCCTGTCCTCCGGCGGCTTCTCGACGCGCACGGACTCGATCGGGTCGTTCGACTCGGTGGCGATCGAACTGGTCGCGATGGTGTTCATGGTCGCCTCCGGCATCAACTTCGCCTTCTACTGGCGGGCGCTTCGCGGCGAGTCCCTGTGGCCGCAGGCGGCCGAGGTCCGCGCGTTCGTGCTGATCCTCGCCGGCAGCGCGGCGGCGGTGACCGCGAGCCTGCTCCTCGCCGAGCACCCCGGTGGGTTCTGGGGCGGCCTGCGCTCGGGCGCGTTCACCGTCACGTCCATCGGCAGCGGGACCGGGTTCATCACCGACGACTACAACGGCTGGAACGACTACGCCCGCACCCATCTCCTGCTGCTGATGTTCATCGGCGGGTGCGCCGGGTCGACGTCCGGGGGCATCAAGGTCATGCGCGCCACGCTGCTGGCGAAGATCGCCGGCCAGGAGCTGTCCCGGCAGTTGCGTCCGCGTGCCGTCACCGTGCTGCGGACGCGCGGGCGCGTGTTCAACGAGGACGTGCGGCGTGCGGTCCTCGCCTTCGCGGTCATCTACCTCCTCGTGGCGGTCGCCGGCACGTTCGCCATGCTCATCGCGGGCCTCGATCTCACGAGCGCCGCCACGAGCGCGGCCTCCTGCCTGACCCTGCTCGGCGCCGGGCTCGGGGCGGTCGGCCCGACCGACGGCTTCGGATCGGTCCCCGACGGAGGTCGCATCGTCCTGATGTTCCTGATGCTGGCGGGACGGTTGGAGGTCCTGACCGTGCTGGTCCTGCTGACGCCGGCCTTCTGGCGGCGCAACGTCGCGTGAGGCGCTCCGGGTCCTGAGCGAACCTAGCCGGCGTCCGTCAGGTCGTCCAATGCCTTGAAGACGAGCTTCTCGTGCTGCTTGGGCTGCACCTTGGGCAGCACGGCGGCGATCTTGCCCTTCGGGTCGATGATGAACGTCGTCCGGGCGGCGCCCCAGTACTTCCGGCCGTACATCGACTTCTCCACCCAGGTGCCGTACTTCTCGCACACCTTGTGATCGGGATCGGCGAGCAGCGTGAAGTTCAGGGACTGCCCGTCGTGGAACTTCTTGACCCGCTCGACCGGGTCCGGCGAGACGCCGAGGACGACGACGTCGCGTGATGCGTATTCGGCCGACGCGTCACGCACGCCGCACGCCTGGGTGGTGCACCCCGGCGTGTCGGCCTTGGGGTAGAAGTACAGAACCACGGTCTGTCCCTTGAGGTCCGAGAGCTTCACCTTCTCACCGTCCTGGTTCAGGAGGGTGAACGCGGGGGCCTTCTGTCCTGGTTCGAGCATGGGGCTCACGGTACCGGTGCCACCAGGCGACGCGGTTGGTGAACTGGTAGTACGCCGCTACCCTGTTCTCGTGGCGACGACGACGGTACAGATCGACTCCAGCCTCCTGGACAAGCTCCGTGCGCGGCGCCCCGGGAAGGACGATCGCGCGCTGCTCGAGGAGCTCGCACGCATCGAACTGGGCTTTGACGCCCTCGCCGACAGCCAGCGCGAGAACGTGATCTCCGAGCCGGACGCGCTTGACGCCGCCGTTGAGGCCGTCCGCGAAGTCCGCGCCGAGCGCGCTTGAGACGCCCCATCATCGACGCGAGCGTTCTGCTCTCGGCAACGGTGTCCTCGCCGCAGAGTCCGTCGGCACGACTCCTTCGCGGCGCCCGCGCCGCCGCGTTCGAGCCGATCGCCTGCCCTCGCTTGATCGACGAGTTCCGCGCCGGACTCCGCAAGCCGTACTTTCACGCGCGCGTCGCCCAGACCCGCGCGGGGGAGATCGTCGACGCGTTCGCGCTCCTCGCAACCATGCTCCCTGACCCGATCGTCGTCCCCGCGGTCCTCCGCGATCCGGCCGACGACTACCTCGTGGCGCTGGCGATCTCTGCGCACGCCGAAGCGATCGTGACCGGCGACCGCGACCTCCTCGATCACGCCGACCTCGCGCCGCCGGCGTGGACACCACGCGCAGC
>NZ_JBFIGP010000183.1:0-7656 GCF_041602235.1 Paraconexibacter sp.
CCAGGCGCGCGAGCGGACGCCGCTCCATCGGGGGCTCAGGCGTGCCGGGAAGCCAGCCAGGCGGCCTCGGCCTTGCCGAGCTCCGTGACCGGGTCGTCGCCGTAGACCCACTCGCGCGCGATCCGGTGCCAGTTCGCGCGGGCCTCGAGCTGACCCAGGACGGCAAGGGTGAGGTGCTCGAGCCGCCGGCCGAAGAGGTACTCCGGCGGCATGGACTCGTGGCGCATGCGGGCGAAGTGCTCCCCCATCGGCGTCGAGACCCCCAGCACGATGTCGGAGGCGATCTCCGGCGTGAGCTGCACCGGCTCGTCCTTGGTGTACCAGCCCGTCGCCATGTCGGCGAACGCGAGCAGGCGGTCGGGCTCCATCTCCTTGGCGCCCGTGAGGAAGCCCTCCTGCCGCCAGTAGGTCACGAGGTCCTGACCACGGCGCTCGTGCGTGAGCCGCTGCGAGTGCAGCTCGACGTCGGCCACGCGCTGCTCGATGGTCTTGAACAGCCCGAAGTCCAGGAAGCAGATACGACCGTCCGGCATCACGAGGAAGTTGCCCGGGTGCGGGTCACCGCTGAACTGCAGGAACCGGTACATCGACCCGAAGTAGAACCGGAACACGATCTCGCCCAGACGGTCGCGCTCCTCCTCGGTGCACGTCGCCTTGAACTCCTCGAACCCCTGACCCTCGACGAACTCGGTGACGATCACGCGTTCCCGGCACAGGTCACCGACGACGCCGGGAATCACGATGAAGGGGTGGCCGCGGTAGATCCGGGCGAGTCGGCGCTGGTTGCTCGCCTCGAGCTCGTAGTCCAGCTCCTCGATCACGCGCTCGCGGATCTCGTCGGCGAGCGCGCTGGTGTCGAGGCCGGGGGCGAGCCGCCCGATGATCCGCATGATCATCCCGAGGTTCTGCATGTCCGCGCGCACCGCGGCGCTCACGCCCGGGTACTGCACCTTCACCGCGACCTCCCGCCCGTCCTCGCGGAGGGTGGCGCGGTACACCTGGCCGATCGACGCGGCCGCGATCGCGTGCTCGTCGAACTCGGAGAAGACCGCGGAGAGCCGGTCCCCGAGATCGGCCTCGATGACCTTCTTCATGTCCTTGAAGGCCACCTTCGGCGCCGCGTCGCGGAGGGCCGCGAGCTTGACCTGGAACTCGGCGCGGTACTCCTCCGGCACGAGGCCGACGTCGAGGAACGACAGGACCTGGCCGAGCTTCATGGCCGCGCCCTTCATCGTCCCCAGGACGGTGACCAGCTGCTCGGCGGCCTCGAACTGCCGGCGCTCCATGGCGGCGCGCCCGGCCTCCTCCGAACGCACGGTGTTCGCGGCGCGCGTCCCCATCTGCTTCACCGACTGCGTGGCCCCGAGGCGACCGATCCGCGCCGCTCGGGCGTATCGGGACGTCGGGACCTTCTTCTCCTTGTCGGCCATGTCCCGGGAACTGTACGCACCGGGACCCGCGGGGTGGCCGGGCGTCAGCCCCGCTGCACCCGCGACCCCGGGACGATGTCGTCGGAGCCGTCCGGCCACCGCACCCAGGCCTTGTGCCCGCCGTCGTAGTCATCTCCGAGGTGCACGAGGGTCGCGGGTTCGTCCAGCGCCGTGCACGGCTCGTCGCCCTCCGGGTCCAGGCCGCGCCAGATCCGCACGAAGGAGTTGTGCTCCCACTCGTCGGCGACCGTGGTGGGATCGGTGTGTCCGGGCCGCACGACCGTCTCCGGCGGCAGCTTGAGCAGCACCTCCATGATCGAGTGCTTGATGTCCTCGAACGTGGTGTGCCCCGGCGCCCGCACCCCGCCGACGGAGTTCTTGAACAGCGTGTCGCCCGTGAACACCTCGCCGCCGACGTGGAGCGACAACATGCCGAGGGTGTGACCGGGCGTGTGGAGCACCTCGACGTCGAGCTCGCCCACCGTCACGTGATCGCCAGGGTTGATCTCCCCGGTGACGAGGGCCGCGTACTGGTCCTCGAGCAGGGCCTTCTCGCGCGGGTCGATGAGGACCGCGATCCCCGGGTACGCGTCGACGACGGCGGGCAGGTCGCAGACGTGGTCGTAGTGGTGGTGCGTCAGCAGGACGTGGGTGACCTCGACGCCGAGCTCCTTCGCGCGCTCGATCAGCGGGCCGACCGGCCCACCAGCGTCGACGAAGAACGCCGACCCGCCCTCGTGGTCGGCGACGAGGTAGGTGTTGGTGACGAAGTTCGGGAGCAGGCTGCGTTCGGTGATCACACGGGCCAGCCTACCCAGGGTCCACCCCGCGAACCGAACGCGAGGCCGCCGGCGGCCTGGCGGAGGAACCCGCGTTCGCCGCGCGGGGGGCGGGGTAGGCTCCGGGCGTGCGGCTCTGCCGCGTCCCGTCGACCCCCGAGGGAGAACCATGCCCCCGCAGCTGCTCCACACGTGCTACCGGATCGGCGACATCGACCGGTCCGTAGCCTTCTACGAGGCCCTGGGCTTCGAGGAGGTCGGCCGCATGCCGATCCGCGACGAGGCGATCAACGTCTTCATGGGCCTGCCGGGCGACGGCGCCCGCCTCGAGCTCACCTACAACCACGGCATCGACTCGTACGAGCTCGGCACCGGGTACAACCACATCGCCGTGACGAGCGAGGATCTCGACGCGACGCTCGCGCAGCTCGCCGAGCGCGGGATCACGCCGGAGAAGCCGCCGTACTCGGTCCGCGAGGGCGGCTCGCGCCTGTGCTTCGTCCGCGACCCCGACGGCTACCGCATCGAGCTCATCGAGAAGCAGGGCTGAGCGCCCGACACGGGTGCCCACCGGGACTCGAACCGACCCCATGCGCGAACATGCGCGCGTGCCGACCGCTCCCCCCGTCACCGGCCGCCGCCGGCTGGCGGTGTGCGACCTCGGCTCGAACTCCTTCCGGCTCGTCGTGTTCACCTCGCAGGACGGCTGGTGGCGACGCACCGACGAGATCTACCAGCCCGTGCGCATCGGGGAGGGCATGGCGGCGACCGGCGAGCTGGGCGCAGCACCGATGCGGCGCGCGCTGGAGACCCTCGAAGTCTTCGCGCACTTCTGCAGCGCCAGCGGACTGGAGTCCGACGAGATCGACGCGGTCGCGACCAGCGCGATCCGCGATGCCGCCAACCAGGAGGCGTTCCTGTCCAAGGCGGTCAAGCGCGCCGGGATCCCGATCCGTGTCCTGTCGCGCGAGGAGGAGGCCACGTACGGCTTCCTCGCCGCCGTGAACTCCACGACGCTCGCCGACGGCTGCGTCCTGGAGATCGGCGGAGGCTCGCTGCAGCTCGTCTCGGTCGTCGGGCGCCACGCCGCGGAGTCCGCCTCGTGGCGCCTGGGCGCCGTCCGGATGACCGAGAGGTTCCTCGACGACGACGGTCCGGCGACGAAGAAGCAGCTCGACCGGGTCCGCGCCCACACCCGGGACCGGCTCGAGCGCGCCCCGTGGCTCGGCCGCAGCGGCGACCGGCTCGTCGGCGTCGGAGGCACCGTGCGCAACCTCGCCGTGGCTGCGCAGCGCGAGGCCGATCTGCCCAGCGGGGGCGTCCAGGGATACGTGATCTCACGGGAGACGATCGACGGACTCGTGGACAAGCTGGCCTCCCTGCCGCGCGCGGACCGCGGCAAGGTGCGGGGCATCAAGCCCGGGCGCGCTGACGTGATCCTCGCCGGAGCGGTCGTCATCCAGACGGTGATGGAGGTCGGTGGCTTCCCGGCGCTCGAGACCACCGAGGCGGGGCTACGCGAGGGTGTGTTCTTCTCCCGCTTCCTCGCCGACCGCGGCGACCCACCCGTGTTCGACGACGTCCGCTCGGCGAGCGTGCTGAACCTCGCCGCGCAGTACGGGGTCGACCCCGATCACACCGCGCACGTCGCGAAGCTCGCCCTCAGCCTGTTCGATGCGCTGGCGGCGGCAGGCCTGCACCCCGGCGACCCGATGGAGCGCGAGCTGCTGTGGGCCGCCAGCACGCTGCACGACATCGGCGTCGCGGTCGACTACGACGACCATCACAAGCACACGCGGTACCTCGTGCTGAGCGCCGGTCTGCCCGGGTTCTCCCCCCGCGAGGTGGCCCTCATCGCGCAGGCCGCGCGCTACCACCGCAAGGGCATGCCGTCAGCGGGCCCGCTCGCGGCCCTGCTCCGCAAGGGCGACAACGCGGTCCTCGACCGCTGCGCGGTGCTGCTGCGCCTCGCGGAGGACCTCGAGCGCTCGCGCGACCAGGCCGTCCGCGACGTGGCCGTGGCCGTCGACGGCGACGCCGTGACGCTGACGCTCGACGCCGAGGGCGACGTCAGCGTGCCGCGCTGGGCGGCGCGCCGTGAGAACGAGCTGTTCTCACGCGCCTACGGACGCAAGCTGCTCGTGGCCTGACCGGCGACGGGCGTGACGCGCGTCAGGCGGCGTCGGCGAAGTCCGCTGCGCGAGACGTCAGGCCGAAGATCGGGACCCCCAGCGGCGAATGCCCAACTCGCGCTACCTGATCTTCGGCCCGCGCCCGCTCCAGCGAGCGATGCACATCGCACTCACCCATGCCCGTGCGGCACGCGAGCTCGCGTACCGTGATGCCACGACGCTCTCCACCCAGCGCTCGCATCGTTGCGAGCACGGTCTGAACCGTCGGGGCGGTGATCAGCGAGCTTGTGGCGGACATGACTGGGAAACGCACGGGCGGCGCCGCGGTTGGCAAGTAACGCAACGTTCTCTCAAGAGAGTTCCATCGGCACGAATCCGCGCCGGCTTGAGCGACCGGCCCCAGAAGCGGAGTGCGCGCCCTTCCCGCGGGTAGCCCGTCCCGGGCCGGCCCGGGGGCGCGGATCACACCGCCCCGGCCAGCCGCTCGCGGATGCGCTCGTGCAGGTACCCCACCGCGGGGCACGCGACGCCGTGACGCTCCGCGGCGCGAAGGACGGCACCCGGGATCGCGTCCAGCTCGGGCGGGCGGCCGGCCGCCACGTCGCGGCGCATGGAGGAGTCCTGGTCCGGGCGCAGCGCGTCGACCTCCGCGGCCGTCGCCTGCGCGTCGACCGCGGCGCCCTCGGCGCGGGCGACGGCGACGGTCTCCGCTATCGCGGCGTGCAGGGCGCTCGACCGGGACGGGTCCTCGCGGATCTCACCGAGCGTCGCGTCGAAGGCGGTCGTCGCGCACGCGATGGGGTTCAGGCGCGCGAGCTTGGACCACAGGACGTCGGCCTCGGACGCACCGCTGCGGACGTCCATCCCGGTGCTGCGCAGCGCGGCGAGCAGGCCTGCGGTCCGCTCGTCGTCGGGGCCCGCGACGTCGATCCGGGCGGCGGCGCTCGACTGCTCGATCACCCCGGTGCGCGGCCGGTCGGACTGGACCCGGATGACCCCGGCCCGGACCCGGTCCGCTCCGAAGCGCTCGCGGAGCACGGTCATGTGGTCGAGGCCGTTGAGCAGCGGGACGACCAGCGCCGGTGAGGTCGCGGCGACCCGGTCGAGCGCCTGCTCCAGCGTCGTGGCCTTGGTGGCGACGAGCAGGACGTCCACCGCGGACCGGAGCTGCGGCGTCACCGGCGGGCGGGCGGTGAACGTCGCGTCGAGCGCGCGGCTCGTCACCTGGAGCCCGTCGCGCTCCACCACGGCGGCGGTGTCCTCGCGGCAGACCAGGGTGACCGGAACGCCCGCGCGGGTCAGCGCGGCTGTGACGAAGCCGCCGACGCCGCCCGCCCCCAGGACCGCGATCACGCGAAGGGGTCGTTCTCGCGCGTCGGGCCCACCGGGATGACCATCGGCTCGGCCGGCGCGGTGATCGTGTCGGTCTGCTCGAGCTCCAGCTCGGGCGGCTCCATGCCGTCGCACACGAGCCGGAAGCTGCCGGTCCCGACCTTGCCGTCGGCCTCGAGCAGCAGGCCGGCGATCGTGTCGCCCTCCTCCCACTGCATCCGCTCGATCTCGAACGGGTTCATGCGGACCGTGTGGGGCGGGAACGGGCAGCTCTTGTTGTGCTGATCCTTCGCCTTGACGATCGCCTCGAAGTTCTTGGCCTCGGGATTGCTCATGCTCCCCGAACGGTACCCGTCAGCGGTCGCGGGACAACCGCTCGACACGGGTGCGGTAGCGGACGTAGCGCCCGTTCTTGGAGCGGTAGTACGCGCTCGAGAGATAGGTGGGGCAGCAACCCCCGTCGTTGGAGCGGTACCACGGCTGGCGCACGACGAGCTCCCGGCCCGGGAAGTCCCGGCGCAGCGAGCGGGCGATCACGAACCCGGTGGCGTGGTAGGAGGCCCGTCGGGGCTTGCGGGTCCGCGGCGTGTACGGACCGAGCGTGAGCACGCGCCGGAACCTCGGGCAGCCGTCGCCGGTGTCGCGGACGCGCCCCACGACCATCTGGCCGTTGCGACCGGAGGCGCCACTGGCCGCGCCGACGATGAACTCCCGGCCCCGGCGCCCGTCGAGCTCCACCGCCTCGGCGACCGTCACGAAGTTCTCCGAACGGACCAGCAGCGGCGTGGAGCGCTCGACGCCGTGGCACCGGTTGACGAGCTCGATCTGGAGGTCGCGGTTCGGGAACTCGCCCTCGCAGGGCGGCGCCGTCTCCCCGCTGTCGGAGTAGCAGGTGATCTCGCGGACGCGGATGATCTCCGGCTCCGGATCGCGATCGACGTTGATCTCGAGCGGGGTCTGCAGCGTCAGCTCCTCGTCCTCGGCCTCGGCGCCGACGACGCCCGGGGACAGGCCGAGCAGCACGAGCGTCGCGAGAGCGGTGAGGGCGGGGCGTCCGCGCATGCGCCGAGCCTACCCCCGGCCGTCGGGAGCGGGCAGCAGCACCCCCGGGTTCATGACCCCCGACGGGTCCACCGCGTCCTTCGCGCCGCGCAACGCCGCGGCGAACACGTCCGGGCGCTGGTCCTCGTAGTAGGGGCGATGGTCGCGGCCGACGGCGTGGTGGTGGGTGATCGTGCCACCCGCCTCGATGATCGCGCGGCTGGCGGCGGCCTTCATCGCGTGCCACTGCGCGATCTCGTCCCCGCGGCGCGCCGGGGCGATCACCGTGTAGTAGGGGGCCGGGCCGTCCGGATAGACGTGCGTGAAGCGGCAGGTCACCCGGCACGGCTCACCCAGCGCCTCACGGGTCGCGCCGACCACGGCCTCGTGGAACCCCGGGAAGCGCTCCCACGTGATCGCGGTCTCGAACGTGTCGGCCATGACGCCGACCTGCATCAGCGTGTCCCGGAGGTAGGGCATCGCGAGGAACGCGTCCCGCCACGCCGACACGGCGCCCCCGCCGCGCGGCTCGTCGGGCGTGCCCCCGTGGGCGCGGCAGATCTCCAGGCCGCGCTCGAGCAGGTGGTCCACCGGGTGATCGGTCGACTCGAACCCCAGGACGAGCAGGGCGGCGGCTCCGTCACCGGCACCGGTCTGCTGCGCCTCCTGGGGGTCCACCAGCCGGCAGTTGGCGGGGTGCAGGTCGCTCTGGCTGAGCGCGCGGACCGCCTCGGCGCCCTGCAGGAAGGTCGCGAACCGCACGGCGCGCGAGGCGCGATGCTCCGGGCGCGGCTGCACGCGCATCCACGCCTCGGTGATCACGCCGAGGGTGCCCTCGCTCCCGAGCAGCAGCCGGTCGGGCGAGGGCCCGGCGCCGCTCCCGGGCAGGCGCCGGCTCTCCCACGTGCCGATCGGGGTGATGGCCCGGACCGACTCCACGAG
>NZ_JBFIGP010000184.1:0-7654 GCF_041602235.1 Paraconexibacter sp.
GCCGATGGCGATGCCGGCCGCGATGATCGGGACCCAGCCGAGCCCCCACGTGAAGGCCCACAGGTAGTACTCGACGCCGTTGTCGTGCGTGAGGCCGAGCTTGCCGAACGAGTCCCCGGACACGCTGGTCTGGTGCTCCAGTCCGTCCTTGAACTCGCTGAAGCTGAGGATCGCGTACGGGTTGGCGACGACGAACGACGCTGCCGCCGCGACCCCGGCGAGCAGGACCCGCCGCAGGTGGACGAGCGCTGCCCCCGGCGAGGCGGCCATCTGCGAGACCGTCGCCGCCAGCATCGGCAGCAGCACCACGCCGCCGGTGTACTTCGTCGCACAGGCCAGACCGAGCCCGATGCCCGCGACGAGGTAGTCACGCAGGTGCCCCCGCCGCACGATGCCGGCCGTGCCCCACAGCGACAGGCAGATCGGCGCGAGCGTGGGCACGTCGTTGAGCGCCAGGTGGCTGTAGAAGACCGGCAGGAACGCGACGGCGAGCAGCCCCGCGGCCAGCAGACCGACCCGCCGGTCGAAGAAGCGCCGGCCCGCCAGGTACATGAGCCAGACCGCGAGGGTGCCGATCGCCGCGGCGGTCACCCTCGCGACGACCCACACCTCGGTCGGGTTGCTGGCGAAGGTGGCGCTGACACCGTCGCGACCGCCGAACCAGACCGCGAACACGATGTGCAGGACGTAGGTGTACGCCGGCGGGTTGACGAAGTAGTGCGGGTTCCAGCCGTGCCCGAAGAGGCCGATCGCCTTCGGCAGGAAGTGCGCGTTCTCGTCCGCGTTGTAGGCGTACGGCATCCCGTGGTCGACGCCCCAGATGCGCAGCAGGAAGGCCCCGACGAGCAGCGTGACGACCCCGAGCCCCCACCACGTGGGGCGCCACCCTCGTGCCCTGCGCAGCAGGACGTCGACGGACGCGCGACCGCGCCCGGTCACGCTGGGTGTCTGCGCGGTCGCGTCATCGCGAGCGGCGGGCGTGCGGTCCAGATCAACAGCGGACATACGCTCCGTAGCCGTCCGACGCCGCCACGAACCGGAAGCCTGGGAGCGGCTGGGTCATGATCGGGTCCTTCATCCCGTCGATCAGCACCGTGCGCATCAGCACCGCCCGGTTGGCGGCGTAGATCGCGACGCCGCCGCGTCGCGCCCGCTCCACCTGGGTCTCGTCCGTCCTGGCGATGACCTGGCTCTTGGGCAGGTCCAGCAGCCAGCGCACGTCCGCGATCTGCTTGTGGTTGGGGACCGACACCGGCCCGCAGCTGATCCCCGCGCGGACCTTGGGGTTGTCGAGCAGGTCCTCGAGGGCGTTGCGGGAGTCACCGCGGAACCGCAGCTCGTTCTCGAACACGTGGAGGTTCACGCGGGTGGTCGTGTAGTACACGCCGCCCAGCACGGTGAGGATCGCGACGGCGGCCCAGACGGTCCGGAGCCTTCCGGCCTCGAGCATCGTGAACCCGCCCAGGGCCACGGCGGCGAACACCATCACCATCAGCGAGGGCACCAGGAGGTACCGCTGGATCACCGAGAGCCCGGCGACACCGACCATCACGAACGTCCCCAGGCCGATGAGGAAGAGCGCGGTCGGCATCCAGATCCGTCTCGGCACGAGGTAGGCGGCGAGCGCGAAGCCGAGGATGCCGATGATCGCGACCGGCGCCTTGTCGAGGCGCACGAGGAAGTCGATGGTCGACGACGGGACCGCGCTGAGTCCCTTCGCGCGACCGAGCTCCTCGGCCAGTCCGCTCGTGTGGGTGAGCGAGAACATCGGGTCGCCGGTCACCGCGAGGTCCGTGAGGGCCCAGATCACCGGGCCGGCCGCCGTCCACGCGGCGTAGGTGATGCGCTGCGACCAGCTCGCGGGATACGCGCACCACAGGAAGTACAGGCCGATGATCAGCCAGGCCTCCGGTCGCATGAGCGCGGCGAGCGCCAGGAGCGCGAACACGGGGGTCCCCCGGCGACGCTGCTCCTGCTCCAGCGCGGCCGCCCAGACGACCATCGCCAGGAAGGGGATGTCGATGTACCCGCGGGCGGCGAGGAACGGGAAGTCGAAGCGGGTGCACAGCAGACCGGCGGCGATGAGGCCGACGGCCGGGGTGAAGGCCCGGGACGCCAGGCGGTAGAGCCCGGCGACGAGGACGATGAAGCTCACGAAGGTGATCGCGATCAGCACGCGATCGCCGTCCTGCCCGAGCAGCGACAGGACCGCGCCGAAGACGATCGCCAGCGGGTGCTGCGTCGGCGCCCGGTAGGCCTCGAAGCTCAGCGGCTGGCCGTGCAGCAGCTCGCGCCCCCACAGCATCGAGTAGAGGGAGTCGTAGTTGGGATACGTCGGGTAGTAGAAGAACCCGAAGACCGTGGCCGCGCAGAGGAGGACCAGCCCGATGAGCGGCCAGCGCTCGACGTGCAGACGTGCCGTGGGGCCGGACGGTGCCGGCGATCCGGCCGGCGGCCGGGTGAGCGTCGCGGATTCCATGGAGGCGTGAGAGGACGGCGTGGCGGTGCGCCATGGCCGATCCTCTGGGATACTGCGCGGTCGAGTGTACGGCACCTCGCCGTCGCCCAAGCTGCTCATGCTCACACCTCCCCGGGCAGCTCGCGGACGTAACTCCGGTGGGCGGCGGGAGTAGACCCGGGCGGACCATCTCTTATGAAGCTCATCATCCAGATCCCCTGCTACAACGAGGAGCAGCAGCTCCCGGCGACGCTCGCCGACCTCCCGCGCGAGGTCCCGGGCTTCGACACGGTCGAGTGGCTGATCATCGACGACGGCTCCGTGGATCGGACGATCGACGTGGCGCGCGAGGGCGGCGTCGACCACGTCGTGAAGCTCACGAACAACAAGGGGCTCGCCGCGGGGTTCCAGGCCGGGCTCGACGCCTGCCTGAAGCTCGGGGCGGACGTCATCGTCAACACCGACGCCGACAACCAGTACTCCGCGAAGGACATCCCGAAGCTCGTCGAGCCGATCGTCGCCGGCCGCGCCGACATGGTCGTCGGCGACCGCGAGACGGACAAGATCGAGCACTTCTCCCCGCTCAAGAAGCGGCTGCAGTCGCTCGGATCGTGGGTGGTGCGTCAGGCATCGGACACCGACGTGCCCGACACCACCTCCGGGTTCCGCGCCTACAACCGCGAGGCCGCGATCCAGATGGCCGTCGTCTCCAAGTACACCTACACGCTGGAGACGATCATCCAGGCGGGCAAGCTGCTCGTCGCCACCGACCACGTCGCGATCGGGACCAACCCCAAGACGCGCGAGTCGCGCCTGTTCCCCTCGATGGGCTCCTACGTCCGCCGCAACGCGGTGGCGATCAGCCGCATCTACACGCAGTACGAGCCGCTGAAGGTCTTCCTGCGCCTCGCAGCCGTGCTCGCCCTGCTCGCCCTGGTCCCGTGGGTGCGGTTCTTCGTCGCCTACGTGCAGGGTGACGGCGCCGGGCACGTGCAGTCCCTGATCTTCGGCGCCGTGCTCTTCAACGCCGCCGTGGTCGTCGCGACCCTCGGCGTGCTCGGCGACCTCCTCTACGCGCAGCGGATCATGTCCCAGCGCATCTTCGAGCGCGTCCGCCGCATCGAGCTGCAACTGGGCGTCCCCCCATCCCACTACGAGCCCGGTGCCAAGGACACCGGCCAGCCGCCCACCACGGGCGCGCGGGCCGGGTCGCAGCGCACCGGCGACCACGAGGCCATCAAGCTGTGAGCACCACGACCACGGACGCCGACGGCGTCGTCACCGGCAACACCTACGACAAGTACGGCTCGACCAACCCGGTCGTCCGTCGCCTGATGGCGAACTTCGAGGCGACCCTCGCCGAGCTGTTCGCCGCCGCCGACCCGCAGTCGCTGCTGGACGTCGGCTGCGGCGAGGGCGTGCTGATCCACGAGTGGGCCCAGCAGCTCGGTGACAAGCGCGTCGTCGGGATCGATCTCGAGGAGGAGTCGATCCAGGCCGGCTGGGCGACGCGTCAGGCCCCGAACCTCGAGTACAAGATCATGAAGGCCGAGGACCTGCCCTTCGCGGACGGCGAGTTCGACGTCGCGACCGCGATCGAGGTGCTCGAGCACGTACCGGACCCGGAGCACACCGTGGCCGAGATGGCGCGCGTGGCCTCGCGCTGGCTGCTGGTCAGCGTGCCCCGCGAGCCGCTGTGGCGTGGGCTCAACATGGCGCGCGGCGCGTACCTGAAGGACCTCGGCAACACCCCGGGCCACGTGAACCACTGGTCCAAGCGCTCGTTCGTGAAGATGCTCTCGCAGCACGGCGAGGTCGTCCAGGCCCGTTCGCCGTTCCCGTGGACGATGCTGCTCGTCCGCCTCGCGAAGTAGGGGGCGTGCGGTGACACAGGACGCGGCGACCGAGCAGGTCGCGCTGGAGCCCCGGGGCGCCGACGACGGCGCCTACGCCCGCGGCGCCCGCATCCTGTCGCTGGGCATCGCGTCGACCGGCGTCTTCACGTTCGCGTACTTCGCGGTCGCCAGCCACGTGCTGGAACCGCAGCAGTACGGCGCGATCGCGTTCCTGTGGTCGGTGCTGTTCGTGGTGATGTCGGTGATCTACCGACCGGTCGAGCAGCTGCTGTCCCGGACGATCGCCACCCGGCGGGCCGTCGGCGCGGACGGTGACCATCCGCTGCGGGTGCCGCTGACCATCCAGGCGTCGTTCGCCCTGCTGTTCCTGGTCGTCGCGTTCGCGTTCCGCGGTCCGCTCGAGGACCGGCTGGAGTCCGACGCGCTGTTCCTCGTGTTCGTGGGGGCCGCGTTGGCCTACGCCGCCAGCTACTTCGCCCGCGGCTACTTCGCCGGGCACCAGTGGTTCGCGCTGTACGGCGGGCTCGTGCTGTTCGAGTCGGTCGCCCGCATCCTGTTCCCGGTCGCGGTCGCCGTCGGGCTGCTGAGCGGCCAGACCGCCGTGGCGCTCGGCATCCTCGCCGCGCCGTTCGCATCGCTCCTGGTGGTCCCGGCGGCCCTGCTGCGCCACCGCCGTCGCACGACCGGCGCGGCGCCTCCCCTGCCGGCCGCGGCGGCGGGCAAGGACCGCTCGATGCGGGAGGGCGCGGACTTCGCGGCCTCGGTCGCGCTCGTGCAGCTCGCCGAGCAGACGCTGCTCAACGTCGCGGTGCTGACGGTCGCGGCGTCGGCGGGCAACCTGCTCGCCGGCGTGGTCTTCAACGCGTTCATGATCGCCCGCGCGCCGCTGCAGCTGTTCCAGTCGATCCAGACCTCGCTGCTGCCGCACCTCGCCGGGCTGGAGGCGACCGAAGGGCGTGAGGCGTTCTCCCGGGCGATCCGCGTCACGGTGCTGGCGATCGCGGGGTTCGCGGCCGCGATCACGCTGGGCCTGCTGGTGCTGGGACCGTTCGCCATGGACCTGCTGTTCGACGAGGCCTACGACTACGGGCGTCTCGGGCTGGCCGCGGTCGGCGTCGGCATGGGGCTCCATCTCGTCGGCGGCACGCTCAACCAGGCGGCGCTCGCCCGCGGCCACGCGCGCTTGGCCGCCGGGGCCTGGCTGGTGGCCGCGGCGGCGTTCGTCGTGTGGATGATCGTGCCGGTCATCGACGACCAGCTCGTCCGGGCCGAGATCGGCTACCTCGGGGCGGCGGCCCTGCTGTGCGCCCTGCTCGTCGGCGTGTACCGGCGCGGCGGCACCCCTGTCGCGCCGGTCGTCACCGGCTGAGGCACGGCCCTACTCGTAGGCGAGCGCCTCGAGCACGTCGAGCTTCGCCGCCCGTCGCGCGGGCAGCGCCGCGGCAAGGACCCCCGCCAGCGCGGACAGGACCAGGAGCACGAGCAGCGAGCCGACCGGAACGGAGAGCTCGAAGTCCTCCAGCGACTGCGCGAACACGATCGCCAGGACGACGCCGACCCCGAGGCCCAGGACGCCCCCGATCAGCGCGATGATCGTCGACTCCTGGCGGATCATCGACTTGATCTGCTTGCGAGAGGTCCCGATCGCCCGCAGCATCCCGAGCTCGCGGGTGCGCTCGGTGATCGACAGCGCCAGCGTGTTGACGATGCCGAACAGCGACACGATCACCGCGAGGGCGAGCAGCGCGTAGATCAACCCGAGCAGCTGGTTGACCTGGTCGGCCTGGTCGTCCTTGAACTCCTGGGCGGAGAGGACCTCTGTCTGGGGGAACTCCCGCTCGAGGACGGCAGCGATCGCCCGCTGGGTCGCCTTCTGGTCCGCGCCGTCGTCGAACGCCGCGAACACGTAGTTGTCGCGTGTCACGCCGATGTCCTGGGCCGCGGTCTCGACGGTGACCGTGAGGTCGCCGAGTAGCTCCGCTTTGTCCTCGAACGTCCCGGCGATCCTGAGGTCGAGCCGCGGGCGGCGGGCCGTCTGCACCGTGAGCGTCTCCCCCGCCCTCAGCCCGTTGTCCTGCGCGTAGTCCTCGCTCAGCGCGATCTCGCCGGCTTGCAGACCCGCGAGGACGTCGCTGCCTCCGGGAGCGTTGTAGACCTGCGTGATCGTGCGCGCCCCGATCGCGGTCACGTACTCCGTCTCGCCGTCGCGGTCCACCTGGACGAAGCGGAACTGGGAGACCGCGCGGACGCCGGGGACCGCGTCGACGCGGGCCGCGACCTCGTCGGAGAACGGCGAGTACCCGTCCTGGTTCTGGATGACGGCCTGCCCGGCGAGGCCCCGGTCGATGAACCCCGAGATCGTCTTGTTCGCGCTCGCGGCGAAGATCGACGCGAAGCTCACGAGCGCGACGCCGATCATCATGGCGGCCGCCGTCGCCGCCGTCCGCGAGGGCTGGCGGACCGCGTTCTCGCGAGCCAGGCGTCCGGTGATGCCGACGAAGGGACGCCCGACCACCGAGGCGATCGGGCCGACCAGCCGAGGACTCATCAGGCCAACGCCGAGGAAGGTCGCCGCCGCTCCCGCCCCGGCGAACGACAGTGCGGTCGTGGTGTCGTCGATCGCGCCCAGGACGACCAGCATCAGGGACGCGACGCCGGCGACGACGAGCACGATCGATGCGGGGAACACGAAGCGCGAGGACCGCGTCTCGGGGAGCGCGACGCCCTCCCGCAACGCGGCCATCGGCGTGACCCTCGTGGCGCGCAACGCGGGTGCCAGGCTCGCCACGACCGTCACGAGGACGCCGACGACCAGGGACACCACGATCGTCCGTGTCTCGAGCACCGTGCCCTGCGACGGAACGTCGAAGCCGATGGCGTAGAACATCGCCTTCAAGCCCTTGGCGACGAGGACCCCCAGCGCGAGTCCCACGAGGCTGCCGAGCAGGCCGAGCACGAACCCCTCGGTCAGCACCGAGCGCATGACCTGACCCCGCGTCGCACCGAGCGTCCGGAGCAGCCCGAACTCCCGTCCGCGCTGGGCCACCGTGATCGAGAACGTGTTGAAGATGATGAACGCGCCGACGAAGAGCGAGATCCCGGCGAAAGCCAGCAGGGCCGTGGTCAGGAAGCCCAGCTCGTCCTTGATGTTGGCCGTCTGCTCGGCGGCCTCCTCGGATCCGGTGCGCACGTCGTAGCGGGCCGGCACCGCGGCGCGGACGGCGTCCCGCAGCTCCGACGGGGACGTGCCCGGCTCGGCGGCGACGTCGATCTGGTCGAACGCCCCGTCCTTCCCGCTGATGCGCTGCGCCTCGGGCAACGTCATCAGCGCGACCGCGGC
>NZ_JBFIGP010000185.1:0-7642 GCF_041602235.1 Paraconexibacter sp.
GAAGGGTCGCAAGGGCACCAATCGGGTGAGGTTCACCGGACGGCTGGGGCGCAAGCGACTGGCCGTCGGGCGCTACCGCCTGAGCGCCAAGCCCTCGGGCGGTGCCACGCGCACCGTGCGCTTCCGCGTCGTCCGCTGACCGCGTCCGGGCCGGCCCGGGTTCGGGTGGGCGTCGCCTGCCCTCGGGATCAGCGGGCCGCCGCCCGGGCGGTGCGTCGCCAGCGCTCGGCGGCGGTCGAGACGAGCTCGTCGATCTCCGCGGTCTGCGTGAGCCCGGTGACGGTGCGCGCCTGACGATCCGGGCCGATGACCAGCACGGTCGGAGCGGTCAGCACCGACACGCCACGGGTGATCGCCGCATAGCGGGCGACGGTGGCGATCGACGCCGAGAAGACCTTGAGGCCCCCGCCGCGCCGCGACAGGTCGCGGACCGCGGCTCGCACCGCACGGTCGTCCGCGCCGTCGGGCTCGTAGAACACCACGACCGCGACCTTCCCGTCCGCGAGCGTCTCGAGGATGGGCTTCGACCGGTCGCCGGAAGGCGTCGCGCGCTTCGGCGACGCGGGCGCTGCCCGCGGGCGCGGTGCGGGCGAGCTGCCGGTGGTGCCTGGGGCCGGAGCGGCCGGGTTCGCCGCCGGCGGGGCGAGGGATGCGGCCGCCGCGGCGGTCCCCGGCTCCCCTGCCTCGGCGGACGGGCGCAGCGCCACCATCCAGACGCCCGCGAGCACGAGGACCGCGAGGAGCGCCAACTGGTAGGGACGCGAGAGCTGGCTCACGCCGGACCCATCGGACGGGCCCGGCGGGGACTTGAGCTCGCGGCTCAGGAACCGGCGATCTGCGGATCCACGAGCGATTTCACGCCCAGCTCGCGGAGCTGCGGCGGATCGACGGGAGCCGGAGCCCCGGTGAGCGGATCGCCACCGCTCGCGGTCTTCGGGAACGCGATGACGTCGCGGATCGACTCCCGCCCGGCCGCGAGCGCCACGATCCGGTCGATGCCCATCGCGATGCCGCCGTGCGGGGGCGCGCCGTAGCGCAGGGCGTCGAGCAGGAAGCCGAAGCGCGCCTGCGCCTCCTCCTCGTCCAGTCCGAGGTGCTCGAAGACCTTCGCCTGCACCTCCGGCGTGTGGATGCGGATCGAGCCACCGCCGATCTCCGTCCCGTCGAGCACGAGGTCGTAGGCGCGCGAGCGGAGGGTCGCCGGGTCGTCGAGATCGCCGGACGGCGCGGTGAACGGGTGGTGCAGCGCGTCGTAGCGGTCGTGCTCGGGATCGTGCTCGAACATCGGGAAGTCGACGATCCACAGGACGTCGTGGCTGCCCGGCTCGATCAGGCCGAAGCGCTCGGCCAACTCCAGGCGCAGCGCGCCGAGCGCGGCGGCGGCGACCTTCTCGGAGTCCGCGACGAACAGCAGCAGGTCGCCCTCGGTCGCCTCCAGCTCGGCGTTCACGGCGTCGATCTGCGCGCGCTCGAAGAACTTCGCGAGGTTGCCGACCCAGCCGGCCTCCCCGCCGACGTAGATCGGAGCGGTGGCGAAGGCGCCGTGGCGCTTGACGACCTCGTTGAGCCCGTCGAGCTCGCTGCGGGACATCTCCCGCTTGCCGGCGTTGAAGGCCCGCACCACGCCACCGCCGGTCAGCTGGCCCTCGAAGACCTTGAAGCTCGAGCCCTTCAGCAGCGGCCCGACATCGTGGATCTCCATGCCGAAGCGCGTGTCGGGTCGGTCGATCCCGTACTTCAGGACGGCCTCGTCGTAGCCCATCCGGCGCCACGGCGTGGGCGGCACCTGCAGGCCGGCGACGTCGAAGACCGCCGTCATGACGCGCTCCATCACGCCGATGACCTCGTCCTCGGTGACGAACCCCATCTCGAGGTCGAGCTGCGTGAACTCGGGCTGGCGGTCGGCGCGCAGGTCCTCGTCGCGGAAGCACCGGGCGATCTGGAAGTAGCGCTCGTAGCCGCTCATCATCAGCAGCTGCTTGAACAGCTGCGGGGACTGCGGCAGCGCGTACCAGGAGCCCGGCTGCAGCCGCGACGGCACCAGGAAGTCGCGAGCGCCCTCGGGCGTGGAGCGCGTGAGGATGGGGGTCTCGACCTCGAGGAAGTCCTCGTTGTAGAGCGTGTCGCGCATCGTGCGGACGATCTCGTGCCGCAGCACCAGGGCGTCGCGCATGTGCTCGCGGCGCAGGTCGACCATGCGATGGGTCAGGCGGGTGTTCTCGTCGACGGGAGTCTCGTCGTTGACCGGGAACGGCGGGGTGTCCGCCTCGGCCAGGACGTCCATCGCCTCGACAGCCAGCTCGATCTCACCGGTCGCCATGTTCGGGTTGACGTTCTGGGGCTCGCGGCGCAGGACCTTGCCCGTGACGCTGACGACGTGCTCGGAGCGCAGGCGCTCGGCGGCCGCGAACGCCGCCCCGCTGGAGTCCGGGTGGAACACGAGCTGCAGCAGGCCGGAGCGGTCGCGCAGGTCGATGAAGATCAGGCCGCCGTGATCACGGCGGAAGTGCACCCAGCCGCTGACGCGGATCTCGCGACCGTCGTCGGCGGTGCCGACCGTGCCGCACCACGTGTCCCGGTAGGCGTTGGGGGCGGGTGCCTGCCGCATGCCGCCCGGTCCGGTGGCGCTCACAGCACCACGGGCCCACGCCCGCGCAGCACGTCGTGGATGACGGCGTCGACGCCGCCGGCCACGGGCCGCTGCTCACCGCTCTCCATGTCCTTCAGGCCGATCTCTCCGGGACGCACCACGGCAACGTATCGCGCACCGGCGCGCGCAGCCTGCTTGAGCTGCCCCTTGAGCGACCGGCCGGCCAGCTCGAGCTGGGAGTTCAGGCCGGCCTCGCGCGCGCGGGCGGCGAGCTGGAACGCGGTCACCCGCACGGCGCGGGCGTCGTCGCCCTGGGCGTCGCCCGCGTCGAGGGCGACGTACAGGTCGAGCACGGGACCGGGCTCGGGCCGGTGCCCGGCGCTGAGGACGATCCGCTCGATGCCCGCCGCCCAGCCGCTGCCGGGGGTGGCCGGTCCGCCGAGCTGCTCCATCAGTCCGTCGTAGCGACCGCCGCCGCCGACGGCGCTCTGGGCGCCGAGCGCGCCGCTGGTGAACTCGAACACCGTCCGCGCGTAGTAGTCGAGGCCGCGGACCAGCGTCGGATCGAGGTCGTACGACACGCCCGCGATGTCGAGCAGGGCCCGCACCTCGTCGAAGTGCTCCTGGTCGCCGGCGTCCAGCTCGTCCATGAGCAGCGGCGCACCGGCCATGACCTCGCGCGTGCCCGGGTGGTCGGAGTCGAAGGCCCGCAGCGGGTTCAGGTCGATGCGGCTCCTGACCTCCTCGCTGAGCCGGTCCTCGTTGGCCCGCAGGTACGCCACCAGCTTCTCGCGGTAGACCGCGCGGGTCTCGGGCGTGCCGAGCGACCCGAGCCGCAGATGCAGGTCCGCGACCTCGAACTCGGTGAGGATCGTGTGCAGCAGCACGATCAGCTCCGCGTCGACGGCGGGCTCGGCGCTGCCGATGGCCTCGGCGCCGATCTGCCAGAACTGCTTGTAGCGGCCCTGCTGCGGGCGCTCGTTGCGGTAGAAGCTCGACAGGTACCAGAGCTTCACCGGCTGCGGGAGCTTGTGCATCCCGTGCTCGAGGTAGGCACGGGCCACGGGAGCGGTGCCCTCCGGGCGCAGGGTGATGCTGCGCCCTCCGCGATCCTCCAGGGTGTACATCTCCTTCTGGACGATGTCGGTCGACGTGCCGACACCGCGGGCGAACAGCTCGGTCGCCTCGAAGGTGGGCGTCTCGATGCGCCGGTACCCGGCGCCTTCCAGCACCGACCGCGCGAGGCGCTCGAGGGCCAGCCGCGGCACGGACTGGTCGGGCAGCACGTCCTGCGTGCCGCGCGGCGCCTGCAGCTTCTGGGCCATCAGGTCTGCGGGAGGCCCTGCAGGAACGGGTTGTTGGCCCGCTCGTTGCCGAGGGTCGTGATGCCCATGTGCCCCGGGTGCACACGGGTGTCGTCCGGGTAGCGCGCCATCAGATCGGCGATCGAGGCCGCGAGCGTCGGCCAGTCGCCGCCCGGCAGGTCGGTCCGGCCGACCGACCCCTGGAAGAGGACGTCCCCGCTGAACATGACGCCCTCGGCGGGGACCGTGTAGGTCACGTGACCGGGGCTGTGCCCGGGGGTGAACACGACCTCGATGTCCATGCCCGCGAGCTGCAGCGTCTCACCACCCGCGACGGTCTCGTCCGCGTCGTAGTCCTCGAAGGGACCGAACCCGGGGAACCGCATGTAGTCGTTGATGTTGGCGAGGATCTGCGTCTCGAGCTCCGGGCAGTAGACCGGGGCTCCGGTCGCGCGCGCCAGTTCCGCCACGGCGCCCACGTGATCGAAGTGCGTGTGCGTGAGCAGGATGGCCTCGACCGTGACGCCCATCTCCTCGATCGCGGCGAGCAGCCGTGGGGCCTCGTCCCCGGGATCGACGACGAGGGCCTTGTCGCTGTCGTGCAGGCGGAAGATGAAGCAGTTCTCCTGCACGGGTCCCACGGTGAACATGCGCACGTCGACGGCCATGAGGATCAGTCCTTGCCCTTCTTCGGAGCACCGGCGGCCCGGCTCTTCGCCGCCTTCTGCTTGAGGTGGCGGCGGTGGATGAACATGTCGGTGTAGTAGCCCAGGGGGATGTAGAGGAAGAACATGAAGCCGGTCAGGGCGATCACGGCCGACAGCTCCTGCCCGAACAGCAGCAGGAGGGCGACGCCGAAGAGCAGCGACGCGATCGCCGCCCGGTTGGCCGCGCCCCTCCAGGTCGGTGGACGCTCGAGCTTCGTCATCCGTCGCTGCGCCGCCGTCTGCTTCACCTGCGCCTTGCGGTCGGCTTCCGACAGCGGACGACCGGTGCGTCCCCGCACCTCCACCATGCCGGCGGCGTTGCCGCGGTGTTTCGTCCGGCGCTTCTTCTTGGTCTGGGCCATCGCCCGACTCAGGATACGCGTGCCAGGGCGTCCTCGACGGTGCGCCGGTCACGCACCGGGACGTCCGCGGGGAAGTCCTCGAACGCGGCAGCGGGCGCCAGCCCGACCAGCTCGGCCTCGGTGACCTCCGCGTGGCGCGCGATCGCGGCGACGACGTCGCGCAGCGGCAGGGCCCGGTGGTCCTCGACGTTCATCGACACCTGCGCGACGTCGGCGCGGTGCGCGAGCGTCAACCCGATCGCTCGCAGCCCGGGCAGCCCCTCCTCCCCGCCATCTCGGATCAGGGCGGCGATCCGCTGGGCGTCGGCGAGCGTGGCGGGCGGTGCGAGCTCGACGTTGAAGGCGATCAGCGGTGGTCGCGCGGCCAGCAGCACGGCCCCCGCCGTCGGGTGTGTCCCGCTCCCGGCCGGCCCGCGGCCGAAGTCCGGCACCAGCTCGCCCGCCCGTACGCGCGCGTCGAGCGCCGCCGGGCCGCCCCTGCGCAGGGCGGCGCGCGTGCGCCCCCCGGACAGGGCGCCGTAGAGCAGGCACGGCAGCCCGAGGTCGGCCAGCAGCGCGCCCGCGTGCAGCGCCTCGGCGCATGCGGCGCCCCGGCGCGCGTCGTCCAGATGGACGAACGGCGCGACGTCGAGCGCGCCGACGTGCGGATGCAGTCCCGCGTGCCGTCGCAGATCGACTCGCGCCATGACCTCGCGGGCGCCGTCGCGCACGGCCGCCGCCAGGGCGCCGGGCCGCCCCGCGAGCGTGAACACCGTGCGCCCGTGATCCGGGTCCGAGTGGACGTCGAGCAGCGTCGCTCCGCCCCCGGCGGTGAAGGCGGCGGCGATCGCCGCGATCGCCGCGCCGTCGGTCCCCTCCGAGACGTTGGGGACGGCGAGCAGGAGGTCGTCTGGTCCGGTCACGCGGGCAGGATCCCACGCGCTGCCCGCCTCTTCCCTCCAGGGGCTGTGCCCCGAACCGAGACAGTGTCTCCACGAGGGGCACAGGCCCCGGCTATCGGGACTACGGGGCGTCGATCCGGAAGCGCGCGGTGGCCTTGCGGGTGCAGTCGCTCTGGCAGGCGACCGCGACGTAGGTGCCGGGGACCGCCGAGGTGCTGAGCGTGATCCTGATCCGGAACCGGCCGTACCTGCTCGCACGGACCGTGCCGATGCGATCCCCCTCGCTGGCCGCCGGTCCCGCGGACAGGGTCACCGTCCGGTTGCCGCGGAAGGTCCGCCCCGCGAACACCAGCGTTCCTCCCGGGCGCGCCGACGCGGGCGTGATCGTCAGCCGCGCCTTGGGATCCGAGCAGCGGAACCCGAGGTTCCTCAGGACGTTCCGCGGCGCCTTCGCGCGGCAGAACCCGTCGGTCCCGAGGTAGACCCTGCTCCAGCGCATGCGCTTGCGGCGCAGGATCATCAGCCCGCCGACGCCGGTGCGGCGGTGCGACACCGTCGCCTTCGCGTACCGGTAGGTCGAGCGGACGCTCGCCACGCGGATCGAGCTCACCCGCCATCCGCTTCCGTCCAGGGACCGCAGGACCGCGGCCCGGATCGCGCGTGCCTCCGACGAGGTCGCCCGCCGCGAGGCGTTCGACGTCGCCACGAGCGGTCCGGCGCACAGCACCAGGAGGAGTGCGACGACAGCGGTTCGGGAGGTCCGGGACATCGGTCGATCCTGGCGTTGCCCGGCGCGCGCCACATCCGTACCGAGCCCCCATCCGGGTCCGGGACCTTCCGAGCCGCGGTCGCGTCCGCACCGGGGCGGTGGACCGGCCGCCCGCGCCCACCTCGGCCGCTTGCGCCCGCCCACACTCGGCCCCGCCTCGGCCGCCCGCGCCCGCCCACACTCGGCCCCGCCTCGGCCGCCCGCGCCCAGCCCACACTCGGCGCCACCTCGGCCGCCAGCGCCCGCCTCTACAGGTCGCGGGCGAGCGCGAGGATCGCCCGCACGTGGCGGCGCACGATCGCGTCCGACGGGCGACCGCCCGCCAACTCGACGACGAAGGCCGACGTGCCGGTGAACGTCGTGTTCTGCCAGTTCGCAGCCGTACCGCGGTACCGCGGCAGGGTGCGGGCGGGCAGGCGCACGCGCCTGGCGTAGGCGCGGACGATGCGCCGGTCGGCCCCCGCGGTGAGGTTCACGATCCCGTAGGGCTGGTGCAGCCACACGGTCGCGTGCGGGCGGACCGTCCGCACCACCCGCTGCGCCCAGCGCGTCTCGGGCTCGCTGGCGGCGCGCGGCCCCGGGTAGAACCGGCCCCGGGCTCCCCGGCGCCAGTCCCCTGGGAAGTTGCGATTGAGGTCCACGCCCCGGCGATTGGTCCGGGTGCGACGTGCCGACCCGTCCGGGTTGAGATCGGCCACGGTGTAGATCGCGGTGTCCCGTGGCGCTCGCTCCCGCCGCAGCGACGCGATGACCCGGCGCCCACCCGGCTCGTCGCCGTGCATCGTGCCGATCACCAGGACGCGTCGCGCCGCGTCTCTGGAGCCCCGCCGTACCAGCCGCAGCGGGCGTCCGCGGACGCTGCGACCGCGTGCGACCACGGCGACCGCGACGGCGGGGACCGGCGGTGGACCGTCGGCGAGGAGCACGCGAGCGACGGTAGCGCGTAGAATCCGCCGCCCCGTGGCTGGGTAGCTCAGCTGGCTAGAGCGCACGACTCATAATCGTGAGGTCGGGAGTTCGAGTCTCCCC
>NZ_JBFIGP010000186.1:0-7599 GCF_041602235.1 Paraconexibacter sp.
CCGTCTCCGCGGCCGCCGGTGACGGTCGCGTGCGCCGTGTAGAGGATCTTGCTCATGGGCCGGAGCCTATGGGGTGAGGGAGCGGCGCAGGACCTTCCCGGTGGGCGTGCGGGGGATCTCGTCGAGGCGAACGATCTCGCGCGGGAGCTTGTACCGCTCGACGTGCTCCCGGAGGTGCTCGATGAGTTCGGCGTCGGTCGCGGGTCCATCCGCGGCCGGGACGACGAAGGCGATCAGGCGCTGCCCGAACTCCTCGTCGGGCACGCCGAGCACGGCGACGTCGTCCACCTGCGGGTGGGATGCGAGCGCGTCCTCGACCTCCTGGGGGAAGACGTTCTCCCCGCCCGAGACGATCATGTCGTCCTCGCGACCGCTGATGAACAGCCGTCCGTGATCGTCGACGTACCCCAGGTCGCCCGTGTTCATGAGCCCGCCGTCCGCGGTCTCCTTCGTCCCGCCTGCGGTGTAGCCCTCGAACACCAGGTCACCGCCGACGAACACGTGCCCAGTGGCCCCGATCGGAGCCGGCCGCCGGTCGGCGTCGAGGATGCGGACCGTCCCCCCGAGCGGCGGGCGGCCGACCGTTCCAGGAGCAGCGCGCAGGTCGCCCGGCCCGGCGATCGCGCCGAAGCCGGTCTCCGTCGATCCGTAGGCGTTCGACAGCACGTCGCCGAAGACGTCCATGAACTGCGTGGCGAGGTGCCCCGACAGCGGTGCACCCGCGGACACGACTGCGCGCAGCGACGTGGTGTCCGCCCCCTCCCCGGCCGCGGCCAGCAGCCGGGAGAGCATCACGGGGACGGCCACGAAGGTGTGCACCCGCTCGAGCTCGACCGCGCGGAGGGCGTCCGCCGGATCGAACCGGCGGCGCAGCACCACCGGCGCGCCGAGGGCCTGGGCGATGGACGCGAACGCGAGCCCGAAGCCATGGAACAGCGGCGGAGCGACGAAGACCGGTCCGGTACGCCGGAGCCCCAGGACGTCGATCAGCGTGATGATGGAGCCCAGGAGGGAGCGCAGCGGCAGGTCACGGGACGCGCCCTTCGGCACACCCGTCGTGCCCGACGTCAGGATGATGATCTGGCTGCGGCGGGAGGGAACGACGTCGTCCCCGTCTGCCTCCTCGGCGAGCTGCGCGAGGGTGACGGTGTCGGTGCGCTCGTCGTCCACCCAGGCCAGCACGCGCGGCCCGCGGAACCCTGCAGCCGTCAAGCGCTCGGTGAACTCGGCGTCGTGGACCACCACCGCCGGCGAGCGTTCGGCGAGCGTCGCGGCGATCTGCGACGGCGTCGACTCGGTGTTCAGCGCGAGCACATCGGCTCCGGTCCGGCTCGCCGCGGCGATGGCGACGATGAGTCCGGCGTGGTTGCGGCACAGCACCGCGACGGGCGAGCCCGGGGCGGCACCCCGCTGCTTCAGCGCGGCCGCGGTCCTGCGGGCGCGCTGGTCGAGGTCGCGCCAGGTCACGCGCTCCCGTTCGTCGGCGACCGCCAGCCCACCGGGGTCGAGCGCGGCGCCGATCGCCACGGAGGACGCCGGGGTCGCGTGCAGTGCCGACGCGGCACGTCGTGCGGCCCGGACCCGACTGGGAGGCAGCGGCCGCAGGACGCCCGCGGACGTGAAGGCCCGGACGCCGTGTGCCGCGAGGGTCAGGTCCGCGCGACGACTCACGGCGACGGCTCGCGATCGTCCGGCAGGGAGGCCCCGTAGCGCCGCATGACGGCTGCCATCGCGCCCGGTGCGGCCTCGCTCATCGCACCGGCCGCCGTCGCCCACCACGGCGCGATGGCGGCCGGCCGGCGGACGATCGCGTCGCCGATCAACCGAGCGGCGTCCTGCGGGCTCATGCCCGGCACGTTCGAGAAGTCGGTCGAGGGTGCGCTCATCCTGGTGTGCACGAGGCCGAAGTAGATGGAGGTGGCGGTCACGCCGTCCCGGGCGCTCTCCGCGGCGGCGCTGCGCAACCAGGCGTCGAAGGCCCGTTTGGACGCGACGTAGGCGGCCCAACGTGGCGCGGGCGCCAGACGCGCACCCACGGTCGAGACGTTGACGATGTGCCCGCTGCCGCGAGCACGCATCGTGGGGAGCAGGCCGAGGAGCAGGCCGACCGGCCCGTGGTAGTTGATCGCGGTCGTGCGCGACACGTCGTGGAACCGGTCGTAGCTCTCCGCCAGCGGTCGGCGGATCGAACGGCCGGCGTTCGAGACGACGATGTCGGGCGTGCCGTGGTGGGTGAGCACCGTCTCGGCCAGGGCGTCGACCGCGTCCTCGTCCGCGAGATCGCAGGGCAGGGCATGGGCCCTGTCACCGAACTCACCGGCGAGGTCGCGGAGCCGGTCGCCGGAGCGGGCCACCATCACCACGGTCGCGCCGGCGCCGGCGACCATCTGCGCCGTCGCGGCGCCGATCCCGTGCGAGGCGCCGGTGATGAGGACCAGGCGGCCGTCGACCGCCTCTCGCAGCTCGGCGGGACCGCTGCGGGGCCGGGGGATCAGGAGTCGCCGTTTCGCGGCGCCGGACAGCCGCGCCGTCATCGCTGTCGCGGGAGGGTCGGCTCGCGGCGATAGCCTGCGCCGGGATGAGCAGCACGGGTCGCAGCCGGAGTCCGTCGGCGCAGGGACGCCGACGCATGAGCGCGGACGCGCGTCGTGTCCAGCTGCTGGAAGCCGCCCGCACCGTCTTCCTGCGCTCCGGCTACGGCGGCACGGCGGTCCGGGACATCAGCGACGCTGCCGGCGTCAACATCGCGTTGATCTACCGGCACTTCGCCTCCAAGGAGGAGCTGTTCGCCGAAGCGGTCGGGCAACCCCTGGTCGAAGCGCTCGACGGCTTCGTCGAGGTCGCCAACGCGGCGTCGGAGTACGCCGGGCGTACCGAGGTGCAACGCCAGATCGTCGAAGACCTCGTGGCCAACCTGCTCGACGCGATGGCCGAGATCACGCCGCTGCTGGGCGTCGTGCTCTTCTCCGACCAAGGTGCTGCCTTCTACCGCGACCGGTTCGCGCCGACGCTCGCGACGATCGTCGAGGCCGCGGAGGCGGCGAAGCCCAACTGGGAGCATCGGGAGTACGACACGACCACCATGTCGATGGTGATCGTCGGCATGTGCTTCATGTACGGGCTGCGGACCCTGTTCGGCGGTCCGCCCTTCGACCGCGACACCGTCGCGCGCGAGTTGACCGACGTGATCTTCTTCGGCTTGCTGCCGCGCTGAGACCGCGTTCACGGCGCCACCGCCGCACGGGTCCGGGTGTCGTAGGCCTCGGCGTCGAACTGCGACAGCACACGCTTCATCCGGAGCATCGTCCCGGGGAAGACGGAGGCGTTGGCTCCCTTCGCGTCCAGGTAGTAGCTCGTGCAGCCGCCGGCGTTCCAGGCGCTGCGACGCAGGCGCGCGTCGACGCGCGCCTTGTCCCGCGCCTGCGCCTCCGGGCGGACGTCGACCGCGGTCCACCCACGCTCCCGCATCGTGCGGAGCGCGTCGACCACGTACGTGAGCTGCGCGTCGAGCATCACGAACGCGGACGCGGTGCCGATGTTCGGCCCGAACAGCATGAAGGCGTTGGGGAACCCGCTGATCGTCGTGCCCTTGTACGCACGCGGGCTCCCGTCCCACACCTCGGCCAGGCTGCGTCCGGCGATGCCCCGGACGCGTTCGGCGATCGGCAGGTCCGTGACGTGGAATCCCGTGCCGAAGATGATCGTGTCCACGTCGTGCTCGGTGCCCGTCACGTCGACGACCGAGCGCTCGCGGATCTCGCGGACGGCGTGCGGGACGAGCCGGACGTTGTCCTGTGCGAGCGCCGGGTAGTAGTCGTTGGAGATCAGGACCCGCTTGCACCCGATCGTGTAGCGCGGGGTGACCGCGCGCCGCATCGCGGGGTCGCTGATGCCCCGGCGGAGGTTCCAGCGCGCGACCGGCTGCACGAGCGCGGCGAGTCGGCGGTGATGCGTGACCAGGATCATCGCGTCGAGGCCGGCCCAGACGGCCAGTCGAGCCAGGCGCTGCAGCATGGGGATCCGTCGTAGCGCCGCCCGCTGGAGCCGGCCGATGCGCCAGTCGAGCTTCGGCATGACCCACGGCGGGGTGCGTTGGAACACGGTCACCGAGGCGGCCTGCCGCTGGATGCGCGGCACGAACTGGCCCGCCGAGGCGCCTGTGCCGATCACGGCGACGCGCTCCCCGCCGAGGTCGTGGTCGTGGCGCCACCGGGCCGAGTGGAACATCGTCCCCTGGAAGCGCGCGAGGCCCGGCACGTCGGGCAGCACCGGCTCGTGCAGGGGGCCGGCGGCGAGCACCACGACCCGGGCGACGACGGGCCCGGTCGACGTCCGCAGGCGCCATCGCGCGGACTGGTCGTCCCAGCGCGCCTCGAGCACCTCCGTGTTCAGCGATGTGACGGAGGGGACCCCGTGCTCGCGTGCGGTCCGCAGGACGTACTCCTGGATCTCCGCCCGTTCGGCGAACACGCGGGTCCAGTCGGGATTGGGGGCGAACGGGTAGCTGTAGATCACCGACGGGATGTCGCAGGCGCAGCCCGGGTAGGTGTTGTCCCGCCAGGTCCCGCCGAGCTCGGCGGCGCGCTCGAGGACGAGCACGTCGCCCAGTCCCGCGGCGCGCAGCGCGATCGCGGTCCCGATGCCGCTGATCCCGCCGCCGATGATCGCGACGTCGACGGTGCGCTCCTGGTCGTCGCTCGGGGAGGGCGGTGGGTGGGTGGCGGTGGCCTCGGAGGTGTTCACGGTGGCGTCGGCGCTCCTCAGGTGCTGGGGCCCGTGGGGGACGGGACGGCGGGCTGGACGGTGTAGTCGCGAAGGTCGGGCGTCCGGAGCAGCTTCTGCCACGCCCGGCGGTCATAGGGCCAGAGCACCGGGACGGAGCCCGTGCCGACGTACCAGCTGGAGCAGCCGGTGGCCCACACCGTGTCGGCCATCCCGGCACGAACGTGGTCGAGCCAGCGCGCGGTGGCCTCGGGACTCGGGCTCAGGCAGTTGACCTCGGGCCGCTCGAGCACATCGAGCAGTTGGACGATGTAGTCCGACTGCAGCTGCGCGCTGCCGTGGATGGAGATCGAGACGAGCGGACTGTGCGGGCCGAGGACCATGAACAGGTTCGGGAACCCGGTGAGCGCGACCGTCCGGTACCCGTGGGGGCCGTCCGCCCACGCCTGCTCGAGCGTCAGGCCGTCCTCCCCGGTGATGGCGATCGGCCGCATGTACTCGTGCGCGCGGAACCCGGTGGCGAGGATCAGCACGTCGAGTCGGTGCAGGGTGCCGTCGGCGGTGACGATCCCGTCACGTGTGACCCGCTCGATCCGGGTGTCGACCACGCTCACGTCGGGGCGCTGTACGGCGCGGTAGTACCGCGTCGAGAGGACCGGTCGCCGGCACAGCGGCTGCTCGGTCGGGGTGAGCCGCGCCCGGAGCTCAGGGTCGCGGACGGTGCGCAGGTGCAGTCTCGCGACGAGGTCGAAGAGGTCGCGACGGCGGCCCGGGCTGGTCGCGGCGCCCCCGAGCAGCCAGTCCGCCAGACGTTCGATGCGGTCCGTCATGGCGTCGATCGATCCGGGCCGGCGGGCCAGCACCGATCGGACGGCCCGTGGGACCCCGAAGTTCACGGACGGGAAGATCCACTGGGGAGTCCGCTGGAACTGCGTGAGGTGGGAGGCGACGCCGCCCAGCGCGCCGACCAGCTGGGTACCGGTCGAGCCGCTCCCGATGACGCCCACACGGCGGGCCTGCACGGCGATGTCGTCGCGCCAGCGCGCGGAGTGCACGACCTCGCCGTCGAACTCCTCGAGTCCGGGAAGGTCCGGTGTGTAGGGGTGGTGCAGGAACCCGGAGGCGAAGACGACCGCGCGGCACCGGTGCTCGTCGCCCTGCGCGGTTCGCAGCAGCCAGTGGTCGTCCCGCCAGTCGGCGGCCGTGATCTCGGTCTCGAAGCGGATGTGCTCCCGGAGGCCGGTACGCGACGAGACCTGACGGTGGTACTCGAGGATCTCCGGACCATCGGGCATCCATCGACGCCATCCGGGGTGGCGGTGCTCGCGATAGGTGTAGATCGGGGACGGGACGTCGATGGTCAGGCCCGGGTACCGGTTGTCCCTCCAGGTCCCGCCGACCTCCGTGCCCTTCTCGAAGATCGTGAAGGGGAACCCCGCCGCCTGCATCGCCAGGCCGGCAGCCAGGCCCGACACGCCGGCACCGACGATCGCGACCGAGGTTGGGCGCTCCTCCTCCTCCCGCATAAGTCAATGTTTGCTTAGTTAGTGGCTGCCTGTCAAGGGCGCCCGAGGGACCGGCGTGCCGGAAGCGGCTTGACTTCCCGCGCTAGATCAGCAAACACTTACGTCATGGGAGGGAACCTCGGAGGCGAGGTCCGGCGCGGCTGCGACGGGGCGCGCCGGGAGCTTGCGGCAGGGCGCGGGCGATGACCGCGCTCGCCGACCTGCTGCGTGAACCTGGCTGGTCCGAGCACGCCGTGGACCGCCCGGACGGAACCCGCCTGCACGTCGGCGTGCTCGGCAGCGGCCCACCGGTCGTGCTCGTCCACGGGTACGGCGCGTCGATCGCGCAATGGTCGGTGGTGGCGCCCGCCCTCGTCGCCGCCGGGCGCACCGTCATCGCCTACGACCACCGCGCGCACGGTCGCTCGACGGTGGGCCGAGACGGGTTGACCGGGCCCGCGTTGTTCGACGATCTCGTCGCGGTGGCCGACGCCTACGACGTCGGCGACGCCACGATCGTCGGCCACTCGATGGGCACGTTCGTCGCGATGGGAGCGATGGCCAACCCGGCACTGCGAGCCCGCGTCGCAGGCGTCGTCCTCATCTCGCCCGAGACCGGCGACGTCTTCCGGGGTGCGCGAACCGCGCAGATCCTCGCACCGCTGGCGCGGGCGGGAGCGCTCTCCCGCCTCTGCCGGTCCCGCGTGGTCGGGACACGGATCGCCTGCCAGGCCGTCGGGCCGGCCACGAGCGACGCGGTCGTCGAGGCGACGCGGAGGATGCTGGTCGCCACCCCCGCCGGCACCGGTCCGCTGATCGGCATGATGGCCCGCGAGTCGGTGGCCGCGGCGCTCCCCGCACTGGACCGGCCGCTGACCGTGATCTGGGGGACGGCGGACACGACGACGCCGCGCTGGCACGCCGACCTGGTCGCGGAGCGTGCCCCGCAGGCCCGCCTCCTGACGCTGGACCGGGTCGGCCACATGGTGCCGTGGGAGGCCCACGACATCGTCGTGCGCGAGACGCTCGCGGTCGGAGCAGGTGGGCGGTGACGGCGCGCCTTCCCATCGCGCCACCGCTGGTGCGGGACCTCGGCGGGATGATGCACCTGGCCGCTCAGGTCGTCGCTCGCGGGGTCCGCGGCCCGTACACCTGGCTGCCCGAGTTCGTCGAGCAGTTCCGCTTCATCGTTCGCGTCTGCCTCTTCCCCCTCGTCCTCAGCGCGTTCGCCTTGTCGTTCGGGCCGGTGGGCGTGCAGGCGTCCGGGTTCTTCGAGCTCTTCGGCACCTACGACCGGATGGGCAGCGTCTACCAGCTCGTGGTCGTGCGGCTCTTCGCGCCGCTGGTGGTCGGCGTGATCCTCGCCGGCGCC
>NZ_JBFIGP010000187.1:0-7532 GCF_041602235.1 Paraconexibacter sp.
GTGTCCTTCGGTCATCACCGCGAGCCGGGCGAGCTTCAGGTTCATCGGGTTGTCGTCCACGATGAGTATTCGTGCCCCCACGACCGCCTCCCTATCCGACCGGGACCGCGTGCTCGACGGGTCGCACGACGCGGGGCAGGACGACGTGGAACCGGGTCCCGACGCCCACCGTGCTCTCCACCGCGACCTCGCCGCCCTGCGCCTCGACGATCGAACGGGTCAGCGAGAGCCCCAGTCCCGTGCCGCCATGGCGGCGCGCGGAGCCCATGTCGAGCTGCTCGAACGCCCCCCAGAGCCGGTCGAGATCCTCCTCGCTGATCCCCGGGCCGTTGTCCTCCACGACGATGCGGAACCGGTCCTCGGGCTCGCGGGTGGCCGTCACGCTCACCGTCCCTCCCTCCGGCGTGAACTTCAGGGCGTTGGAGAGGTAGTTGAAGAGCACCTGTTTGAGCTTGCCCGGATCGAGATCGAGCGGGCTGATCGTCGGGTCCACGTCGACCTGCAGGTCGATGTTCTTGCGGACCGCCAGCGAGCCGACGACGTCGCACACCTCCTCGACGACGGCGCCGCAGTCGACGCGCTCCGGGCGCAGGTCGATCTTCCCGGCCTCGATCTTCGAGAGGTCGAGGACGTCGTCGATCAACCGGCGGAGGTGGTTGGAGCTGACCAGGATGTCGCCGAGGTACTCGCGGTGCTGATCGGAGACCGGTCCGACCCGGCCGTCGTGCATCAGCTCGGCGAAGCCGATGATGCCGTTCAGCGGCGTGCGCAGCTCGTGCGACATGGTCGCCAGGAAGTTGCTCTTCATCCGGTCCGCCGCCACGACCTGCTCGTTGCGCGCGGCGAGGTCGCGGTTGGCCTCGGCGAGGTCCGCCGACCCCTGGGCGAGGCGGCGCACGAGCGCGATCACCAAGAGGGCCAGGCCGGTGACACCGAGCAGCAGGCCCCAGCTGATCCAGCTCGAGAAGCCGCTGACGGGCGCGTACAGCCGCGCTTGCGGGGTCATGAGGACGACCGACCAGTCGGTCCCCTTCACGCGTGCCGCCGCGTAGTACGCAGCCGTGCCGCCGTAGGTGATGGCACCCGCCCCGTCGGTGGGCAGGATCGCCAGCCCCGCGATCTCGCTGCCGCTCGCGCTGCCCAGGGCGTTGCCCTCGTCGTCGACCAGGTACGCGTCGTCGTCGCTGGTCGTGCGCAGGCGGCCGAGGTAGCCGCCGAGGAACTGCTGGATCAGCACGCGGGGGAAGGACTGGATCGCGGCGCGACGACCGAGCGGCGTCTCGAACGCCGAGATGATGCTGGCCTTCCCCGGCGGGGGCGCCACGGTCAAGGCGAACGGGGCTCCGTCGAGCACCCGGCGCAGTTCGCCGCGGACGGGGATGCGATCACCGCGACGTCCGGCGGTCTTCGGCCAGGCGGCGATGACCGTCCCCGCGGCATCCAGCACGGAGAACTCCTGCCCGGGGATCGAGACCTGCTTGCGCAGGACGGCGTCGGGGATCGTCCGCCCGCTCAGCGCCGCGCGGTTCTGCGCGACCGTCGTCGATGCGGTCTGGTTGAGGATGGACTCGACCAGCGCCGCGGCGATGGACGCGCGCTGCTCGAAGCTCCTCTCGAGGTCGCTACGCCCCTTCCCCCGCGAGGTCGCGAGGCCCACCGCCAGCGCTCCGATGAGCAGAGCCGTGAGGGCTCCGGTGACCAGCACGACGCGGTGCGGTGAACGCGGCATACGACCTTCGTCGGCTCATGGGTGCACCTTCTTGAGCGATTTCTGCTCTTTGTGTGAATTTGCACGGCAACAGGGCCACAAGGGTGACGGAGGTTCTTGAGCGCGTCGTCGCGCCGGGTTGGCGCTACCGTGCTCGCCATGGCGAGCATGCCCGCACCCGCCCTGAGCGGCGTGTCGCTCGGGCCCGTCCACCTCACCGTCACCGACCTCGAGCGATCGGTCGCGTGGTGGCGGACGGCCACCGGTCTGCACCGACGCGACGCGAACGCGGGCGTCGCCGGCCTGGGCGACGCGAGGGGCGATGTCGTCCGCCTCCACGAGGATCCCGACGCGCGGCCCGCAGGCCGCCATGCCGGCCTCTTCCACGTGGCGCTGCTGTACCCGTCGCGGATGGAGCTCTCCCGGACCGTGCGGCGCATCGCCGAATCACCGATCCGGTTGACCGGCGCATCCGACCACGGGGTGTCCGAGGCGCTCTACCTGCGTGACCCGGACGGCAATGGCGTCGAGCTGTACGCCGACCGCCCTCGAGCTTCGTGGCCCCCGCCGCTGCGACCCGGCGAGCGGGTCGGCATGTTCACGGAGCCTCTGGACGTGCAGGACCTCCTGGCTCTCAGCGCTGCCGAGCCGGCGGCCGGCGCCGACGACGTCCCGACGGTCGGCCACGTCCACCTGCAGGTCGGGGACCTCGTGGCCGCCACCGCCTTCTACCGGGATGTCGTCGGCTTCGACCTGATGGCCACCTACCCCGGGGCGGCCTTCCTCGCCGCCGACGGGTACCACCATCACGTCGCCGTCAACACGTGGGCGTTCGAGGGCGAGGGCTCCCTCCCGGAGCGGACCGTCGGGCTACGGGCATGGTCCGTCGTCCTCCGTACCGCAGAGGTGCTCGCAGCCCTCCACGCCCGTGCCACGGCCGCGGGCCACCAGGTGCACGTCGGGGACGACGGATCCCTCGAGATCCAGGACCCCTGGGGGATCCCGCTGCGGCTCAGCGCCGCTTCGCGGTGAACTTCAGCTTGTAGGTGTCGCAGACCGCCCCGGCGACGATCGACTCCTGTCGGATCGTGCCGACCGCGGTGGTCGCGTTCGTGAAGCGGCCCTCGAGCGTCGTGTAGAGCGTCAGACCGCCGCTGCTCTCCTTCTTGCGGGCCTTGAACCGTCCGTCCTTGACGGTCCAGCTCAGCCCGGGGCCCACCGTCGTCGTCGTGCTCGTCGACGAGCCCGAGCACGTCTCGAGCACGTGGGCGACGAGCTTGGTGATCCGCTTCCCCTTCTTGTCGACCTTGAACTGCAGGTCGTAGCCGCGCTGGATCTTCCCCTTCGGGGCGACGAAGGTGCCCACCTTGGGTGTGGCGGCGACCGCGACGGCGGCGCTCGTGAGCAGGACGGCGGCCGCGGCGAGCGGCAGGAGGCGACGGGGCATGGGGTCTCCGGGGACGGGGCTGGACCAGACCGCGCCATCGTACGCCCTCCGACCGAGCGGGCTCGTGCTCCGTCCCGTGTCCTAGGGTTCGCCGCCATGCACGAGACCCGCCTCACCATCCGGCTGCGCTGGCGCGACATGGACATGCTCGGCCACCTCAACCAGGCCGTCTACCACGAGCTGCTCGAGGAGGCGCGCGGCGCTCTGCTCATGGAACTGGCCGAGGGGGCGACGGTGCACCACACCTACGTGGTGGTGCGGGTCGAGCTCGACTACGTCTCCGAGGTGCGCAAGGACCACGAGCAGGTCGACGTGGTCGTGCGGGTCGCGGAGGTCGGCACGAAGTCGATGTCGCTGGATCACGAGATCGTGCGGCCCGACGGCACGGTCGCCGCCCGCGGCCGGACGGTCCTCGTCGGCTGGGACGCGCAGGCCCGGACCTCGCGCCCGCTCGGCGATGAGGAGCGGGCGCGTCTGCGCGCCCGTATCGCCTAGCCGCGGAGCGCCGCGGCGGTCGCCTCGTCCGCCGGGAAGAACTGCTCGATCGCCAGCTCCGCGACCGTGATGTCGAGGGCGGTGCCGAACGCCGCGACGGTGGAGAAGAACGCGAGCTCGGTCCCGTCGGTTCGTGTCAGGCGCATCGGGACGAACAGCAGCTCGGACGGCTCGGCCGCCATCGACGGGGCCCGGTGGTCCTCGATCCCGGGGTAGCCGCGGACCTCCTCCAGCAGCGCGGCCACGGCGGGATCCGCCGACAGGAGCGCCTGCCGCTGCAGGCGCAGGATGAGGTGCTCGGCGAACTCCGGCAGGTTGCGGACCCGGGGGGCGAGCCCCTGCGGGTGCAGGCTCAACCGCATCGCGTTCGGCGCCTCGAGCAGGCTCGGGTCCACCCCGTCGGTCATGATCGCCAGCGCGGCCTCGTTGGCGAGCGCGACGTTCCAGCAGCCGTCGACGATGATCGCCGGGTAGGGGTCGTGCCCGGTGAGGAGCTGCTGCAGCGCTGCGCGCACCGGGGCCATCGCCTCCGCGTCCAGGGGTGTCTCGCGGAACGCCGGCGCGTACCCGGCGGCGAGCAGCAGGGTGTTGCGCTCGCGCAGCGGGACGTCGAGGTACTCGGCGAGGTGCAGGACGAGGTCACGGCCGGGCCTGGAGCGACCCGTCTCGACGAAGCTCAGGTGCCGGGCCGACACCGCCGCGTCGAGGGAGACGTCCAGCTGACTCAGGCGACGCCGTCGGCGCCAGTCGCGCAGCAGCTCACCGACGGTCCCGGTCGCGTTCGCGGTCTGGGGAGCGGTCGCGGTGCTCATGGTGCGCCGACCATAGCCCCGGGAGGGAGGGACGTCACTTACCTCACAGGTCATTGCGGCCCTTCCCGGCAGCCCGCAGTCTGCGTCCGTACCGTCACCGACCCTGGAGGACCGATCACATGCCTGTCACCCCCACCCGTCAGCGTCTGCGCCTGGCGACGCTCGCCGAGATCGTGCTCGGCGTGGCGCTGGTCGTCGCGCTCGTCGCCGGTGCGCCCACCTGGGAGGTGGTCGTGCTCGCCGTGCTGTTCGCCGACGCGGCGCTGTATGGCGCCTGGCTGCTGGTGCGCGCGCGCCGCGCGACCTCCACGGCGTAGGCGACCGTCGCCTCAGGCTCGCGGCGAGCTCGGCGCGCGCTCCGCGTCCGTCGAGCTCGCCCGTTCGGCGGTCGCCTCGACCATCGCGAGCGCATCTGCGGTCAGGCCGACCATCACGCGACGGAAGTCCGGATCGTCGCGGTACCGCAGCACCAGGCCGGCCCGCTCGAGCCGGCTCACCAGGGCGCTGAGCCCACCCGCAGTCATGCCGACCTCGTCGGCGAGGGCGCCGAAGCCCACGTCGCGCCCGGAGGTCCACAGTGCGACGAGCACGAGCAGCTCGTTGTTCGTCCGGGACGGCGCATCGGCACGGAGGTACCGGAGGTGGCGGAGCGCCGCGGCGTGCGCCCCCCGGAGGTCGTCGAACCGAGCTCCTCGCATGCGCAGAGCATCGTCACGGGGACCACCGGCCCATCTCGGGCGATGGGGTCGTCCTGTGGCGATCGGGGGGTCCCCCGATCGGTCAGGTCCGGTCGGCGTGCAGGGCGAGTACCCGCGTGGCGATCTCGCGGGGCGCGAGCGACTTCGACCACGCGTCGACGGCGCCGAGCTCGCGGGCGGTCGCGGCGACCTCCTCGGTGAGGCCGGCCGACAGCAGGATCGACAGCGGTGCGGGCTCCAGGCCGCGGATCTCGCGCAGCACCCCGAGCCCGTCGAGCTCCGGCATCACCAGATCCAGCAGGACGATGTCGGGGCGCAGCTGGTGCGCGAGCTGCACGCCTTCGCGGCCGTCGCCGGCCTCACCGACGACGCTCACGCCGGGATGGCGGGCAAGCACGCGCACCAACGACATCCGGTACACCGGATGGTCGTCGACGATGAGGATGCGGATCGTGGCAATGTCGCGGCCCCCCGCATCGCCGACGGTGGCGACGCTTGTCTTCGCCCCTTCGATGATCGAACGATATCCGCGACGGCGGCGAATGGAAAGCGCGCGGGCCCGTGTTCCTGCAACATCGGGTGCAGCACGGCGGCGCGGTCGGGCCCGGCGCGCCGCTCAGGCGTCGGTGCTCAGCTGTCTGCCCACCGCAGCCAGGACGGTGCTGCGTGCCCGGTGGGACTGCTCGTAGAGCTGCACCTGCGCGAGCGTCGCCGGATCGGCGACGACGAGCCGGTCGATGACGTCCGCGGCCTTCATCCCCCGGTAGCCGTCCCAGGGCTCGTCGACGTGCAGTGCGGCCCCCGCACCGTCCTGCGCCCCGGGGTCCGCGGAGCTGTAGACGACCGCCGCAGGTTCGATGTCGAGGTGCGCGGGTTGGAACTCGGGCTGCTCGGGCTGCTCGAGCTGCTCGCGTTCGGGGGCCGGTCCGGCAGCGACCGGGGGCGCGGGGGCCGCAGGCGCGGGCTCCTCGGTACGGCGGCGGTCGGCGGTCTCCACGACCTCGGTGGGTGACGGCTCGCCCTGGGGTCGCTGCGCGGTCGGGCGGGGTTCCTCGTCCCCGTCCCGGAGCCGTCCGAGCAGCGCGGATCCGGTCTGGGAGGCGGCCCGGACGCCCGTGCGCGCGGTGCTGATCAGGATCCGGCCGGTCGTTCTGAAGGGGGCGGTGAGGTCCATGACGGTCCCCTACCCGATCGCCGGTGGCGCCACACCGCAGCCCGGGGGTAGTCCTCCGCGGTGAGTCTGCGGACCGATGCGGTGGTCGATGGTCCCCGATGGAGCGATCGTGCAGCCATGCGACCTCCGGTGCTCGCGTTCACCCTCACGCTCGCCTCCGTCGTCGGCTACGTCCGGCGGGTTCGTCCCTGGGTCCTGACCTGGGGGGCGTCCCGCGATGAGGCCTCGGCCCGGCTTCCGGGGGACGAGCTGCTCGAGGACGCCGACGGGATCGCGACACGTGCCGTGACCATCGACGCACCGGCCGGCGCGGTCTGGCCGTGGATCGCCCAGATGGGTCCGGCACCCCGGGGTGGCGCCTACACCTACGACTGGATCGAGAACCTGCTCGGGCTGGACATGCACAGCGCTGACGTGCTCCTCCCGGAGTTCCAGCACCCGAGGGTCGGTGAGGTCTTCGCGCTGGGCGCCAACCGCATGCGCGTCGAGCGCGTCGAGCCCGGTCGCGTCCTGTCGTGGCGCTCGCAGGACGGCAACTGGGTCTGGAGCTTCGTCCTGCGTGAGCAGGACGGACGGACCCGGCTGATCAGCCGCAACCGCTACCGGCTTCCGACACCGGTCGCGCGGATCGGGATGCTTCCGATGGAGCCGGCCTCGCTCGTGATGGAGCGCAAGATGCTGCACGGCATCCGGGAGCGCGCGCAGCGACTGGCGCGGGAGGCCCCCGAAGGTGCGCCGCGCCTCCGCGCGGTGCCACGGCCGCAGGCGGACGAGGACGTCAGCGGACCGCCGGCGGGGTCCCGTCCTGCGAGAACGTCCGCCGCCAGGCCGCGGATCACGGGCCCCCGCCCCACGCCCACGCCGGGCCTCGGGCCCAGCGGCCGGCGGTAGCTCGATCCGGGAGCGGTCCGGCGGCGTGAGGCTCCGGGCCCGGACCGCCCGGTGCCTATCCTCGGTGCATGAGCGTGACCGCCCGACCGCTGCCGTTCGCGGAGCCCACCTACGTCCGCGATCTGGAGGGCCTGTTCGTTCCCTGGGAGGCCGAGGCGGCCGCGGTGCCCGAGCTGCTCGTCCTCAACGAGGACCTCGCCCGCGAGCTCGGAGCCGAACCCGCCGCGCTGCGCACCCCCGACGGGGTCCGGCTGCTCACCGGCACGGGTCCCGGCGTCGCCGGGCTGACCACCGTGGCCCAGGGGTA
>NZ_JBFIGP010000188.1:0-7468 GCF_041602235.1 Paraconexibacter sp.
CAGGCCGCGCGCGACTACCTCGCGTTCATCGCCGAGGAGACCGGCGTGCCGATCGCGCAGATCAGCGTCGGCCCCGGCCGCGACCAGGTCATCTGGACCGAGATCGGCGAGCAGACGATCGCCGGCCGGACCCCCAGCGTGGCGTAGTCGGCCACGCGGGATCCCGGGGCGGAGCGGCGGTCACCGCGCCGACCGTCGCTCCCTCAGGCCACCACGACCCGCGTGTTCACCGGGAAGTCGTGCAGGGCGCGGCGCTCGTCGTCGAACAGCGGCCAGAGCCAGTCGACGAGGTAGGCGATACCGGCGGTGAAGCTGGCGAGGAAGGCCAGCGCGACGCTCTTGAGCACCACCTCGCGCAGGATCGCGGTGGTGATGTCCATCGGCGTGCGATCGGTCTTCACGACGCGGATGCCGGTCGCGAACTTTCCGACCGTCCGACCGTCGGTCCGCCACAGCATGAGCGGCTGATAGACGAGGGCCGCGGCCGCGAACACCATGGCGGCGACCAGGAACCCCGCGATCAGCGCGAACGCACCCGCGTCGGTGTCGACCGTGACACCGGTCGCGGCGAGGGGCACGAACAGGACGACGGCGATGGCCAGGACCACGAACCCGTCCACGACCGCCGCGACCGCTCGCTGCCACCACGACGCCAGGACGAAGGGCGCGTCGCCGGGACCCATGCCGGGAAGCCCCGACGGTCCAGCGGGACCCGGCGCCGGGCGGGCCCCCGGCGGGACCGGCCCGTCGCCGTACCCGCGATCCTTCGGGCGTCCGAACGCGTCGGTGCCCACCGTCCCCTCGTCGTCGCCGAACGCCGGGCTCACGGCGCCCACGGCACCTGACGGTCGGGATCGCTCGATGCGCTGAGCACCTCGGCCTCGCCGCGGGCGAGCAGTCGCAGGGCGAGCGCGAGCGCCGACAGCATGAACAGCGTGGCGAAGGTCACCTGCACGCTGACGATGCCCTCCTCCGACCAGTAGACGTCGTCGAGCTTCAGCAGCAGGGCGGTCTCGTCGAGCGTCAGGGCGACGCCCACCCCGAACGGCACGGCCAGGAACGGGTCGAGCTTCTCGTTGGCGGTCGCCACCGAGATCCCTCCCGCCAGGAACGCGAGCACGATCCCGGGCACGAAGTGGTGGACGTGATTGCCCCCGACGTGGAGGTCGCGGAACGGTCCGAAGCGACGCCCGGTACGACGGATGTGCGCCGTCGACCAGCGGGCCAGCCCGAAGGCGATCGAGAACGAGACGAGCATGTTGAACAGCGCGTTCTCGCGCGTGGACCCCTTCTTGTAGCCCGCGACCGCCACGTCCACGGTCTGCTCGATGGTGCGCTCGGCCGCCAGGACCGCCTCCTCGGCGTCGGTGGGCGCCGCACCGCTCTTTCGCCACACACGGGCCAGTTCGACGACGATCACCGCGCCGGTGGTCAGCAGGGCGGCGGCCCCGAGGGCACGGGTCCTCCGCTCCGCGAGCTCTCGGCGGCGGCGCGCCGTCGGCAGCGGCGAGCGTGTCAGGTCGAGGTCCACGGCTCCCGCTCGAGCAGTTCGGAGTCCGGGACGCGACGCACGACGCGCGCCGGGACACCCATCACGATCGCCCGGGAGGGGACGTCGGTCGTGACGACCGCGCCTGCTGCGACGAACGCCTCCTCGCCGATCTCCACGCCCGGGGTCAGGACCGCGCCGCCGCCGATGCGGCAGGCCCGGCGCAGCGTCGCGCCGCGCAGCGGGGCGCCGGGAGGGTGCCGGGCCATCGTGTCGTCGTTGGTGGTCACCGCGCACGGACCGACGAAGACGTCGTCCTCCACGACGCTGCCGCCGGTCACGTAGACGTGGGACTGCAGCCGCACGCGCGCACCGATGGTCACGTCGGGATCGACGGTGGCACCACGGCCGACGACCGAGTCCGCGCCGATCACCGCCCGCTCCCGGATCACCGCGTGGTCGCCGACGATGACGCCGGCGGCGAGCTGCGCCCCGGCGAAGACCACGGCGTGGGTGCAGATCGCCACCCCGTCCCCGATCACCAGTGGCGCGGCGGTGTCCGCCCCCGCGAAGCTCGAGCGCGGCGACAGCGTCGGGGGCTTGCCGAGCACGGCGCCGTCCTGGATCCGTACGCCGTCTCCGATGACGACATCGTCGTGGACGACCACGTGCGCGCCGAAGGTCACGCCCTCGCCGACGGTCGCGGTAGGGCTGAGCACCAGGCCCGGGACATCCGAGAAGGTCATCCGGGATACCCTACCCTCGCCGTGACCGCCTCCTCCTCGAACAGCCGCACGTTGCGCGGCGCGGTGCTGGGGCTGGGGATGATGGGCCGCCATCACGCCAGACTCCTCCAGGCGATGCCGCGCGTGACGTTCGCGGGCGCCGTCGATCCGGGCGGGGACGCCCACGGCGCGATCCGCGACCCCTCCCTGCTGTTCGCGAGCCTCGAGGACCTGCTCGCCGCCGGTGGCCTCGACTTCGCCGTCGTCGCCGTCCCGACCGACGAGCACCTCCCGGCGGTGCGCGCCCTCGCGGACGCCGGCGTGCACGCGCTGATCGAGAAGCCCCTCGCCGGGACCGCGCAGGACGCCCGGGAGCTGATCGCCTGCGTCGAGCGGGCCGGAACGCTCGCCGCTGTCGGGCACGTCGAGCGCTGCAACCCCGCGCTGCTCGATCTCCGCCGGCGCGTGCAGGCCGGCGACCTGGGCGAGGTCTTCCTGATCGCCACGGAACGGGTGGGCCCGTTCCCGGCCAGGATCCGGGACGTCGGGGTCGTGAAGGACCTGGGAACCCACGACCTGGACCTCGTGCGCTGGATCGGCGGGTCCTCCGTGCGCCGCGTCGCGGCGGAGACCCAGCACCGCATGGGCCGCGAGCACGAGGACCTCGTGCTCGCCACCGGCCGTCTGGTCTCCGACGTCGCCTTCAACTGCGTCGTCGACTGGCTCTCACCGACGAAGGTCCGCCGCACCCGGGTCCTCGGGGAGACCGGCATGCTCGTCGCCGACACGCTGACCGCGGACCTCACGCTGTACCGCAACGGCGACGTCACGTCCTCGTGGGACGCGACCCGCACGCTGCGCGGCGTGAGCGAGGGGGACATGACGCGGTTCGCCCTGGCGCGCCGCGAGCCGCTCCTCGTCGAGCTCGAGGCGTTCTGCGACCTGCTCGAGGGGACCGAGGGCACGGGCGTCGTCACGCTGCAGGAGGGCCTCGAGACGGTGATCGCCGCCGAAGCCGTGCTCCAGGCGGCCGCGACCGGGCACACCGTCGACATGGTCACGGTCTGACCGATGCGCGCGGTCGTCGTCGCCCTGGGCAAGATCGGGCTGCCCGTCGCCGTCGCCCTCGCCCGCGCCGGCCATGACGTCGTCGGCTGCGACGTCGACGAGCGCGTCGTCGGCCTGGTCAACGACGCCCGTGCGCCGTTCCCCGGCGAACCGGGGCTCGAGGACGGCCTGGCCGAGACGGTCCGTGCCGGACGGCTGCGCGCCCAGACCGACACGGCGGCCGCGGTGGCGGCCGGCGCGGACCTCGTGATCGCCGTCCCGCCGCTGATCGTCGATGCCGACGCCCGACCCGATTTCGCCATCCTCGACGCCGTCGTCGCCGACATCGCCCGCGGCCTCGGCGCCGCCCCGGCGGCGAGGGCGACGGTCGTGTCGATCGAGACGACCCTGCCGGTCGGGACGACGCGGACGCGCGTGGCTCCGGCGCTGGAGGCCGGGAGCGGCCGACGCGGCGAGCAGGACTTCTTCACGGTCTTCTCCCCGGAGCGCGTGTTCAGCGGTCGCGTCTTCCGCGACCTGGAGACCTACCCGAAGCTCGTCGGTGGGATCTCCCCGGAGGGCGAGGATCGCGGCATCGCCTGCTACGCGCAGTTCCTGACCGCCGAGGTGCGGGCGATGGGCAGCGCGGAGGCCGCCGAGATGACGAAGCTCGTGGAGACCACCTACCGGGACGTCAACATCGCGCTGGCCAACGAGTTCGCGATGGCGGCGGACCGGCACGGACTGGACATCACGACCGTCATCGACGCGGCGAACTCCCAGCCCTTCAGCCACGTCCACCGTCCCGGCATCGCGGTCGGCGGGCACTGCATCCCGGTCTACCCCCGCTTCTACCTGGAGGGCGATCCGGGGGCGCGACTGCCCGCGACGGCCCGCGACGTCAACGCGTCGATGCCGCAGTACGCGGTGCAGCTGCTGGGACAGGCGCTCGACGGAGTCGTGGCGGGGTCGCGGGTCCTGATCCTCGGCGTCGCCTACCGCGGTGACGTCAAGGAGACGGCGTTCTCGGGGGCGTTCGCGCTCCGAGACGCGCTCGCCGCGGCGGGCGCGCACCCGGTCGCCGCCGACCCGCTGTACGACGCCGACGAGCTCCGCGCCCTGGGGTTCGACCCGTGGGACGGCACCGCGATCGACGCGGCCGTCCTGCAGGCCGACCACGCGTCCTACGCAGGTCTCGGTCCGGAGGATCTGGCCGGCGCGCGCGCCGTCGTCGACGGCCGCGGCATCCTGGATGCCGCCCGGTTCGCGAGCGCGGGCGTCACGCTGCGCGCGATCGGCCGGCCCGCCTGACGCCGCGTCTACCCGAACCGGCGCACGAGCGCCTCGACGACCCGCTCGCCCGCCCGGCCGTCGCCGTAGAGCATCGGCCGGTGCTCCGGGACCACGCGATCGAGCGCGGCCAGCGCCGCGTCGCGGTCGAGGTCCACGAGCACGTTCCAGCCCGCGTCGACCGTCTCGGTCCACTCCGTGGTGTCTCGCAGCGTGACACACGGGACGCCCGCGAGATACGCCTCCTTCTGCACCCCGCCCGAGTCCGTGAGCATCGCGCGCGCACGGGTCAGGAGCGCGGTGAACGCCAGGTACCCGAGCGGCGGGGTGAGGCGGACGTGCTCGGCGGCGAGCAGATCGTCGAGCCACCCCTGGGCGTCCAGGCGCGCGCCCGTCCGCGGGTGCAGCGGGAGCACGACCGGACAGGGCAGCGCGAGGAGCAGGTCGACGAGGCGCCGCAGGCGCTCGGGGTCGTCGACGTTCCCGGCCCGGTGGGCGGTGACCAGCACGTACTCGCCGGCCTGCACCCCGGCGTCCCGCAGCGGCGCGTCGTCCTCCCGGGCGCGGGGCTGCACCAGCAGGGCCACGTCGACCATGACGTCCCCCACGATCTCGACGTCGCCGACGACGTGCTCGCGGGCCAGGTGCTCGGCGGGCACGTCGGAGGAGCACAGCAGCAGCGACGACAGGTGGTCGGTCAGGACACGGTTGAGCTCCTCGGGCATCGCGCGGTCGAACGACCGCATCCCCGCCTCGACGTGCGCGACCGGGACACCCGCCTGCGCCGCGGCGAGCCCCCCGGCGAGCGTCGAGTTGGTGTCGCCATACACGAGGACGACGTCCGGGCGGTGCTCGCCGATCACCGGGGCGAGCGCGGTGAGCATGCGCGCGGTCTGCTCGGTGTTGGAGCCGGTGCCGAGCTCCAGCTCGAGCGACGGCCGAGGCACCCCCAGCTCGCTGAAGAAGACCGCGCTCATCTCGTCGTCGTAGTGCTGCCCCGTGTGCACGAGGATCTCGTCGGCCACTTCCTGGAGCCGTCGCGACACCGCCGCCGCCTTCACGAACTGCGGGCGGTTGCCGATGACCGTGAGGACCCTCATGCGTCGAGCCCCAGGTCGGCGGCGACCATCCGGGAGAAGAGGCGCGCGGCCTCGACGGTGCGATCCCCCGGCGCCGACGTCAACCAGCGCCCATCGATCGCCTGGACGGACTGCACCTCCCGCAGCGACGACGCGAGGAACGCCTCGTCGAGCCTGGCGAGGTCGTCGCGCGCCGTGACGCGTTCCATCGCCCCGGTGAGGCCGATCAGGCGCCGCCGCGTGATCGAGTCGAGGATGTGATCGTCCAGCGGCGGCGTGTACAGCGTGGCATCCCCCGTGAGGACGTAGAAGAAGGCGGAGGTCGGAGCCTCCAGCACGCGGCCGTGCGGGGTCACCAGCAGCGCCTCGTCGGCGCCCTGCTCGACCGCCAGCCGTCCGGCGAGCATGTTCGCCGCGTAGGACAGCGACTTGATCCCGTCCAGGATCCGCGTCGGCGCGTACACGACGGTCGCCAGCGTGATCGCCGCCGGCTGCTCGCGCACGTCCTCGACGAGGGCGAGCCGAGCGCCGCCCCGCGTCACCACCACGCGGACGGCACCGTCCACGGGCCCGGCCGCCGCCAGCAGCGTGCGGACGTCGGTGTCGACCTGGGCGGCGTCGAACGGGAGCCGGAGGTTCTCGGCCGAGGTCTGCATGCGAGCCAGGTGCTCCTCCCAGGCGAACGGCCGGCCCTGGTACAGCCGGGCGACCTCGAAGACGCCGTCGCCGCGCAGGAAGCCCTCGTCGGACGCCGGGATCCGCGCCTCGTCCGCGGGCAGGACCTCCCCGTCCAAGATCGCGAGCCGCGGGCCGTGCACGTCCGGCACCTTACCCGCACGGTGCGGGCCGCCGGAGCCGCGTAGTGTCTGCCACGTGCCCGAGCTCGACCACGGTGACCCCGGCGACGCCCCGTCCACGGCGGCGCCGCTCACCCCTGTCGCCGACGTCCCGCGCAGGACCGCCGCCGAGGAGGCCCGCACGCTGGTCGCCGGCACCAACCGCGCCACGCTGGCGACCCTGACCGCCGACGGGCACCCGTGGGCGTCGTTCGTCACGTACGGCTGCCTGGACGACGGCTCCCCCGTCCTGTGCGTCTCGCGCCTCGCAGAGCACGGCCGCAACCTCGACGACGACCAGCGCGTCAGCCTCGCGATCGTGCAGCCCGAGATCCCGGCGGACCCGCTCGCCAGCGCTCGCGTGACGCTCGCCGGCACCGCGCGGCGCCCCGCGGCGGACGAACACGCCGCGGCCCGTGCGGCCCATCTCGACGCGGTGCCCGCCGCGCGCTACTACCTGGACTACAGCGACTTCTCGCTGTGGATCGTCGCGGTCGACAGGGTTCGCTGGGTCGGCGGCTACGGGCGCATGGACTCCGCGGATGCGCCCGCCTACGCGGCGGCACGCCCCGACCCGGTCAGCGCCGTGGCCGCAGGGGCCGTCTCCCACCTCAACGCCGATCACGGCGACGCGCTGCTCGCGATGGCGCGGGCGCTCGGCGGATATCCCGACGCGACGTCGGCGACGTGCACGTCGGCGGATCGCTTCGGCCTCGACCTCTCGGTCGACACCCCGCGCGGTCCCGGCATCACGCGGGTGGGGTACGCCGCGCCACTGACCGCCGCCGACGGGCTGCGCGCCGCGACGGTCGAGCTGGCCCGGCGCGCGCGGGCGAGCGCCTGACGGCCGATGGCGTCCGGTCCGCAGCCCGACGACGCCGGCGCGACGCTCGAGCGCGTCCTTCGCCTGGCCCGTGGTGTCGGGCTCGTCGACGACAGCAACGCCGAGGTCGTCGCCGACCTGGTGGAGCGGGCCATGGCCGTCGACGTCGGCTACGTCGA
>NZ_JBFIGP010000189.1:0-7446 GCF_041602235.1 Paraconexibacter sp.
GATCGCGGTGACGCCCTGCGTGCGCTCGCGGGAATGTCGCGGCGCGAGCCGGTGTCCGCCGAGCACGAGGGCGGCGGGCACGACGAGCGCCGCGGCGACGACCCCGATGCCGACCGCCACGATGACGCCGGCCGCGGCGGACACCAGCAGGTCTCCCGGGGCGACCACGAGGGCCGCGAGCATCGCGATGCCGAGCACCAGGCCCGCGAACTGGACGGTCCGGCCGGCGGTGGCGACGGTCGCTCGGGCGGCGCGATCGACCGCGTCGGGCCCGTGGTCCTGCTGGCCCGCCAGCTCCTCGCGGAACCGCGACACCATGAGCAGGGAGTAGTCGACGCCGAGGGCCAGGCCCATCATCGAGGCGAGGCTCACCGACACGACGTCGAGCTCGACGATCTCGGTCAGCAGCCGAAGGCCCCCGAAGCTGGCCGCGACGGTGGCCCCGCCGAGGATCGCGGGGATCGCGGCCGCGGCGACGGAGCGGAACACGAGCAGCAGGACGATCAGCAGCAGCGGGACGGCGATCCGCTCGGCGCGGCGGATCTCGTCGAAGCTCGTCTTCTTCAGGCTCTCGCCGATGGCGATGAAGCCGGTGACGTGCGGCTTCACCGGTCCGCTGATGGTGTCCTTGATGGCCGAGCGGACGCTGGCCTGCCCGTTGTCGACCGTCTCGGCGATGGGCCGGTCGACGGCGACGAGGATCATCGCGGCTCCGGGCTCCGGTCGCAGCGACGCGGCGGACGGGTCGCCGTCGAACGCCGACACCACCCGGTTCACGGGGTCCTCGCGCAGCGCGCGCACGAGGCGCGGGCCCTGCTGGTCGAGGGCCTTGGCGGGGCCGGTGAGCAGGACGGGGATCGTCACGCTCTCGCCGAACTCGCGCTCGGCGATGTCCACGGCGCGCGCCGACGGGGTGCCCTTCACCACGAGCGTCGACTGCGAGAGGTGGGATTCGACTCCCAGCCCGAGCGCGCTCAGGGTGCCGAGCAGCACGGCAGCGAGCAGCAGCGCGCGGCGCGGCGCGCCGACGGCACCCCGGCTCAGACGGCGCAGCACGACTCGGCCCCGGCTCCGAACATTGAACGAAAGTCAAAGTCATCCGGGGCGCCTGCCGTGTGACGTCCATCACACGGCAGGTCCGATCGGCCTCAGCAGCCGCTGTAGCCGCCGTCCAGCGGGATGATCGTGCCGGTGAGGTAGGCCCCCGCGCGCGAGGACAGCAGCAGCGCCAGGCCGATCATGTCCTCGTCGCTGCCGATGCGCCCGAGCGGGATCGTCGAGGCGACGGCGTCGCGTCCCTCGTCGCTGGCGAGCATGAACGCGGTCATCTTGCTCTCGAACGGGCCCGGGGCGATCGCGTTGACCGTGATGTGCTCGCTCGCCAGTCGCTTGGCCAGATGCCGGGTGAGCATGTGGACGGCGGCCTTCGAGGCGCTGTAGGAGTAGTTCTCCATCATCGGCACCTTCAGCCCGTCGACCGACCCGATGTTCACGACGCGCGCGGGGTCCTCGGCGCTGGCGGCGGCCCGCAGCTGCGGCAGCAGCGCGACGGTCAGGTGGAAGACGCCCTCGACGTTCGTGTGCGAGACCTTGTCCCACCCGGACTGGGGGAACTCCTCCAGCGGCGCGCCCCACGTGGCCCCCGCGTTGTTGAACAGCAGGTCGAGGCGGTCGGTCCGCTCCCGCACCGCGTCGGCCAGCACCACCGCGCCCTCCTGCGTGGAGACGTCGGCCGGGATCGCCGCACAGCTGCCGAGCTCCGAGAGGCGCTCCGCGGCCGCCTGGCAGTCCGCCGCCTTGCGGGAGGAGATCAGGACGTCCGCGCCGTGCTCGACCAGGCCGCGGGCGATCATCAGGCCGATCCCGCGTGAGCCGCCGGTGACCAGCGCGACCTTGCCGGTCACGTCGAAGAGATTCGTCGTCATGCGGCGCAGTCTCGCCGACGGGCGCGCGTGACGCGGCGAGACGGGCCGGCGTCAGTCGGTGAGCGCGTCGGCCACGGCCTCGTCGGTCGCCCGCTTGGACGCATGACGCCGGTCGTAGGTCGTGCGCAGGAAGCGCTCGATGGTCTCGACCACCGGGATCGTCCGCCAGCTCGGGATCAGGTCGAAGGCGTGCTCCCCACCGCCGAGCTCGACGTAGGCGACCGTCTCCCGCGACGTGGCGCGCAGTTCCTGCACGAACGTCCGGGCCTGCTCGACGGGGATCAACGAGTCGTTCGCGCCGTGCACGACGAGGAACGGCGGTGCGTCCGCGTGGATGCGGAACCGCGGCGACGCCGCGCGGAACGCCTCGGGGTGCGACCGCAGCCGCTTCTTGAGGACGAGCGGCTCGAGCACCCACGGCTGCAGCATCGGCAGTCCGATCCGGTCCTCGTCGACGAGGTCGTACACGCCGTAGAACGGCACCGCCGCCTGGACCGTCGTGTCGGCCTGCTCGAACCCGGGCTGCAACGACCGGTCGCCGTCGGTGAGGGCCGCGAGCGCCGCCAGGTGACCACCGGCCGACCCGCCCGTGATCGCGACGAAGGACGGATCGACGTCGTACTCCTCGGCGTGCTCCCGGACCCAGGCGACCGCCCGCTTGACGTCGACCACGTGCTCGGGCCAGGTCGCGAACGGCGACATGCGGTAGTCGATGTTGACCCCCACCCAGCCGCACCGGGCCAGGTGGTTCAGGAGCGGGATGCCCTGCTCCTTGCGGCTGCCCACGACCCAGCCGCCGCCGTGGACCTGCACGATCGCGGGACGCCGCCGCCCGGGCTCCGGAGGATCGGCGGGGAGGTAGACGTCGAGCTTGCGCGGTCGCTCGTCGTCGTCGGTGTAGACGACGCCGCGTTCGTGTCGCACCCCCTCCGGGTGCAGCATGCGCAGGGGGAACACGACGTGCGACCGCGGCACCCGCGCGGAGGCCGGCGTGCCGTCGAGGTCGAGCTCCCCGATCTGGCCGGCGACCGACGCGGTCGAGCGCCTCGCGGTCATGGACCACGCGACCCCGGTGACGATCGCCGCCCCGACGAGCGCGCCGCCGACGACCCCGACGGCGTGGTCGAGCGCTCCGAGGGCGACGAGCCCCCCACCGACGAGCAGGCCGCCGACCACGAGGAACGGCGTGAGCTCCCGCGCCACCCAGGCGGCGGGCCACCGCAGCAGCACGTTCCACCACGCGTGGCGCGGGTCCCGCGCGTTGAGGATCAGACCGACCGACAGCAGGCCGAAGAGCAGGAGCAGCACCGAGGCGACGGACATGGACCCGCAGACTAGTCCCGACCACCGCCCCGGCGGCGCGGGCCCCGCTCCTCAGCGGGTCAGCTCGCGCACCAGCGCCTCGCAGAACGCGGGCAGGTCGTCCGGGTTGCGGCTCGTGATGAGCCCGCCCTCCACGTGGACCGTCTCGTCGACCCAGGTCGCTCCCGCGTTGCGGAGGTCCGTGGCCAGCGAGGGGTACGAGGTCAGCGTCCGCCCTTCGACGGCGTCCGCCTCGACGAGCAGCCACGGCGCGTGGCAGATCGCCGCGACCGGTCGACCGCCGTCCACGAACGCGCGCACGAACGCGACGGCGTCGCTGTCGGTCCGCAGCTGGTCGGGGTTCGCCACGCCGCCCGGGAGGACCAGGGCGTCGTAGGCGTCGGGATCGGCGCCGGCGACCTCGACGTCGACCGGGAACGTCGCTCCCGGGTCGAGACGGTCGAAGGACGTGATCCGGTCGGGTCGGGGCGAGATCAGCTCCGGGCGGCCTCCGGCGTCCTGCACCGCCTTCCAGGGTTCGACGAGCTCCACGCGCTCGACGCCGTCGGTGGCCAGGAAGGCGACGCGTCTGCCGTGCAGCGGGGTGGGGGTGTCCTCGTGTGCTGGCATGGCGGGGGTCTACCCACCGCGCCCTGCGTTCAGCCTCGCTCGTGGTGCCCGCCCCACGCCGTTCACGCGGTAGCGTGAGCACATGAGCACGAGCAACGGGAACGGCGCCGCCCGCACTCCGCGCGTGGCCATCATCGGCGCCGGGATGTCAGGGATCGGCATGGCCTGCAAGCTGCGGATGGCCGGCATCGAGAGCTTCCACATCTACGAGAAGTGGAACGGCCTCGGCGGCACGTGGCACGCCAACACCTATCCGGGCCTGCACTGCGACGTCCCGTCACGCAACTACCAGTACCGCTTCGCGCCCAACCCGAACTGGTCGCACGTCTTCTCGCCCGGCCGCGAGATCTGGGCCTACCTCGACAAGGTCGCCACCGACTTCGACCTCAAGGGCCGCATGTCGTTCAACACCGAGGTCGCAGAGGCGACCTGGGACGAGGACCGTCACGTCTGGACGTTGACGACGAAGGCCGGCGACGTCAGCGAGTGGGACTTCATCGTCACCGCGTGCGGTGGCCTCGTCGAGACGCGCACGCCGCACATCCCCGGGATGGAGGACTTCCAGGGAGCGCTCTTCCACTCCGCGGAGTGGGATCACCGCGTCCCCCTGAAGGGCAAGCGGGTCGCGTGCATCGGCACGGGTTCCACCGGCATGCAGATCACCAAGGGGCTGGCCGACGTCGCGGGTGAGTTCGAGCTGTACCAGCGCACCCCGCAGTGGATCCTCCCGCTGCCCAACCGCCGCTACAGCCGCCTGACGAAGTGGGCGATGCGGACGTTCCCCGAGCAGCTCGAGCCGCTGTTCTTCCGGGGGCACCAGCTGGCGACCGAAGGGACCTTCGGGGTCGCCGTCGTGCAGCCGGGCTGGCAGCGCACGATGCTGAGCTGGATGTGCCGCAAGCACCTGCAGTGGGGCGTGAAGGACCCCGACCTGCGGCGGCGCCTGACCCCGACGGACCAGCCGATGTGCAAGCGGCTGGTGATGGGGACGGGCTTCTACAAGCTGTTCCGGCGGCCCAACGTCAACCTCGTGGACACCGGGATCGACCACATCGAGGCGCGGGGCATCGTCACCAAGGACGGCGTGCTGCACGAGCAGGACGTCATCGTCATGGCGACCGGGTTCAACGCGCACGCGTTCGTCCGCCCGATGGAGCTCACCGGGCTGAACGGCGTGAAGCTCTCCGATGCCTGGGGTGAGCGCGAGCCCTACGGGTACCGCTCGGTGGCCGTGCCGGGGTTCCCCAACGTCTTCATGCTGATCGGCCCGCACTCGCCGTTCGGCAACCAGTCGCTGTTCACGATCTCCGAGACGCAGGCGGACTTCGCGATGGGGTGCATCCAGCGCTGGCGGGACCGCGAGCTGGAGTGGATGACGCCGACCGCCGAGGCGACCGAGCGCTTCAACGAGGAGATGAAGGCGGCGCTGCCCAACACGATCTGGACCACCGGCTGCAAGAGCTGGTACATCGGCAAGGACGGGCTGCCCTCGGTGTGGCCGTGGAAGGCCTCGCACCACCGCGAGATCCTGCGGCAGCCCGACCCGGCGGATTGGGTGATCGCGCGGCCCGGCGAACGCGAGGAGGAGCGGACGCCCGAGCCGGTCGCCTGACCCGGCGCGGACCGTTGCTCAGGCGACGGTCCAGGTGTCGCCGGCATGCAGCAGCGTCGCGAGCTGCTCGGTGCTCGGCACGGCGGGCGGCGGCGTGTCCGCCGCGAACACCGGGCGCTGCACGTCGCGGAACACGCCGATCGGCGTCGGTCCGTCGGGGTGGGAGGCCAGCCGCGACAGCGCGAACGCCTGCGCCGGGTTCTCCCGTCGCGGATCGTGGACGACGATGTCACGGAGGTCGGCCGAGGCCCGGTCCACGATCTGCAGGTCGCCGTCGGCGCCGTGCACGACGCACCGCTCCGCGCCCTGCGGCCCCCACACGATCGGGGCGCCGTCCACGAGGCGGATCTGGTTCAGGGCGGCCTGGTCCTTGTCGGTCAGCGCCTCGAACGCCCCGTCGTTGAACACCGGGCAGTTCTGGTAGATCTCGACGAGGGCGGACCCGGGGTGCGCCGCGGCGGCCCGCAGGACCTCGGGCAGGTGCTTCTTGTCACGGTCGACCGAGCGGGCGACGAACGAGGCGTCCGCCCCGAGCGCCAGCGACACCGGGTTGAACGGCGCGTCGGAGGAGCCGAACGGCGTGGACTTCGTGACCTTGCCGCGCTCGGACGTGGGTGACGCCTGGCCCTTGGTCAGGCCGTAGATCTGGTTGTTGAACAGCAGGATCTTGATCGGCACGTTGCGGCGCAGCGCGTGGATCAGATGGTTGCCGCCGATGGACAGCGCGTCGCCGTCGCCGGTCACGACCCAGATCGACAGGTCGTCGCGCGCCGTGGCCAGCCCGGTGGCGAGCGCCGGCCCGCGCCCGTGGATGCCGTGCATCCCGTAGGTGTCCATGTAGTACGAGAACCGCCCGGCGCAGCCGATGCCGGACACGAAGACGATGTTCTCGGGCGGGATGCCCAGCTCGGGCATGAACCCCTGGACGGCGGCGAGGATCGCGTAGTCCCCGCACCCCGGGCACCAGCGGGTCTCGGCGTCGGACTGGAAGTCCGCCTTGGTGAAGGTCGTCTGCACGGTGCTCATCCGACACGCTCCATGATGGCCTGCTCGATCTCCGGCGCGAAGAGGGGCCGGCCCTCCACCCGTGCGTAGGACTCCACGTCGACGAGGAACCTCGACCGCAGCACCATCGCCAGGTGCCCGGAGTTCATCTCCGGCAGCAGGACGCGGTCGTAGGACCGCAGGACCTCGGCGGTGTTGGCGGGCAGCGGGTTGAGGTGATGGAAGTGCGCGGTCGCCACGCGGGCGCCCTGGTCGCGCGCACGCCGCGCGCCCGCACGGATCGCGCCTCGGCTGGACCCCCAGCCGATCACGAGGAGGTCGGCGTCCTCGTCGCCGTGGACCTCCAGCGGCGGGATCTCGATGCCCGCCACCTTCGCGGCGCGCAGGTCGGTCATCCGCTGGTGGTTGGGGCCCTCGTAGGAGATCGCCCCGGTCAGGTCGGCCTTCTCGAGGCCTCCGATCCGGTGCTGCAACCCGGGGGTCCCAGGGATCGCCCACGGACGGGCGAGATCGTCGTCCCGCGAGTACGGCAGGAACGCCTCGCCGTCGAGCGGGACGCTGGTCCGGAAGTTCGGGTTGATCGTCCCGAGGGCGCCGACGTCCGGGATCCGCCACGGCTCGCTGCTGTTCGCGAGGAACAGGTCGCTGAGCAGGATCACGGGCGTCCGGTAGCGGATCGCGATCCGGGCGGCCTCGTAGGCGGCCTCGAAGCACTGGCCGGGCGTCGAGGCGGCGACGATCGGCAGCGGCGACTCGCCGTGCCGGCCGTAGAGGGCCTGCAGCAGGTCGGACTGCTCGGTCTTGGTCGGCAGGCCCGTCGACGGGCCCGCCCGCTGCACGTCCACGATGACCATCGGCAGCTCGAGCATCACGGCCAGGCCGATCGTCTCGGTCTTGAGGTCCATGCCCGGGCCGCTGGTGGAGGTCACGCCCAGGCGCCCGCCGAACGACGCCCCGAGCGCGATGGACGCC
>NZ_JBFIGP010000190.1:0-7443 GCF_041602235.1 Paraconexibacter sp.
CTCGGGCGGCTGCGCCCGTGCCGACGGGTTCGCCCGCCAGCCCATCGTGCGCATGACCAACGTCTCGCTGGAGCCCGGCGACGCCGGATCGCTCGACGATCTCATCTCCAGCACCGCGGACGGGCTCTACCTCGAGACCAATCGGTCCTGGTCCATCGACGACCGTCGCCTGCAGTTCCAGTTCGGTACCGAGGTCGCCCGCGAGATCAAGGACGGGGAGCTCGGCCGCCTGTACCGCAACGGCTCGTACGCCGGTGTGACCCCGGAGTTCTGGGGCTCCCTGGACGCCATCTGCTCCGCCGAGGCGTGGCGCCCCTGGTCGTTCACGAACTGCGGCAAGGGCGAACCCGGCCAGATCATGAGCGTCAGCCACGGGACCGCGCCCGCGCGCTTCCGCAACGTCCGGGTCGGTGTCGCATGAGCGGCCCGGCCGGCCGCGATCTCGCCGAGCGGACCCTGGCGTTCGTGGACGGGGAGGCGCAGGTCACGGTCCAGCACGAGCGGTCGCTGCTGTCGCGCTTCGCCCGGTCCACGCCCACCCAGGCGACGGCGGTCGAGGACACCGGCGTCAGCGTGCTCGTGGTCTGCGACGGCCACACCGGCAGCGCGGCGACGAACGACCTCTCGGACGACGGGCTGCGTGCGGCAGCCTCCCGCGCGAGCCAGGCGGCACGGTCGGCCGCACGCGCGGCGGGCGGGCCCGGTGAGCACCCCGGCCTGCCGACGCCGGCCGAGGCGGGAACCCCGGCGGCGCACGACGGCCACGACGCCGCCACCGCGACGCTGGATCCCGGACCGGCGGGCGCGGCGCTGCGGGCCGCGTTCGCGGCCACCGCGGAGCACGGGCTGGAGGCGTTCGGCATCTGGACCGCGGGCGAGGTCGAGACCTCGATCGCCACGACGTCCGGAATCCGGGTCACGGACGCGGTCACCGACGCGTACCTGAAGGTCATCGCCCGCGACCGGGACGGCCGCTCCGGCTGGGGCGCGTCCGCCGCGTTCGCCGCGTCCGGCCTGGACGCCGACGCGGTCGCCCGCCAGGCGATCCAGCGGGTCGCGCGCGAGGAGCCCGTCGCGTTGCCGCCCGGCGCCTACCCGGTCGTCCTGGAGCCCGATGCGGTCGGCTCGCTGGTCGAGATGCTGGGCGGACTCGCCTTCGACGGTCTCGCCCACGTCGAGGGGCGCGGCGCGCTGACCGGCCGTCTCGGCGAGACGGTGGCGGCCCCTGGCGTGACGCTGCGCGACGATCCCCACACCGCGCGCGGGCTGCCGCGGGCCTTCGACGCCGAGGGTGTCGCCACGACGCCGCTCGTGCTGCTCGACGCGGGGATCGCGCGCACCGTCGTCCACGACCGCCGCAGCGCCGCCCGGGCCGCGGCCGGGACACGATCCACTGGTCACGCGCTCCTGCCCGGCGGGTCGCCGTACGGGGCTGCCCCGACGAACCTGGTGCTCGACGGCGGGACCGCCGATGACGTCGCGGCGCTCTGCGCCCCGATCGAGCGCGGGCTCTACGTGACCCGCCTCTGGTACCTCAACGTGGTGCACGAGCGCAGCACGCTGCTGACCGGCACCACCCGCGACGGCACCTTCCTGATCGAGGACGGCGTGCTCACCAGACCGGTCCGCGACGTGCGCTTCACCGACAGCGCGCTCGGCCTGCTCGAGCGGACGGAGGCGCTGACGTCCACGGCCTCGCTGGTCTGCGAGGCGGACTTCTACGGCCGCCGCGCCGCACACGGCTCGGTGGTCCCGGCGCTCCGCGCACGCGACTTCCGGGTGACGGGGCAGACGACCGCCTAGCGGCGTCGCGGGCGTTCCCGCGGGAACGCGGATCGAGCGTCGACGCGCCAGCGACGTTCCCGCGGGAACGTCTTCGTCGTCACGGCGTCACGCGGTGTGACGCGGGTGCGCCGCGGCTCAGGAGAGGCGCAGGAGGACGACCGTGTTCACCACGAACACGATCGCGAACGCCACGGTCCAGCGATTCAGGTTGCGCTCGACCATCGAGCCGCCACCCAGCGATCCCTGACCGGAGCCGACGCCGAAGGCGCCGGACAGCCCGGCGTCCTTCCCCGAGTGCATCAGCACCAGGAAGATGAGGCCGACCGAGACGAAGACCTGGAAGACAGAGAGGATCGTTTCCATCGCGGCCGATGGTAGCGGCTCAGTCCTGCCCGGGGTCGTACCGGTCGAGCTCGCGAAGGATCACCATCGCCTCGGCGCGCAGGACGCGGTCCTGGGCGCGGAAGTCCTCTTCCGCCACCTTGCCGGTCCGGTGGTCGAGCTCGAGCTCCCGGATCTCGCGGTACTTGGCGTCGCGCGCGGCCAGGAGGTCGGCGATCCGCTCGGCCTCGCGACCCTCGGCATCACGCGCGCCACCGAGCAGCGGACGGCTGACGAGAAGGACCACCGCGCCGAGCAGCGCGATGGTCGCCAGGAGGGCGACGGGCTCCATCAGCAGACCATCTACGCGCGGCCGAGGTCCTGGGCGACGCGCGCCAGCAGCCTGGCGTCGGCACGACGCGTGGCTCCGCGGGGCGCCGGCCACATGGCGATCAGCGCGCCGAGGAAGACGACGATGCCGCCCACCCAGATCCACGTCACCATGGGGCTGGCGATCACCCGGAAGGTCGCCGGCGGCGGGTCATCGGTGTAGCTCTTGAGGATGCTGCGCAGCGCGCCGCCGATGAGCGCGCCGACCTGCTGCGGATCCACCGAGTCGCCGGCCTGCTTGAGGCCACGGACGAAGCCCTCGTCGAGCGCGGTGATCCGGCCGTCGAGCGCTCCGACGTCCGGCGCGACGGCCGTCCACAGGTCGCGGCGCCAGCCGGCGTCCATGGCGACCTCGCTGGTCGCCTCGCCCTCGAAGAAGCTCGCGATCGGGTGCTGGGCGAAGAGCACCGGGGCGTTCGGCGGGTAGAAGCCTCGCTCCGGACGCAGCGTCCCGAGCGACTTGCCGTCGCGGCTGACGGCCACCTGGGCGCCGAACACGATGCGCTCCACGCGGCCCGCCTCGGAATCGATGCGGGCCGTGGGCTTCACGTAGCGCACGGTGTAGCCGCCGACCTCCACGCTCTGCCCCGGCGTCAGGCGCGCGTCACGCGCGTGCTCGAACGCGGAGCTCGCCGCGATGCCGACGAACATGAGCGCCATCCCGAGGTGCACCACGTACCCGCCGTAGCGACGCCGGTTGCGGCGCACCAGCGACACGGCGGCGACCGGGGCGCGTTCGCCGCTCATCGCCTTCCGGGCCCGCGTCCCGCGGACGAACTCCTGGGCGACCGTGCCGGTCACGAGCGCGGCGAAGGCGAACATCAGCAGCGCCGGGATGCTGTCCCCGACGCCGAACGGCAGGAGCACCAGCGTCGTCACGACCGCCGCGAGGACCGGCCACTGGAAGCTGCGTCGGGCGGTCGCCCGCGTCTGCCGTCGCCACGCGATGACCGGGCCGATCCCGCTCAGCAGCACCAGGATGAGCACGAGCGGGACGGTGTAGCGGTCGAACCACGGTGGCCCGACTGCGCTCTTGGTGCCGGTCAGGGCCTCGGAGATCAACGGGAAGAACGTGCCCCAGAAGACGACGAACGCGACGCCGACCAGCACGAGGTTGTTCCCGATGAAGACGGCCTCGCGCGAGAAGATCGAGTCCAGCCGGTGCTCGCTGCGCAGCACGTCACGGCGACTGACGACCAGCGCGATCGAGCCCGCGATCATCACCCCGATCAACGTGACGAACGGGATGCCGAGCGTCGAGGCGCCGAACGCGTGGATCGAGTCGAGGATCCCGGAGCGCACGAGGAAGGTGCCGAGCACGCAGAGCACGCCGGTGGCGAGGACCAGCGAGACGTTCCACACCTTCAGCATCCCGCGCTTCTCCTGGATCATCACGGAGTGCAGGAAGGCGGTGCCGGTGAGCCACGGCAGCAGGGACGCGTTCTCGACCGGGTCCCAGGCCCAGTACCCGCCCCAGCCCAGCTCCGCGTAGGACCACCGGGCGCCGAGCAGGATCCCGATGCCCAGGAAGAACCAGGCGGCGAGCGAGAAGCGGCGGGTCGACGTGATCCACTCGGCGTCGACACGACGCGCGATGAGCGCGGCGGCCGCGAACGCGAACGGCACCGCGAACAGCGTGTAGCCCGCGTAGAGCATCGGCGGGTGGATCATCATGCTCGGGTGGCGCAGCAGCGGGTTCAGTCCCGCGCCCTCGCTGGCGGCGACCGGCAGGGTGACGAACGGCGAGGCCGAGAACACCAGCAGGGCGGAGAAGAACGCGCCGAGCCCGAGCAGGATCGCCGTCGCGTACGGAGCGACGTCCCGCATGCGGTGCCGGGTCGCGTACAGCACGCCGGCGGTCCACAGCGACAGCAGGAACAGCCACAGCAGCAGCGAGCCCTCCTGCGAGGACCAGGACGCGGAGGCCTTGTAGAAGGTCGGTGTGGTCGTCGAGGAGTGCTCGACGACGGTCTTGAACGTGAAGTCGCTGCGCAGGAAGGCGATCTCGAGCAGGACGAACGCGAGCGTCGACAGGCCCGCCAGGGCGTAGGCGGCGTTGCGGCCGGAGTCGACCCAGTCGCGCCGGCGCTTCCGCGCGCCGTAGAGCGAGGCGAAGATGCCGTAGACGGCGACCGCAAGGGCCAGGACGAGTGCTGCACGACCGACGGTTGCCACGGACGCCTCCCCCGCGGCCTAGTACGTGTAGCCGGACGGCGGGGCCTTGCCGTCGTCGGACTTCTTCTCGTTCGTGAACTTCGACGGGCACTTGGTGACCAGCGAGTCCTTCTCGCCGACGAACCCGTCCCCGTGCTTGCGGACCGTGATGATCACCTCGCGCCCGTCGCGGAACGGATCCGGGACCGCCCCGGTGTAGCTGACCGGGACCGACGCGCTGCCGTCGCGGTCGCGGATGCGGAACGTCATCCCGTCGCGGTGCTTGTCGACCGAGCCGTCGACGACCTTGCCCGTGAGCTGGTAGCTCTGGCCGGGCTGTGCCGCGGCCAGCAGACGGCTCGGGGTCACCGCCTCGCTGGAGGCGCTGAAGCTCGTGTAGACGAGCGCTCCCGCGAGCAGCACCGCGCACGTCAGGGCAGTCGTGAGGCGGATCTGACGCTTGCGGGCGGGGTTCATACGCCGACGAAGTATGCCGAACAGGGCTGGCGCACGGCCCCGTGCCAAAGCGTCCGCTGGACCGGATTCGGGCTCAACCCGCGGCGTGGGCGGCCGATTGCAGCGAGAACTGCATGAGGGAAACCTTTTCCCTCCGATCGCGTCCCTATGAGTAGACCATGCGACTCAACCGAATCCTCGCCCACGAACGACGAGAACCGAGCACGGAGCCGGCGCCTTCCGCGTCTCCCGCGGCTCCCGCCCTGCGCCTGGTTCCCGACGACCCCGCCCTCGCCGCCGAGCGCCGACTGCGCAACGCGGGCGGCCCGCAGGACAGCGCGCTGTACCGCTGCGACTGCGGCTTCATCTTCGACGCGCCGGTCTCCACCACGGTTCGCTGCCCGCACTGCGACAGCGGCGTCGCCTGGTAGACCGTCCTACACTCGGGCCATGCTCGGGTCCGGCACCCTGGGGACGAAGCTCGTCGCCGTGCTCCTGATCGCTCTCATGGCGGTGGGGAGCGTGATGATGTGGCTGGGAGTCCCGTTCCTGTGGATCTACTTCGTCTCGCAGAGCGTGAAGAGCTCACAGCCGTCGATGGGTCCCTACGTGCTGCTGCTGTTCGGCATCCCCGCCTCGATGGTCCTCGTCGGCCGTTTCCTCGGACGCATCAACCGCATCTACGGCGAGGTCACGAACACGACCCCCGAGGTGAAGGTCGTCCTGCCCTGGCACCGGTCGATGCGAGGCGAGCGCGACGCCGGGCATCCGCGCACGGTCCTCGACGTCGTGATGGTGCTGAGCGTCGCCTGCGCGTTGACGCTCATGGGCATCTGGTTCTTCTTCTTCGCGGAGGGCGGCGGCATCTGACGTCGGCGGCGGGCCCGGCGCTTGCCCGCGGCCCGAGGTGGGCATAGTGAGAGCCTCACATGCGCACCTTCACCTGCTCGACCTGCCACCTGCTCGTGTTCTTCGAGAACACCGCGTGCCTGCGCTGCGGCTCGGCCCTCGGGTACGACCACGGGACGCGCGAGATGATCACGCTCCCGGACGGGCTGGACGCCGACCCGGACTGGTTCCGCTGCGCCAACGCGGAGGTGGCCGCGTGCAACTGGCTGGTGCGGACCCCCGGCGAGCTGTGCGCCAGCTGCTCGCTCACGCGCACGCGGCCCGCGGACTCCGACCCGAGCGGCCTGCAGGATCTCGGTGTGGCCGAGGCGGCCAAGCGCCGGCTCCTGTTCGAGCTCGCCGAGCTCGGGCTCCCGGTCGAGGGCGCCGGCGAACGCGAGGGCGGTCTCGTCTTCGACCTGCTCAGCAGCGAGGCCGTGCCGGTCACGACGGGACACGCCGGCGGCGTGATCACGCTCGATCTCGCCGAGGCCGACGACAGCGACCGCGCCGCGCGCCGCGAGCAGCTCGGCGAGCCCTACCGCACGGTCCTCGGGCACTTCCGGCACGAGATCGGTCACTACTACTGGCCGCTCCTGGTCGAATCGGACCCGGAGACCCTGGCCGACCACCGCGCGCTGTTCGGGGACGAACGCGAGGACTACCAGGCGGCGCTCGAGCGCCATTACGCCTCCGGCCCCCCGGCGGACTGGCATCTGCACCACGTGTCGGCCTATGCCGCCATGCACCCGTGGGAGGACTGGGCCGAGACGTGGGCGCACTACCTGCACATCAGCGCGTCGACGCAGACCGCGGCCGCCTACGGCCTCCGCACGCCCCTCGCCGAACCGGAGCCCGCACCCGACGACTTCCGCACGGTGATCGACGCCTGGATCCCGTTCACGATCGCGATGAACGCGATCAACCTCTCGATGGGCCGCAACCCGCTCTACCCCTTCGTGCTGACCGCCGCGGTCATCGAGAAGCTCGAGTTCGTCGACCGGACGGTCCGCCGCGTCCGGTCCGCCGTGCCGACCGCGTAGCGTGTCCGGCGTGTCAGCCGCACCTCCCGCACTCGAGATCACCGATCTCGTCAAGACCTATCGCTCCGAGGCGCGCCGTCGCCGGCTCCGGCGGCAGCCCGACGAGGCCGCCCGCCTGTCGACGCCGGCCCTGAAGGGCGTGTCGCTGGAGATACCGGACGGGGAGTTCTTCGGGCTCCTCGGCCCCAACGGCGCCGGCAAGTCGACGCTGATCCACTGCACCACGGGGCTCGCACAGCCGACCTCGGGGGCGATCCGGGTCTTCGGGCACGACGCGATCGACAACTACCAGGAGGCTCGCGCCGCGGTCGGGCTCGCACCGCAGGACCTGAACCTCGACTGGTTCCTCACGCTCGAGGAGTCGCTCGAGTACCACGGCGGCTACTTCGGGATGACGAAGCGCGAC
>NZ_JBFIGP010000191.1:0-7415 GCF_041602235.1 Paraconexibacter sp.
CGGAAGTAGCCCACCGACGAGAACATCACGATGCCCAGGATCACGAGGGCCAGGATGTTCAGGAGCGTCTGCGAGACGAGCGTGCCCAGCACCACGGGCAGGTTCTCCCGCGCCCGGCCCAGGCGTCGCGCGACGATCATGGCGCGGGCGGGCTCCCCGAGGCGCGCGGGGAGCGTCGCCGACATCAGGACGCCGATGAACGTCCCCTGCATCGCGTCGGTGACCCGGGCCGGGGTCTGCGGCAGGGCGGCGCGCAGGATCGCGGTCCAGCTCACGGCACGCACGATCATCGAGAGGCACATCAGCCCCAGCGCGACGAGCACCCAGGTCGGAGAGCTGTTGATCAGCGAGTCGCCGATGCGGTCGACCCCGACGCGCTGCAGCGCGAGCACGGCGAGGCCGGCTCCCGCGAGGGCCGCCGCTCCGAGACCGACCCGGCGGGCGAGGACGGCAGCGGGCCGCGGTGTGCCCGCCGGCGGAGCCGGCTCCATCGCCGCGAGACGACGGGCCGGGACGCGCGGGCCCAGGTCCGCCGGCACGGCCCCGACGCGGACGGCGGCCCGCTGCACGACCCCCGCGGGTTCCGGGCGCGAGGCGGCCGCCTCGTAGGTCTCCAGGACGTCCGCGGCGACGCGTGACCAGCTGTAGCGCTGGGCGTGCTCGGCGGCGGCCACGCCCATGCGGCGGCGGCGGGCCGGATCGAGCGCGAGCTCCCGGAGCGCGGCGGCCAGCGCGGCGGCGTCGCCCCGGGGCACGAGGAGGCCGTCCACGTCGTGGCGCACGACGTCCTGGTACCCGGCGATGTCGGAGGCGACCACCGGTGTCCCCGCCGCGAACGCCTCGGTGAGCACCATGCCGAAGCTCTCGCCGCCGAGTGACGGGGCCGCGAGCACGTCGGCGCTGCGCAGCACCGCGGTCTTGGTCTCGTCGTCGACCTTGCCCAGCGCGGTGACGCCGCGGGCGTCGAGGAGGATCGGCGCGACGTCCTCGTGACCGGCGCCGACGATCGTCAGCCTCGCCGGAACGTGCTCACGCAGTGCCTCGAAGGCACGAAGCAGGACCGGCAGGCCCTTGCGCTCGACGGCCTGGCCGACGAAGACCACGTGCAGCTCGCCCTGCTCCTGGTGGCCGGTGTGCTCGGCGAGCGGATCCTGCGGCACGTCGACGCCGTTGGGGATGATCCGGTAGCGACCGCCGTAGAAGCGCCGACCGGTCCAGGCGGCGGCCTCGCTGACGGCGATGCGCTCGGTCAGCCGGTTCAGGCGCCAGCGCGCGCCGAGGACGCTGCCGGCGGTTCCGTTCGTGAGCAGCTTGGTGGAGTAGCAGTGGAACGTGCCGACCAGCGGCGCCGACCGGTTGGACAGGACGTCCCACCCGATGTACGGCGCCACCGGCTCGTGGACGTTGATGACGTCGAACCCCCCGGCCGCGAGCTCGCGGCGCATCGTCGACACGGCGTACGGCGTGATCGCCAGGTTGGAGACCGCGCCGTTGGCCGGGAACCCGACGGTACGACCGAGCGGGATCAGGTAGTCGGGGGCCTCCCGCGGTTCGGGTGAGGCCCCGCGGTGCAAGCGCTCCGCGAGTCGGTCGGACGGGTCGTACGGCGCGAGGACGCGGACATCGTGCCCAGTGGCCAGAAACTGCCCTGCCAAGGCCTCGATGTGCCGCGTCACGCCCCCGGGATACGTCCACGAGTAGGGGGACACGAGCGCGATGCGCATCGCGTGCATCCTACTCGGTCTGGGGGCGGCCTTCCTCCGGCCGCCCGGAAGGGGCGAACGGCCCCTCCGCGACGACGAGTCGCGGATCCCCTCGCACGTAGGCGGTGGCCAGCGCGAGGACGAAGACCCCGAAGATCAGGAGCAGGGGCCCTGAGTCGTTGAACAGCGCCCCGGCGACCGCCGCAGCGAGCCCACCGAGCAGCGCGGCGCGCCATACCTCGTCGCCTTCCAGCGGCGCGTAGACCCGCGCGCGGTGGCGGACCCCGTAGGCCACCGCCAGGAGCGCGATCCCGGTGATGAACGGCATCGCGCCCCGTCGCAGGACCCCGAACGCCAGCTCGTAGCGCCGGACGATGATGTCCTCGATGGCCCCTCCCCCCTCGGCCCGGAGCACGGTCCGGGTGAAGTGCCCGTTGCCCCCGGTCGCGAGATCCAGGACCGTGAGCCCGACGAGCGCGACCGCGGGAGCGGCGATGACGACGGCGATCCGCCGCCGGCTCAGCCGACCTGGGAGCAGCAGGACCACGCACACGGCGGCGCCCGCCCCGACGGTGATGACACCGCCCACGTCCGCGCCGAGACGTCCGGACCCCAGCGCGGCGCCCAGGAGCAGCGACGCCACGCCGAAGGCCGCCGCCGTCTCCCGGGTCCGGCCCCGGCGCCACAACAGCGCCGCGAGCGCGACGAACAGCAGCAGGGGCAGGGTCGACTCGAGCTCGTTGCCGATCCCGTAGAACCGTGAGCCCGAGCGCGGGTTGGGTCCCAGCAACGAGCGGATGATGAGGTCCGAGCCGCGGGCCAGATCCACCACGTACGCCAGGACCGTCACGAACCCGGGCACCATCGGCGCGCGCGGCCAGGCGACCAGACGGTCGGTGATGATCGCCAGGGTGAACGACAGGGCGGCGATGAGCACCAGCTCATCGGTCCGCCCGGGAGCCATCGCACCGGTGATGAGCAGGACCGTCAGCAGCCAGAAGAACGCCAGTGCTCCGACCCGCAGGCCCCAGCGGACGCCGCGGCGGTCCGCGAGCACGCCGCCCGCGAGCACCACCGCGAGCCACACCACGAGCATGATCTGCAGCGCCGGTACGCGCCGGGAGCCCACGACCCGCAGGCGGTCGGTGAGCGTCTGCAGCGCCGCCGCGTCGCGGTCGCCCTCGACCCGGATGGGCTGCCCCTTGACGGAGCGCGGCACCGGCACGCCCAGGTGCTCCAGGACGGTCGGGAAGATGTCGATCCCGGCCACCATCCCCTGCAGACGGGTCGTGTCCGAGGTCAGGGCGCCAGGCGTGCCCAGGCCGAGCGCCCCGGTCGGCAGGAGCTGGGACGCCCGCAGGTCGGGCGGCGTCTGCATGACGATCAGCAGATCCCGTGGCTCGTGGCTCGCGATCAGCTCGTTCAGGGCCAGGCCACCCGGCTCCCCGGTCGGCAGTCCGACCACGACGAAGCGCTTGACGTCGAGCGCCCGGCGCGCCCGGTCGGCGACATCGCTGGCCGGGCCGATCGACACGACGCCGATACGACCCGCCCGATCCGCCGCCGGGATCGCCTCGAGCTGACTGCGACCGTTCACGCCGACGTACGCGGCTCCGCCCGGGACCGACTCCGCGAGGAGCCCGGGCAGGACGTCCGCCGGAGCGCTCTCGGCGCGGTCCTTCGTCTCGAGCCAGCGCTGGAACAGCGCACCCCCGTCCTGCGGGTAGAACTCGAGCTCCGGAGGCAGGCGCGGGTGGTAGGCGGCCAGCGAGGTCCGCGTCCCCTGACCGATGTCGAGGAACGCCTGCACGCGCTTGTACGTGCCCTGCGTCGCGCCGCTGAGCCCGAGCGCGAGGGCGCGGCGCTCGTCGAGCCGGTCGAGGATCGACACCGGGGTCTGGATGAACCCCTCAGGAGGCTCCTCGGACGCCGGGAGGAACGCGAGGATGACGCGCGCCGGCTTCGTTGCGGCCGTGGCGTCGGCGGCGGCGCCGACCATCCCCTGCGCGAGCACTGCGAGGACGACGAGGGCGCCCAGCAGATGGCGGGGCAGGAGCATCGCGGTGACTATAGGTTCGCCGCCCCCGGCAGGCGTCCTGCCGCGGCCGGACCTCAGGCCGCGCACGACGGCGGAGCCGGCGGCGCCGAGCCGCGCCGGCCGCCGCCTCCCGGCGCGTCCGCCCACACCCGCCACACGTCGTAGACCGGCCACGCCCGCGTCAGACCGGGGTCGAACAGGGCCACCGGGTACAGGGGATCGTCCCGCAGCGTGTACTGGAACACCGCCGCGACCCGCCGGTCCGCGTCCCACCGGACGAGCTGGTCGTACTGCGCGCGGCACTGCCGCCGCAGCGCCGCCGCGTCGGACGCTCGCGCCTTGCCGGCCTCCACGCCTCCGATCCCGGTCTCCGTGACCCAGACCGGCTGCCCGGCGGTGCACGGTCGCGCGTCGAGCGCGCGCTCCAGCTCCCCGACCGCATCGTGCTGGCGGCCGTCCGGGCGGACGTACTGGTGCTGCGACCACACGGCGCCCGCACAGGCGACGTCGTCCGGGAGGGCACGCACGAACTCGCCGACCCCCGTGGCACGCTCGGACGGCCCGCGGAACCCCGCGAGCTCCCCGAGGACCAGCCGCCTGTCGCCGCCGGCGGCGGCGAGCTCGGCGCGTGCGGCACGCACGAACCGCGCGTACACGGCGGGCGCCAGCGACGGGCTCTTCGGATCGCAAGCCGCGCGCTGGGGGCTGACGAAGGCTGGATGGTTCGGCTCGTTGTACGGGCTCCACCACCGCAGGGGCACGCCGATCTCGCGTCCCAGCGCGAGGATCTCGCGGATCAGGCGGCGGTACGCCACGAGTCCCTCCGCGGTGATCGCGCGTGCCCGCGGCTCGGTGCCGGGGCGCTCGCAGCCACGGGGCGGCAGCGCCGCCCACTCCGGCGTCCAGGCGATCACCACGACGACCTCCCATCCCCCACCCGCGTCCTGCTGCTCCCGCGCGGCCTGGAGCTGGGCGCGAACGCCGTCGAAGGCCGCGCACGGCTCGATGTCGCGCACGCAGCCGTTCTGCGGCAGCGACAGCGCGGGCGTGCCGGTGGGGTCCGCGCCGACCCGCAGCCAGTCCACCACGACCCGCAGGTACCGGGGCCGCAGGGCGGAGACCTGCCGGCGCACGGCGTCGAAGCGGGCCGGCGACGGGCCCAGGCCCGCCCGGGGCCGGGACCCCGCGGGCCTCAGGAGCTGGGCGTTGAACTCGGTGAGCCCGAGCGGGAGGCGGGGCTGGGCGGTGGACGCGGATCCGTCGCTCTCCACTCCCGGGACCGGCGCGGTCGCGGTCCGCGGTCCCCGCTCGCCACCGTCCCCGCCACACCCGGACGCGGCGAGCGCCGCGACCGCGAACAGGGCCCCGACCCGTACGAACCCCCGTCCGCCGCGCGTCACCGCGCCATCCTCGTCGGGGCGGTGTCGAGCCGAGACGGGTCGGGTAGCGTGGCGCCATGCCCGAGATCCCCGTGAACGGCACGACCATCCACTACGAGGAGTCCGGCCCCCGGGACGCGCCCGCGCTGCTGCTCGGCCACTCGCTGTTCTTCGACCATGCGATGTTCGACCCGCTCGCGGACCGCCTCGACGACACGTTTCGCGTGGTGCGCTACTGCCATCGCGGTCAGGGTCACTCGGCGCGGGACGAGCCGTACGACATGGACACGCTGACCGACGACGCCGCGGCGCTCATCGAGGCGCTCGACCTCGGTCCCTGCCACTACGCCGGCAACTCGATGGGCGGCTTCGTCGCGCTGCGTCTCGCGGCCCGGCGTCCGGATCTGGTCCGGACCGTCGCCGCGATCGGCTCCAGCGGCGGCGCCGAGGGCAAGATCGCCGAGTTCGACCCGCTGGTGGAGGCGATGGGCGCCTCCGGTGTCGCTCCGATGCTCGACATCGTGATGCACATCATGTTCGGCGACACCTCGCTGTCCGATCGGCCCGAGCTGACCGGGCCCTGGAGCGAGCGGCTCGCCGCCCTCGGCCCGGAGATCGCGGGTCCCGCGCACGCCGTCGTCCACAGGACCTCGGTGCTCGAGGAGCTCCGTGACGCGCAGGTCCCGGTGCTGGCGATCGCGGGCGCCGAGGATCACGCGTACTCGGTGGACGACTCCCGCGCGATCGCCGAGGCGTGCCCCGACGGTCGGCTGGAGATCGTCCAGGCCGCGGGCCACTCGGTGTCGCTCGAGCAGCCGGACGAGGTCGCCGCCCTCCTGCGCGCGCACATCGGTGCCGCCGTCGCGGAAGGGGTGTAGGCCCGTCAGGGCCCGTCCCTAGACCGCGCTGACCTCCTCCTCGTCCGCCACGCGGAACGAGGAGCCGCAGCCGCACGCGGCGACCACGTTGGGGTTGACGACCTGGAAGCCGGCGCCCGTCATCGCCTCGACGTAGTCGATCTGCGAGCCGTCGACGTACGGGAGGCTCGGACTGTCGACGAGGATGCGGAGACCGTGATCCTCGAAGACCACGTCGCCGTCGCGCTGCTCGTCGAAGGCGAGCTGGTACTGGAAGCCCGAGCACCCGCCGCCCTTGACCCCGACGCGGAGTCCGGCGACCGCGAGATCGGCCTGCTGCTGCTCAAGGAAGTCCTTGACCTTGGTGGCACCGATCTCCGAGAAGGTGATGCCCTTGGCGTTGTAGGTGACCTGAGTGCTCATTGCTTCACGAAGTATAGCGCCCTGTGCTCCCGGCCCGGAAGGGGCATCTCCCGAGGCAACGGCTGCGCTAGGCTCGATGCCAGCATGCCCAGCGCCGAAGAGTTGAAAGCCCGCATCGAGTCCGCGCTGCCCGGATCCACCGCCGAGGTGGAGGACTGGACCGGCGGCGGCGACCATTTCCGGGCGACCGTCGTCGCGCCGCAGTTCGCCGGCCTCGGACGGATCGCACAGCACCGTCTGGTGTACGACGTCTTCGGCGCCGAGGTAGGCGGCCCGATCCACGCCCTGAGCCTCAAGACCCGACCCCCGGAGTGACCATGTCCGACAACCCGATCCGCGACGCGATCGCCGAGGCGATCTCCGACAACCCGGTGATCCTGTTCATGAAGGGCACCCCCGAGGCGCCCGCGTGCGGGTTCTCCGCCCGGACGGTCGGCGCGCTCCAGGCCCTCGGCGCACCGTTCGCGGCCGTCGACATCCTTCCCGACCCGCGCATCCGCCAGGAGCTCTCGGCGATCTCGCAGTGGCCGACCATCCCCCAGCTCTTCGTCGGCGGTGAGCTGATCGGGGGCTGCGACATCGTCACCGAGATGTACGAGACCGGCGAGCTCGCGCAGGCCCTCGGGGTGGAGGCCCCGCAGGACGCCCCGGCCGCCCCACCGTCCGACGATCCGCAGGCCGCACCGCTGGGCATCGAGAACCGCCTGTCCTGAACGCGGCCGCGCCGCGGGCCGCTCAGGGGCGGACCGTCACCCGTATCCGGGCACTCCCGCCGATCCGCAGCGCCGGGTCGCGGTACGTCTCCCGCGGACGCTGCGCGATGCCCTCGGCGCCGTCCGGCAGGCTCGACGAGTCGCCGAGGAGCTCGGCGAGCTCGTCCTCGACGCTGGAGTCGTCGTCCTCCGGCTGGAAGCTCGTGGTGATGCCGTCGTAGCGGTGGATGTCGCCGAACGCGGTCCTGAGCTGGCCGAGCGTCCTCGGCTCGTCGCCGTCGCTGTCGGGCGCAAGGCTTCCC
>NZ_JBFIGP010000192.1:0-7360 GCF_041602235.1 Paraconexibacter sp.
TCGGGCTTGAAGAAGCGGTCGCGCTCCATGTCGGTGTGGATCTGCTCGAGGGTCTGCCCCGTGTGCTTGACGTAGATCTCCTCGAGCTTCGCGCGGGTCTTGAGGATCTCGCGAGCGTGGATCTCGATGTCGGAGGCCTGGCCCTCGTAGCCGGGTGACGACGGCTGGTGGATCAGGATGCGGCTGTTGGGCAGGGACATGCGCTTGCCGGGTGCTCCGCCCATCAGCAGCAGCGATCCCATCGACATCGCGATGCCGCAGCAGATCGTGGAGACCTGCGGCTTGATGAACTGCATCGTGTCGTAGATCGCCAGGCCGGCGGACACCGAGCCGCCGGGCGAGTTGATGTACAGCGAGATGTCCTTGTCGGGGTCCGAGGACTCCAGGTGCAGGAGCTGCGCCACGACGAGGTTGGCGATGGTGTCGTCGACCTGCTGTCCCAGGAAGATGATCCGCTCGTTGAGCAGGCGGGAGAAGATGTCGTACTCGCGTTCGCCGCGGGCACTGCGCTCGACCACGGTCGGGACTAGGGGCATGGCCGCACCCTAGCGGAGCGCCTGCGCCGCCCGGTCCGCGCACGCGCGGGGCCGCGACGCGGCTCGCGCGCCCTCAGATCGCCAGCAGGCCGCGAGCCTGCGCCTGCCAGCCGGCGGCAAGGCGCTCGAGGTCCATGCCGCGGGCGTCCCGCTGGTGGAGCACGAGCTGGGCCGACAGCGGCGTGAGCAGCGCGTCCGCGTGGTACTCGGCGTCGAGCCTCGGGTTCGCGGCGCGCAGCAGCAGGGTCAGGTGCGTGCGGTACAGCGCGTAGGGGCCGCCCGTCATGAGCTCTCCGGGCACGGTGCTCGCCTCGACCTCACTGAGCAGTTCCGCGTAGTCCTGGAGTTCGTGGAGGTAGGCGGGCCCGAAGGCCAGGAGCCGTTCCTCCGGCGGGGCGCCCGGGCCCAGCGGGGCAGGGCCGCGGATGAGCGCCTCCTGGAAGGCGCCCTCGCGGTCGCTGAGGAGGGCGCGCAGCAAGCCGGCCCGGTCGCCGAAGCGCCGGAACAGCGTGCCCTTGCCGACACCGGCCGCCGCGGCGATCTGGTCCATGGACACGGCGACGGCACCGTCGCGCGCGACGAGCGCCTCGGCCGCGCTGAGGATCCGGCGGCGGTTGCGCGCGGCGTCGCAGCGCTCACGTGCCGGACCTCCGAGCACCGGGAGCTCGGTGCCCGCGTCGGGAGCGGTGGGGAGGGGCGTGATGAGGGGTTGGTCGGGCATCTGAATCCGAGAAGCATGGACAGCTTGACAAACGGACTGCGGTCCGGCTACTGTACCGACACAAGCGGACTGCGGTCCACTTCACAAACCCACACATCGAGAACAAGGAGCCCCTCATGAGCACCACCGCACTCTCCCCCCTCACCGGCACCTGGACGATCGACCCCGTCCACTCCTCCGCGAGCTTCGCGGTCAAGCACCTCGTCGCGACGTTCCGCGCCGGGTTCGACGTCATCGAAGGCAGCTACGACGCCGACGCCGGCGTCCTGCGCGGGACCGCGCCCGTCGCCTCCCTCGACGTCACGCAGGAGGACCTGAAGGGTCACCTGCTGTCGCCGGACTTCTTCGATGCCACGGCCCATCCGACGATCGACTTCGTCTCGACCGCGGTCCAGGTCGGCCAGGACGGCACGCTCGAGGTCCAGGGCGACCTCACCCTGCGCGGCGTCACGCGTCCGGTCACCGGCCGGGGCAGCATCACCGAGGTCATTCCGGGGCCCGGGGGCGACGTCGTCGGTATCGAGGTCCAGACCACGGTCAACCGCAACGACTTCGGTCTGAGCTGGAACGCGGACCTCCCCGGCGGGCGTAAGATGCTCGGCGACGACGTCACGCTGTCCCTGTCCCTCGAGCTCGGTCAGCCGACCGCGTAGGGGGCGAGCGACGCCATGAAGATCCTCGGACTCGCCGGCAGCCTGCGCGCCGGCTCCCACAGCTCGCGACTGCTCGACGCGGCCGGTGCCGCGCTGCCGGCGGGTGCCGAGCTCGACGTCTGGGAGGGGCTGCGCGACCTTCCCGCCTACGACCAGGACCTGGAGGCCATGGAGACCCCCGAGCCGGTCGCCGCGCTGCGTGAGGCGATCAGGCAGGCCGACGCGCTCGTGATCGTGACCCCGGAGTACAACGCCTCCGTCCCCGGGGCGCTCAAGAACGCGATCGACTGGGCCTCCCGCCCGCGGGCGACGACGGCGCTGCAGTCCAAGCCGGTCGCGGTGCTCTCCCACAGCCCGGGGCAGTTCGGCGGGCTGTGGGCGGCGGAGGACCTCAAGCGCATCCTGAAGATCACCGGCGCCCGCCCGCTGGAGGCCTCGGTCAGCGTTCCGCAGATCGATGCCGCGCTCCCGGACGGAGCCACCGCGCTCACCGACCCGGACCTCCAGGGGGCCCTGGAGGCCGTCCTGGAGGAGCTCACCGATCTGCGCGTGCTGGCGCAGGCGGCGTAGTGGCTCGCAGCGGGGGTGGACACGACGTGGCATCGTGCTGCGGTCGTGTCCGCCCCCGCCGAGAGCCCTCTCGACCGGTTGCCACCGGTCACCCTGGTCCTCACCGCCGTCTCCTCGATCCAGTTCGGGGCGGCGCTGGCGACCACGCTCTTCGACGAGCTCGGGCCCGGGGGCGTCTCGCTGCTGCGCCTGGGCATCGCTGCGGCGATCATGGTCGCGGTCTGGCGGCCGGACCCACGAGGCGTCCCGCGCACCGACCTGCGTCTCGTGGTGCTCTTCGGCCTGAGCCTCGGCGGGATGAACTACTTCTTCTACGAGGCCCTCCACCGGATCCCGCTCGGCATCGCGGTGACGATCGAGTTCATCGGGCCGCTGGGCGTGGCCATCGCGACGACGCGCCGCCGCCTGGATCTCGTCTGGGCCGCGCTGGCCTTCGCCGGCATCCTGCTGCTCAACCGTCCCGGCGGTGAGAGCGTCGACCGCACCGGGCTCGTGCTCATCCTGCTGGCCGCCGCCTGCTGGGCCGCCTACATCGTGCTCGCCCAGCGCGCCGGCCGGGTCTTCACCGGAAGCCGCGGCCTCGCCATGGCGATGGGGATCGCCGTCCTCGTGCCGCTCGGTCCCGGCATCCATCAGGCGGGCACGGAGCTGCTGACGTGGCACTTCCTGCTGATCGGCGCCGGCGTCGCCCTGGCTTCGAGCGTCATCCCGTACTCCCTGGAGACCGAGGCGCTGCGCCGCATGCCCACCAACGTCTTCGGGGTCCTCATGTCCCTGGAGCCGGCCGTCGCGGCCCTCGCCGGCTTCGTCGTCCTGGGGCAGAACCTGGACGCGATCGAGCTCGCCGCGATCGCGCTCGTGGTGGCGGCGTCGGTCGGCGTCACCCGTCAGCAGGGGCGCGGAGCGGCCCCGATCGTGGAGGGCTGAGCAGCCGGGGGCGGGGGTCGGACGGGTAACCGCGCCGCGTTCCGGGGGATACTGACCTCACGTGGCTCCCGTGAACCTGCCCAACGTGCTGACGGTCGTGCGCATCCTGCTCGTGCCGGCGCTCGTCGTAGCACTGCTCGCCGAGACCGGCCGGGGGGACATCATCGCCGCCGCGGTGTTCGCGCTGGCGTCGCTCACGGACATGGCGGACGGCTACATCGCCCGCGCCCGCGGACAGATCACGACGTTCGGCAAGCTGATGGACCCGGTCGCCGACAAGCTGCTGGTCATCGCCGCGCTCATCTCGCTGGTGTCGCTGGACCGTCTGGCCGCCTGGGTCGCGATGGTCATCATCGCCCGCGAGTTCGCCGTCACCGCCACGCGCTTCGCCGCCACCCAGCAGGGGGTCGTGATCGCGGCCAACTGGTGGGGCAAGGCGAAGACGATCGTGCAGGTCCAGGCGATCTTCTTCCTCATCGCGATGGGGACACCGACGCCGCTGTGGGTCGAGATCTGGGTGTACGTCGCGGTCGCGATCACCGTCGCCAGCGGCATCGACTACTTCTTCGGCCTCCGTCGCCGCCTGGGCGAGGCCGACCGGGAGGCCTCCGACCGCGCGAAGGCCACGGCCTGACGATGAAGGGCTGGATGGCGCTCGTCGCACTCCTCCTGGCGGCCGTCATCGGGGCGCTGGTGGTGGCGATCGTGCGCACCCACGACGACGTGCGGGACCGTCTGGCGACCTGCATCGAGAACTCCGACGCGACGGTCGTCGCCGGGCCCGACGTGCTCGGCGTGCTGCGCGCCGATCTCGCCAACCGGACCTCGCCGCGGATCAGCCGCCGGTACCGGCTGGGCGACAACGACGCCGTCCTGCTGACGGGGACGGGCTACCGCCTGCTGGCGATGCGCGGGCGCAACGGCCCGGGGCTCGACGGCAACGTCGCCCTGCGGATCTTCGAGCAGACCAGTGACTTCTCGCTCGTCGCGGTGGAGCGTGATCCGCTCCGCGGGGTCCTCGCGGCCTGTGCGTCGCTCGAGGACTGACCAGGGTCAGCGCCGTCCGGCACCGTCCATCCACTCCCGCATCGACGTGTGGTGGGGGAGGTGGTCACCCGACGCGATCTCCTGGCGGAGCTCTCCGAGCAGGCCGAATCGCTCGGCCACCACGTTGTGCTGGTGGATCGTCTCCAGGTTCTCCTGGCGCGCGGAGACGAACACCTCTCCCGGCAGGTCCGGGTACCGGTCGAGCACCCCGCGGATCGCCTCCCGCACGCAGTCCTCCACGAACCGCGGGCGGCGGTGGGCCTTCTCCACGACCGTGCCCTCGTCGCTGCGCTTCATGAGCTCGTAGATCTCCGAGCTCATGGAGTCCTCGACGATCGCGACGAGGTCCATGGCGTCGATCTCGGTCTCGTCGCCCTCCGGGAACCCGAGGTGCAGCGTTCCCAGGCCGCGCTGGTTGTGCGTCGCGACCGGGACCGCCTCGAGGATGCGCTCCACGTCCTGCTCGCCGAAGCCCTCCTCGCCGAGACGCTCCCGGGCCTTGGCGGCGACGAGCTGCTGCGCGCACGGGCAGGCGGTCATCCCCTGCGCGGTGACGCCGACCAGGCGGCGCGTGCCGTGCTCGCTGGCGACCGCGGAGCCGAGCATCGTGTAGATCTCCTGCGTCGGGATGCCCGACACCGGCGCCGGCTTCTCCTCGGGGTAGCGCGCCTTGAGGGTGACCTCCGCGCGCAGCGCGTCCTGGCGGTCGCGGACGATGACCGCGATGCGCTCGGCGAGCGTCTCGGCGCGGAACGCGCTGCCGCCGAGGATGACCTCGCCGATCGCGTCGTTGACCACCTCCTCGAAGCGGCTCATGTGCGCGCCCTTCTGCTTGGGCCCGAGGTCGACGAAGCATTCGAGCGTGGCGGAGAACAGCTGCTGGCCGCCCTCGCGGTCGATGCGGATGATCTTCTCGACGCCGGTGACGCCGACTCGCGACAGGCTGACGTGCAGCGTCGGAGCCTCGTTCTGGACGTCGGGTCCGGGAGTGGTGATGGTGACGGGGTCCATGGTGATCTGCTCCCGAGACTAGAGGGTTGCGAGCCGCTTCCCCACGCCCGGTGGGTGGTGGAGCTCACGATCTGCGGCGGTCGTGTGCTATGACTCCGGCTCTGGCGAGCTACCCCCTCACTACGAGGATGGGAACCAGAAAGCTCAGCCCCTCGCGGCCGACGCCGCGGCCCGCACCAAGGTGCACAGGTTGTCATGAGGTGAGAGAGGGAGCGCTCCGACTGGGGCTCTCCGAAGTGCCTGACAGCGAGGGTCAAGGGTTGAGCACCAAGACTGAAGGACTGTTGGCGGACGAAGCTCCGATCCACGAGTTGGACGAGCTGCAGCCGCTCATCAAGGAAGGCCAGGAGAAGGGCCTTCTGACGTTTACGCAGATCGCGACGTGCCTCGAAGAGGTCGAGGTGACGAAGGAGCAGGTGATCGAGCTCCACCACTGGATGGAGGAGCACGGGATCGCCGTCGTCGGTTCCGACGGCAAACTGGCGACCTCGGAGAACGGCAAGCTGGAAGCGGCCGCCGAAGCGCGCCGCGAGCAGCAGGCGGCGTCCGAGACGCCCAAGAAGCCGCAGATCGACCTGACGGTGGAGCCGTCGCTCGATTCGCTGCGGCTGTATCTGCGCTCCATCGGGCGCGTGTCGCTGCTGACCGCGGAGCAGGAGGTGTCGCTCGCCAAGCGGATCGAACGCGGCGACATGGACGCCAAGCAGCAGATGGTCGAGGCCAACCTGCGGCTGGTCGTCTCGATCGCCAAGGGGTATCTCGGCCGTGGCCTGACGTTCCTGGACCTCATCCAGGAGGGATCGCTGGGCCTCATCCGCGCGGTCGAGAAGTTCGACTACCGCCGTGGCTACAAGTTCTCGACCTACGCGACGTGGTGGATCCGCCAGGCGGTGACGCGCGCGATCGCCGACAAGGGGCGGACCATCCGCATCCCGGTGCACATGGTCGAGAAGCTCAACAAGGTCGTGCACGTCGAGCGGCAGCTCGTGCAGTCGCTCGGCCGCGAGCCCTCACCGGAGGAGATCGCCAAGGAGCTCGAGTGCACCGCACGCGAGGTGCGCGACATCCTGCGGATGAGCCAGCAGCCGATCTCGCTGGAGAAGCCGATCGGTGAGGAGGAGGAGTCCGAGCTCGGCGACTTCGTCGAGGATCAGACCGCCGAGTCACCCTTCGAGCTCGCGTCGGAGAACCTCCGCAAGGAGAACGTCCACCGCGCGCTCGCGGCCCTGCCGGCGCGTGAGCGGGAGGTCATCGAGATGCGCTTCGGCCTCACCGGGGGGCGTCCGCGCACCCTCGAGGAGGTGGGCCGGGCGTTCAACGTGACGCGTGAGCGCATCCGTCAGATCGAGAACCACACGCTCAAGAAGCTCGAGTCGCTCCCGGAGGCCCAGCGCCTGCGGGACGCCTCCTAGCCGTACCCTCGTCGCGTCACGGGTCCCGCTGGGCGCTCGCCCACGGGGCCCGTTCGCGTCGTGAGATGGGCCGGGCCTTGTTCTGGCGCGTCAGCGGTGGTACTACCGGGGCTCACCGTTCTCCGGAGGCCGCCATGTCGTCGCAGGAGCAGGTCATCTCGTCCGCCAACGCGGAGGCGATCGAAGCCTGGGACGGTCCGCTGTTCGAGCGGTTCGTGCAGTTCCGGCACCTCCTGACCGGGGGGCTCGGCATCCACGGAGACGCGGCGATGAGGTGGTACCCGCCGCCGCGAGGTGCCCACGTCCTCGACATCGGCTGCGGCTTCGGCGACACCGCGCAGCAGCTCGCCGCGATCGTCGGGCCGGAGGGCTCGGTGCTCGGGGTCGACGCCTCGCCGCGGTTCATCGAGGCCGCCACCCAGGAGGCCGCGGAGGCGGGCGTCGAGAACGTCCGCTTCGCCGTCGCGGATGTGGAGGCGACGA